>CAYXQR010000097.1:0-24135 GCA_964466955.1 uncultured Nitrosospira sp.
TGCTGGCGGCAGCTTGCTCCTGTTTCTGATACGGGACTCGTGGCTTCTGCTGCCTGTCCTGGGCCTCTCCCTCTACTGCTGCATACGCTGGACCAATGAGGCAGAGCGCTCACGCTATCTTCGTTCGTATGAATTCCCAGCTTCTGTCAGGGAGCGGGTTTGGAAACGCTATCCCCATTTGTCCGAGGAACATCTCTCCCAGGTCATGCTGGGGCTGCGGCAATACTTCATGCTGTGCAACGCAGCGAGGGGCGGAAAGGTATCGATGCCCTCGCAGGCGGTGGATGCCGCATGGCACGAGTTCATTCTGTTTACGCGCGAATACACTGACTTTTGCAAGAAAGGACTGAACCGCTTCCTGCACCACGTGCCAGCCAGCGGAACACCAAACGCGACCCCCACGACCGGAGCAGTATCCAATGGAGCCAATGCAGGAATGAAAAATGCCTGGCGGCTGGCCTGCCAATGGGAAGGAATCGACCGCAGAAAGCCGCAGCGGCTGCCCTTCCTGTTCGAAATCGATGCACGATTGCTCATTCCGGATGGATTCCGGCATGCTCTCGACAATGACTACGCGGCGGATGAAGCTCAGGCTGGTGGAGGCAAAGAAGACTCCGGCGATGGCAGCGGATGCGGCTGCGGCGGTTGCGATGGCGGCTGATCGACCGGCCAGCAGAAGCGGGCGCGGAAGCGGGTGTAGGTCAGCCGCTGAACTGGCCCGTTTCTTCGCGCATCATCCAAATACCTTGAGATATTCGCCGGCAAAAAGGCCGACCGAGGCCAGCATGATCAGCAATGCCTGCATGACGGGCTGCTCCAGCATGGGCTGGAACGCGCCTTCGTCGATGGCGTCTATCCTGCTGATGGTTTCATCTATTCTTCGGGTGGCGTTATTCACGCGCAGGTCATGCAAGCTCTTCCTGACGCAATTCCTGAGCTCGTCCGCCTCGTGCCGGAGCGCGAAACCGGAGAAAAACAGAAACGAAATCGCCACGGCGAAGGTGATGCCTTTGCTGAGCGGGAATTCCTGGTTGTCGAAATAGGTGATCCTGGCAAGCAGCATCAGCATGATGCAAAACATCGGGTAGTAGATCAGCCTGTCGACCGCCCGCGTTCTCGCGGCGACCAGCGAAATGATATTTTCAAGTCCCTCAAGTCGCTGAGAAACCAATGAATAATCAAGACGATCAGGAACGGAACCTCCGAGCCATGGATGCTGTGTGCACAGCTTCCTGATCCAGTAAAAATTCAATCTCACCGCATCGAGTACGAAAAAGAGCAGAAGCATCGTTGCCGTAAAGCTCAATACGCCTATCCACGGGGCCAGGTGAATCACATCGAACCAGTTGGCCGGATCGACAGCGCCCCGCCAAGGCAACGGCCAGGGAGGTAGCACGTACACCAGCAGGGTTTCGATGAGGGCAAAGATCAGCCACATGGCCATGACACGAGTGACACGAGGCCAAAAAAAGCCAAGTCCACGGTATTGCCACCACAGGGTAGGTTCGGGATTTACCTGACCAAAAGGGTGCCAATCATTGTTCAGCATCCAATGCTTGATTGAAACATCATTCCAGGAGCGCGGAATATAAATTGCAGCGCCCAAGAGAACGAGGAAGCCGAAATACAACCAAAAGGTAAATTCCAACGGATAAATACCAATTAATACGTAGACAACAATCGTCAATGTGAGAACCAGGAAACAGCCTTTTATTCTTTTTGACACGTCATTCCAAGAGCTTATCAAGTGCCCAATTGCAGCAGCCCAGAGAAGGAGGGCGACATACAGCCAGAATGGAAATTCCAGGATTATGGCGTGCACCAATAGCGGAAGATGACTGCGAAGGAGGCCGAAATAATATGACCCAAAGGGGAATTCCAGTGGATAAACATCAATCAATACATAGACAATGATCGTGCCTACGAGAACAAAGAGCCACCTTTTCCGTTCGGTCGAAACACCATTCCAAGAGTGCGGCATATAAACTATGGCAACAATCCATAATAGAAAACCGAAACACCACCAAAAGGGAAATTTCGACGGATAGACATCGTTCACTGCGTAAGCAAAAATTGTCAATATGAGAAAAAGAACCGTGAGCCACTCCCTTAAGTTCGGTTCCCTTATTCTTAACCATGGTTGATTTGGAAAATACCGTACTGCAAGGCGGCAAGAACTCATGTCAAGCTTGAACATGGTCCAAAGAAAATACGCGCACGCCAAAAGAATCGCAATGACTTGTATAAACAAGGTCGGCCAGAAGCTTACGCCATCAGCAAAGCTGAGGGGCTCTTTCAATTCATTCGTATTGAAAACGTCCGTCCCGAAACCAAGGGCTATCACAGCTATTGCTGGCGTCATGAAGAACAACCATCTAAAGAATATCCGGTACCTGGCGCGTGCAGGCCAGAAAAATCCTATAAGGGACACGACGATCAGGAGCAGGAGCAGCGCCTGTTCAGTTGTAAAGCTGAATTGCTCCTTCAATTCATTGTTGCTGAAAACATTCGTCCCAAAACCGAATGCAAGTGCGAATATTGCTGACGTACCGAAGAACAGGTATCTGGATAATGAACTGGACCCGGGATGTATCGCCCAGTGAAAAACGATGAGGGAAACCGCAATCAGGAGCAAAAGCCATAGCTCTTTAGCGGTATTATTTCGAGTATCGTCGGGAGGGTGATAATCAAGCATGTTATTTTTTTCCACGCTGCCCAAGCGGACAAAACCATTTCGACCGACTTCAAAAATGCGGGGAAAGGTTTCCGCTGACTCTTGGATACCCCTGGCACCGTCCTCGGCGATGCTGAGAGTGCGGTAGAAGATACTGGTCTGATGGCTGTCCCGAAAGGGAGGAAACTGGTTCTGATATGCGCGTTCCCAGAAGTGAGGGTTATCAGTTTCCTTTTTATCTTCTTTAATCACCTCGTCTATATCAGCATTGGGTTTCTCACGCAGCCGCAGGTCGAAATGGGAGGCGACAACCAGGTTTCTGGTGGCCCGCCAGTGCTTCGAGTGAAGCATCCGCGTATCCAGATCGGTGGTGAGAATCAGGAGATGCGGCATCTTTTCACGCAAGGCCTGGATGATCCGCAGCTTGTCATGGAAATCGCTGCCGAGGATGACTACAGCCCTGACGCCGCTGTCGCGTTTATCGAGATCCACAACATGATGGGCACGGTTCATTTCTTCCGCGAGCCGATGGAAGTAATCCAGCTGGCTTGCGCCGACAGACAGAGGCGGCGAATGACGCAGTTCGATGGAAGGAGCCTTTTCGCCTTTGTCCGCCCGCCCGCTTTCATTTCTGCCTTTTCCATCCCTGTCTTTTTCATCCTTGTCGTTTTTATCTTTGCCATATTTATCTCGGATTCCGGGGATTTTTCCATCCACGCTCTTCAGATAAAAGACATTTCTTATTTCATCGGAACAGCAGGCTGCGTCGCTGTTGCTGTCAGTGGATGTCGGCTTACCGCATTCCGGTTTGGCGCATTCCCGGTTCGCAAGCCGTCCAGCCAGGGATTTCCGGAGATTGCCCGCCAGCGTCACCGCATTGTCCGATCCATGTTCCGAAATGATCATCACTTGCGACGGGCGGGTGACACCGCGCAACATCAATTCTTTCGCCAGCAGTCTTGCCAGCTTTTCGCTGCCTGCCTCATCAGTGGTAGTTTTGTTGCCACACTGCTTTGGCTCCTCAGTTGACTTGCCGGCCGGCTTTTTGCCTGCTTCCTGACCCTCCTTTCCCGCTTGGGCGGATGGCTCGGCGTTTGACTCGGCATTGCATCTGTCCTGCTTTTCCCTGACTTCCATTCCGGCAAGCTTGAGGAACTGGATATCTCCAGCCCGGCTGCATCCAACCTGCCCCTTGTTTCCGCCTTTCGCCCCTGCTGAACCGGCACTCGGATTTTTGAGGCATCGGATGTGATCCAGTACCTGGGTAGAACGCTCTGAATCCAGTACATCGCCCACATCGAAGAGGTAGAGCTTGTTATTCTTGCCGATCTCTTTCAGCAGATTCTTGAAAGCAAAATCGCAACTCTTGGTGCACGGATGTTCCGCGGGGAATTTCCTCTCATCGGTCACTATCCCGCTGTCGATCCAGGCAACGACAATATCGGGTTTGCTGGTTTCGGATTCACCCTCTTTGGACGTGGGCTCGTGCTGGTAACGTTCCCAGCGCATATCATATTCACGGCGATCCTTTTCGCTGCCATTTTTCTTATGGCGATTCTCCTGGATGGAGCAAAAATTCAGCGAGCCCGGCTCCAGCGGACGGTAGCCGGCCTCTACCAGGCCGGCCACGACCGCATAGCGCTGCCGCGTGCGCATCTCCTTGTTTTCTACCGTCCGGGGAGCGACTTTCACCAGTGGCGCCAGTACGATCCGTTCAGGAATTCCTTTGCTTCCGTTTTTGTCGAGATTGAGGACTCCGTTGAGGGATTTCTTGCACGTCAAGCCGGCTGGAACCGCCGTGCTGAAATTTTCATCGCGCTTTTTCCCCCTGGCGGCCAAAGCCCACTCCTCCGCCGCTCCGCCCAAGCCATAGTCCGGATCGAAGCCGAACGGGTCCTGCCACAACCAGGCTTCATAAGCACCCTGGCCGGTCAGGCGCGCGGTTTCATCCTGGAGATAAGGATCGAGCAGGCGGGGGTTTTCGAGCGGGCGGTTGTACCAGATCAGAAATCCCAGGATGACGAGCAGCGCCAGTCCGGCAAGCGGCTCTTTCACCGAGTGCATCATGTCGAGATAACCTCCGGTTGGCCCTCACATAATGTAAACGCGGGATGAGGGGACAGGATGCTTCGGGGAGCCGCTATTCTGAGAATCGCTTCCTTCGGGACAGAAGCAGATGCGTACCGGGTCAGCGCGTTAGTAAGGATAACGGACCCTGCCGCCGGAATACCGGCTAAGACAGGCGTTCCCTCTGCCTCGTGACAGCAGCGGGAGGCGGAAAAAGCAATGGATTCCAGAAAACCGATGCCCATACTCTTTCGTTTCCTTTTCTTTTTTTCAGGGATGAACCCTGTTATTAAGAAACGATCTTCAAATCCATTATAGGAGTGGATGGCTGGCTTTGCTGTGCATCTGGGTGGCGCCTCGATCTTTGTCTATAAGGTTAAGTGGCTATACGTGGTTGAAGGAGTTTCAGGCTGGCCAGGTGCGTCGTCCCTGGGCCAGGGTCAACGAGACGGCAGCGAGCGGTTTCCCCGCTATCTTGCATTGCTTTCCGGAGGAGTGGCGGGTTTGCCCTGTTCATCCGTTATCACCACCTGCCTGATCGCCCGCTCCGGATCAGGCTTCGGCTGCAAAACCTGGTCTTCATCCCAGTGGAGAATGGCATCGGGCGGCGCTGCGCGGGGGGTGGTCTTTGCCGGCCCGATGCCGGGTTCGATCATGATGCTGTCCAGGGGAGCGCCCGAGGGATCGTACCGGTGAACCCGTCCCGTTTTTCCGTCGGTCACCCATAACGATTGAGCTTTCTCCACGAAAACCAGGCCGATGGGTTCGAATTCCAGGCTGATATCGCGCAGGACGCCGAACGTGCCGGTATCGGCCACGGCAAGCCTGCGGGACTGGCGGCTGCTGATATAAGCGTGACGCCCGTCGCCGGAAAACGCAAACTCATGGTGCCCATCCGGCAGCGCGATATGGGCTACCGGTTTTTTTGTGACCGTGTCGATCACCTCAACGGCGCTCTCCTCGCGTTGCGGCCCTGCCTGGCCCACCCAGAGAAGGCGTTCGTCCGGTTGCAGGGCCAACCGCGTCGGCTGGCCGCGCAAAGGAAGATGATCGAGCACCTGCATGGCCTGCAGGTCGCTGACGGTAAGCTTTTTTTCCTGTGACAAAGCGACGAACAGGAGGGCATCGTCGCTCGTTTTCACCCAGTCGAAACCCCTGCCATCGAGTTTCATGGTGGAATAGAGGCTGCTGCGCCCGCTGAAACTGACCGCCGGGTCCAGTATTGATACGCTGGGCTCCCGATCTAGGCTCAGGACATAATAGCCGATGAGATCGAGCAGGGGGCGCTGCATCAGATTCCCGCTGAGGTACCGGGCCACCCGCTGTCCGCAGACAGGAACAGCGCCGGATGTCGGGTCGAGCGCGCTGTCGAGCCAGGCCCCGATTGCCCAACTGCTGAGCGGGCGGGCGTCTCCCAGTCGCTTGCCTTCCAGCCGCAGGCGGACCGTCTGGCCCGCGACCGGGGAAGAAGGCGCGTCCTGCTCCAGCGGTTCGACACGCACCCTCATGGAGACGCCGTCACGCTCGACCGTCTGATCGACATAGGGCGTTGGCGCGCCGGCGACGCATTCCAGCGAGAGCAGGAGCAGGAACAGGCATGGGCTCCAGCCTCGCATCATGGGGTCAGCTGGCAATGGTCACGCCAGTAGGTGCGATGAAACATTCGATCGAACCAGTCCCGGCGCGAGTGCTCCACCCGCACGATTGCCCAGAGGCCGCTGGTAATGCCAAATCCCGCATGATCGCGCCATGCAGGATCATCTTCCCGCGGCAGGAGTGACCAGCCGGGGCTGATTCGATGTGGAAACTCCTGAAACCCCGCTACCGCCCCAGCAGTTCCCCGATGGGCTTGAGCGGTTCGATGTTGTCGCACACCACTTTGGCGATGGCGAGCAGCGGCGCGCCCAGCAGCAGGCCGGCGGCGCCCCACAGCCAGGCGAAGAAAAGCAGCGCGATGAACAGCACTGCTGCGTTCACCCGGGCGAACCTGCCCTGCAGCCAGGTGGTCAGCACCAGGCCTACTCCGGCCGAAATGGCCACGGAAGTGGCGACGATGGCGAGCGCGATGGGAATGGAGCCGAACTGCAGCAGGCCGGCGATGCCGCTGGCGACAACAACGGCCAGCGCGCCGAGATAGGGAATGAAACGCAGTATGCCCGCCGCCACGCCGAATACCCCGGCATGCTCGAGCCCGAACGCTTCGAATGCGAGCCAGGTGAGAAGGGCGATCACGGTGTTCGATATCAGCAGGACCAGCAGGTAGCGCTGCACCTGCACGTGCACTTCTTCGAGCAGGCGCACCACGTCCTTCTTGCGGCTCAGGGAGGGACCGACCAGCCTCACCAGCTTGCGGCGGAAGTGCGTGCCGGACGCGAGCAGGAAATAGGTGAGGAGCAGGACCACCGGGGTCTGCGCCGCGAAAGAGGCCAGCAGCGCGGACTGCGCGAGCAGAAAATCCCGCAGCTGCCTGACACCCTCCGGCTCGCCTGACACCCCCACCGCCGCTTGCGGGGATTCCAGGCCCGCGTCGGCCGCCGCCCGCTGAAGCTCGTTGGCTGCTTTCTGTATCTGCTGGATCACCCCCGCCTCGCCTGCATGCAGGCTGTGCAGGCTCTGGCGTAGCTTGCGCGCCGCATCCGGAAGACTGTCGACGATCTCGCCCGCATCGGCGCTGAGGGAAACCGCCATCCACGAAACGCCGCCGACTGCCACGGCCAGCACCAGCGCGGCGCCGATCACCCGAGGAATGCGCCAGCGTTCCAGGCCATCCACGAGGGGGCCGAGCGTATAGCTGACCAGTATGCCGAACAGCAGTGGCACGAAAAAGGCGCGCGCCAGATACAGGGCGGCGACGACCGCGATCACGGCCAGTATCCATACCGCAGTGGCGATGCCATTGGCCCCGGCCGGAACCTCCGGCGGGAGCGGCTCGCCGGCCTCATCATGCCTGACTTCAGGCCCGGCTTCAGGCCCGACATCATGCGCGACAGCTTCGGTCAGCGCGGCCCCCGGTTTCCCTCCCGGATTTTCCGGCACCGCGCTCATTCAGGGCCTGTCGACAAGGGTTTCACGCCGGCATCGGGGACGTGTGGCCGCCGGTTGCAAACAAAACGTGGCACGGGCCGCGCCGCAGAGCAGGCTCCGCAAGCGGCAAGCGACGGCACGCTGGTCAGGAACTGCACGACAGGGCGGAGCAGCCGGCCTTGTTGCGCGCCCACTCGGGTCGCCGGGCCGCTAAATCTTCGTGTTGCGGCTGCTCGTCGTACGGGTGGCGCAGGACATCCATCAGCCGGAGGAGCACCGAATCATCGCCCTGTTCCAGCGCCTCGATCGCCTGCTGCGCCATGTAGTTGCGCAGCACGTATTTCGGATTGGCGCGGCGCATGCGCTCCTGCCGGGCCGCTTCCCCTTTTTTTGCACCCGTCCCCCCCGTTTCCATCGTCCCTCCCGGTCCCTCCATCCCATCCAGTCTTGCGCGCGCGATATAGCGGCGCAGCCATCCCGCGAACGGCCCCAGATGGGATGGAGCGAAAGCGGCCTGCCCGTCGTAGAAGGCGGGACGGAACAGCTCGGCCAGCATGTGGTCTTCCATGCCGTCGGCATCTCCGGGCGCCGTTCCGCTTCCGGTGGGAACGGCCATCAGGGTGCGGAAGAAAAGCGTCATATCCGTCTCGACCTGCCCCAGCAGCCCGAACAGATCGCGCAGCAGGGTGTCGTCGTCCGGATGGCCAAGCGAAGTCAGCCCCAGCTTGTCGGCCAGCATGCGGCTCCACGCATTGTTGAATGTCTCCCCGTAGACGGCCAGCCCATGCTCCAGCAGGGCGTGGTCCCCGACCAGCGGAGTCAGCGCACCTGCAAGCCGGGTCAGGTTCCACTGCGCGATCTGCGGCTGGTTGCCATAGCAGTAGCGCCGACTCTGCGCGTCGGTGGTGTTGGGCGTCCAGTGCAGGTCGAAGCCTTCCAGCCAGCCATAAGGCCCGTAGTCGATGGTCAGCCCCAGGATGGACATGTTGTCCGTATTCATCACCCCATGCACGAAACCCACGCGCATCCAGTGGGCGATCAGTTCCCCGGTGCGGCGGCAGATCGTTTCGAACCATGCGGCATAATCCGCCGCTGCCGGGGAAGCGGATTGCAGTTGCGGGAATTCCTCGCCAAAGTGCGCACGTATCACGTAGTCGGCCAGCCGCCTAAGGTTTTCCGGTTCTTTTTCCGCTGCCAGGATCTCGAAACTGCCGAAGCGCACGAACGAGGGCGAAATCCGGCAGACGACGGCGCCGGTCTCCGCCTGCGGATTGCCGTCATAAAACATGTCGCGCACCACCTGCTCGCCGGTTGCGACCAGGCTCAGCGCCCGCGTGGTTGGCACGCCCAGCCAGTGCATGGCTTCGCTGCACAGGAATTCGCGCACGGAAGAGCGCAGCACCGCCCGCCCGTCCGCCGTGCGCGAATAGGGCGTTTTGCCTGCTCCCTTGAGCTGCAGTTCCCGGCTGATGCCGTCGGGACCGATGATCTCTCCCAAGGTGATGGCGCGCCCGTCGCCGAGCTGCCCGGCCCAGTGGCCGAACTGGTGCCCGCCGTAGCGTGCGGCATAAGGCTGCATGCCCGGCAGCACGCGGTTGCCCCCCAGCACTTCCGCCGCCAGCCCTGTGGAGGACGATGGCCGCGCGATGCCGAGCAATTCCCCCACCGGGTCTGCCCAGGCCAGCAGGCGTGGCGCGCGCACCGGCGTCGGGTCGACCAGGGTATAGCAGGCATTGCGCACGGGCCGGGGAGCATTGCGCGCTTCCGCGTCTCCCGGCAGTTCGCGCACGAACCGGTCCTCGAACCTGATGTCTGAAAAATCAAGCAATTTTGGTGATTTCGGCACGGAATTCCTGGGCTTCGGGCTGGTCTGGCTCATGGGCTGTCTGCTGGATCGTCAGTGAAAGAGGTTGGAGTCGTCCCTCCTGCCTCCGTTCCCCCGCTCTATATCTGTATCTGTTCCCTCTGGCTCCTATTCCCGGCCGGCGTTCCGTTTGCCGGTATCCATGATGTTCAGGATCGGGTCACAGGATGAAGCGCACGGTCTTGCCCGTGATCCTGCCGATCTCCTCCGTGAGCATATCCCGCAGCAGGGGGGAACGCCCTTGCGGTCCCTGCGGCTCCTGAGGGGAAAAAACGAAATCGCACAGCTGCGCGATATGCTCAAAAGCAATGGCGTCGGCGGCACGATCGCGCCAGGCAGGCGTGGCCATTTTCAGCAGGCCGGTGATCACGCCTTCGATGCCTCCCTCCAGCCCGACAGTCATGACCGGCTCGATGAGCTTGCGGTTCAAAGTGTTCAGGTCCAGCGCCGTCCCGTCCATCTGCACGCGCAGCAGCGGCATGGGCAGCCGGCCGACGGGAAGGTTGAGATAACCCGCTACATCCACCAGGTCGTCCGGATGGCCGAGCGCGTACTCGATCAGCCTGCGCTGGTCATCCGCATAAGCTTTCATCATTGCGTGGATGGCGGCGCTGATACCTTCCCGCCAGCCGGGGGTGGACAGCTCGTGCGCCTTTCCGTAGAAACTGCCGCCGCGCCTGGCCCACTTCAGCGACTCGTGCAGTGACGCGCGCCAGGGGTGGACGCCCAGCGCGCCATCCCAGTAGTCCCAGGTGGCGGCAACGTCCAGGGCGAGATTCCTCCCGTCTTTGTCCTTGCTGAAATGCATCATCAGCATCTTCAGCCGCTCGGCGGGGGAAGCGGCATCGCCTTCGCTCGCATACGCCCCCAGCAATGTCCAGGTGCCGATCGCCATGATCTGGAAACTGGCGGCAAGCACCACGCCAAATTCCCCATCGCGGCGCGGGATGCCCCCTATCCACCGTGCAGACATGCCAGCAAGCACCCGCCACAGCCTGCCCGCCGGCAATCCGGGATCGTTCAGGGCAAAATCGACGAAAATCCTCGCCTGCTGCTCGCCCTGCGCCTGCAATACCGCGCAAAGCTGCACCGTCAGGGCGAGTACCTCCTGGATTTGACCGGGATTGATCAGGTCCCGGTGCCGGGAAGCGTCACCATGCATCAGCTCCTGCAGTCGGGCGTAGCTGCGGGCAGCCGCTACCGCCGACACGGAAAATATTCTTCCGGCGCCCTCATCCTCCATCTCCTGCATGACGTACAGCCCGGCTTCGAGCGGTTCCAGCAGCGCCTCCTTCGGCATGAACGGCACATCGATCGGAACGGGCTTCTTCCCATCGCCGCTGAACTGCGCCCATTCGTCCAGCTGCGCTTCGCGCTCCTCATCGGAGAGCGTGATCCAGCGCGTCAGCGGCAGGGGCAGAATCTCGCCCGGCAGTTCGGCGATGCGATGCAGCGCCTCGGTCGCGTTCTGCACCGCTTCCAGCCGGCAGCGAAACAGCATGCCGTTGTATGAACCGAGGAGAAAGTCGTGGTAGTGGCGGATCTCGTGCTCCACCACGGAACGCATGAAAATCGGCCCCGGCGGCTCTTGCCGGTCTCCCGGCAAGGTATCGGAAGTGAGGAAAGAGATGAATTCGTCCCAGGCAGCCTGGGAGGCAATGCGGATGGTGACGCCGGGAAAGAGCGGGCTGAAGCCGCCGTAGTCATCCTGGTAAAAATCGGCCCCGGGTGCAGAGCCCTGCACCGGAGCGCGCGGCCGCGAGCGTAACGGCTTGCGCATCCCGTCGGCGGCTGGTTCAGCTTTTTTTATCGTCGTCATCAGGCGCCGGCTCAGCCGTGGTGTTGTCCGTGGTGTTGGTCTCAGCTGGCTCCTTTCCGCCCTCCGGCGATTGATGAGGCTGACCGGGCTGCCCCGGCTGCCGGGATTGCTGGGGCTGATGAGGCGCGAGCAGCCTGGCCAGTTCTTCCGCCGTCATTCCCCCGCGGATCTCCAGCACCGTGGTGGCGGCCGCGCTCTTCACCTCCAGCTGGCGCTTCTCGCTCTCGTTCAGGCGGCGAATGATCGCCATGAGGTACTCGATCAGCTTGGCGACGTTCACCACGATGGCGAGAATGGCCGCCCACTCGAACAGCCCGAGGCGCAGTTCCGCCCGGTCGGCGGAGGTTTCCACCGCTTCGGTCCGTACCCCATCCCGCGCCAGCTCCGCGCCCAGCTCATCCATGAAGGATTTTTCCCCTGTTATTCTTATCCGCATCAATTCCTCGCCGTGGATTTCGCCCCTGCCGCTTCCTGATCCGGTCCATCCGGTCCGTCCGGTCATCCGTTCCTTGAACCCCCGTTTCGGCACATGCATGGCAGGATGCAAGACGTATCGTAACCGAAAACACCGCTCCTTCCGGGGATTTTCCGTCTGCACCTTCTGAGCCTTCCGTTCCGGGAGGCTTCCAATTCCCCCGACGGTCCGGCCCCGATGAATCCCGCCTCCGTCGGACGGGTTGCCTGGCATTTGTGATTCCGCCTTTTTCAGGATAGTCTATTCCACGACGCTTACCGGACAGCCGGGCCTCAGGCCCGGCCTTGATCAAACCTCCCGAGGAATGCGCATGTCTTCTTCATTATTTAACAAATACGCCTCCATTCGCGAACGCACGCTCGCCCTGATCCAGCCCCTGAGCGAAGAGGACTGCTGCGTCCAGTCGATGTCCGAAACCAGCCCGGTCAAGTGGCATCTGGGCCACGCTTCCTGGTTTTTCGAGAACTTCGTCCTGCAGCACTACGAACGGCCCTTCAAGCCGTTCCACCCCGCCTATCTCACCATGTTCAGCTCCTACAACCGGTCGGGGCAAACCCACCCCGATCCCAGGCGCGGGCTGTTCACCCGTCCTTCCCTGTCGGAGGTGCGCGACTACGGGCAGAACGTCAGCGAGCGCATGGAGCGCGTGCTTCGCGAGCGCGAAGGGGATGAAATGCTGCGCATGCTCGCCGTGCTCGGGATGCACCACGAGCAGCAGCACCAGGAACTCCTGCTCACCGACGTCAAGCATCTCTTTTCGCGCAGTCCGCTCGATCCCGTTTACCGGAATTCCGCGGGCGGACCGGTTGCCATGTCCCCGGCCGGCGCCATTCCCCCGCTCGGCTGGCAGCCCTTCGAGGGCGGGCTGGTGGAAATCGGCTACCGGGGCGACGGCTTCAGCTACGACAACGAATCCCCCCGCCACAGGCGCTACCTGGAGCCCTACCAGCTTGCAACGCGCCTCGTCACCAATGGCGAATACCTGGAATTCATGGAGGATGGCGGATATGACCGGCCGGAACTGTGGCTCACCGAGGGATGGGACTGGAAAGCCGACGCGCCCCCGCATCCGCTCTACTGGCGGCGCGGCGACGGCAATGGCTGGCGGGAATTCACCCTCGACGGCGTGATTCCGCTGCACCCCAACCTGCCCGTCATCCACGTCTCGTACTACGAGGCGGACGCCTACGCCCGCTGGGCGGATGCGCGCCTGCCCACGGAAATGGAATGGGAACATGCCGCCTCGCAGCAGGAAATCAAGGGCTCATTCGGCGACAACAACCGCTTCCACCCCTGCCCGGCCGACTCCCCGCCGGGCGAACTCAGCCAGCTCTACGGCGATGCGTGGGAATGGACCAGCTCCAGCTATTGCGCCTACCCCGGCTACCACCCGGCGAAACCCAACGAGGACGAGCCCATGTCCGTCGTATGGGATGAAGCGGTGGGGGAATACAACAGCCGCTCCATGGTCAACCAGAACGTCCTGCGCGGCGGCTCCTGCCTGATTCCGCGAGAACGCATACGCGCGAGCTTTCGCAACTTCTTCCCCGCGAAAACCTGCTGGCAGTTCAGCGGCATCAGGCTGGCGCGGGACGGGCAGCGATAATCAGAACCGCGGCGATTCAGGCTCAGTAACGGGTCGCCGGGCTTTCGTTTTCCTGCGCCTCGCCATGTATCCAGCCAACCCGAGCCCCGCCAGCAGCAGGGCATACGTTTCCGGTTCCATAAGAGGTCAGTTCAAACCAACGAAGCGGCCCGCCTGTAGTTTCGAACTGTCCGGTTTGCGGGGAAACGTCACTGACGCTGTGCCGCAGGCATATATGGGCCCACTAAAAAGAGTCAGCCCATTTTTACCATCCTCGTCGTCAGTATTCGACCGGTGCCGTGCCTAACGAGAGCTCTGCCACGACGGGCTCGCCTGACTTGCCCGTCACGGCTTCTATCTCTCCGGCGGTAACTTGCCTGGGGTCCACGCCAGCTCGTCGCAGGGCCTCGATAATCGCCCTCGCGCGGTTTGTCGCCAACGCATCCAGCTTTTCGGGGGGTAGTGGCTCGAGTTCGACCAGGCGATCGAACATGGCCTCGTAGAACTCCCGGTCCTCACTGCCCCGGCCAAACAACCCGAGCAGCGGATTGACCCGGTCAGGTTCCCTGCCTGTCCGTTTCCTGTACATCTCCGCGAATTCCGCAGCACCCCCTTCCGACCGCTTGGCAAGCAATCTTTCCAGGGCCTTCTGTATACCGGCGTCCCCAAAGGCAATGAAGTCCAAATCTTCGCCCTCCTCGACCAGGGCGTCTGCCTCGGACAGAACATTGCGGCGCACGTCCTGGCGTCGCAGGCTTCTTCCATCGACCTCGGCATCGTATGGCCCCTGCACCACCAGCGAGATCTCGGGCCGTTGTTTTATCGCCTCGGCCAGCATATCAAGCTGCTCACGCTGGGACGGCTCTATGTCATCGCTGCCTGGCTCGAACTCCACTTTCCTCAGTTCCTCCGTATCCTCGGCACCCGTGAGACGCGCAAGGAGCCGGAATGGAGAAGTAACGATGCGTCGCACCGCGGTGGCGAGCGCATTGCGTATGACCACCCCGTAATCAAAACTGGGACTGCCGACATCCCCCCTCACCGGCACCGCCAGGTTTATCCTGTCGTTTGGCCCTTTCAACAGGGCAATCGCAAGGTCAAGGGGGAGATCGAGTGCCCCGGGCGCCTCCACCCGCTCGCCCAGCTTGAAGTCCGCGAGCATTATCCTGTTCTCGCCCAGCAGCCTGCCCTTCACGATCTTGTAATGCAGCGTGAGCCAGAGCTTGCCCGCGGCGATCTTTCGTCCTGCAAAAGTGGCGGAGTATGGCGAAAGCGGAGGCATTTTGATATTTTCGAAATTTGCCTCGATATCCAGGAATTCTCTTGGGTCTCTTGTCAAGAGCGTTCCTGCGGCGTTCGCTTCCCCATAGTCCTCCACCTGCCCGCTTAATCTTATTTCAGCACGGCTTCCCGGTGCGGTCGAAATCCCTGCGACAATGCCCTGGAGCTCGCTTACATGGGTCGAAAAAGGCAAGACAAGGCTCTTGTCAGCGAAGTCGAGCGCTCCCTCCTCTATTCGCAATTGCGCAATTGCCACGGGAAACGAATGATCTTCCTGGCCTGCTCCTGTTTTCCCGGGCGGCCTTTCCCGCGCGCGGGCTCCAGGCCGGTTTTCGGCACCGCGACCGTTTTTCAGCACACGGGCAAGATTCACGTTCATATCCTCATCGATGAAAAGCTTGACGCTTGGCTCGTGCAGGTGGATTTCCCTGACCGAAAGCCGGCTCGGGCCCAGGCTCAGGTTGAACTTCTGGGCCAGGAGCGCTTTCCAGGCGATCAGCTGCTCTTTGGTGCCGGACTCGTTTAACCGGAAATCCCGAATGCTCGCGCTACCTGCTGCCGTTATTTCGGGAGCGGCGCCAGAATGATAATTGAGCTCGATCGCACTGACGAGGCGCCCGGACGCAAGGCTGGCCATGGCATGGCGCGCCACCAGTCCCCGCAGGGGTTCAAGCGGCACATCGGTATCCAGTTTGACGCCCGCCTGCGTGAAATCCTGCCGGATTGTACCGCTGCCGCGGATGACCCCCCTGTCATTGACTTGCATACTGGCGGTAAAGACAACAGGCTCTTCAGCGGAATTATCGATATTTCCTGCCGCGACAGAGATAGCGCCGATGTCATAGGAGACCGCGGGCTTGTACGTCTTGTCGACAAGATGCGCGCTCGATTCCATCAGTTCCAGGGAGCCTATCCGGTATTTCCAGGCGCGACCCGCGCTTTCGGTGCTTTCTGTAAAGGCGGTGTCCGTCGAGGGATGCATTTGCAGATTTTCTTTCGGCTCCCCTCCCCCCATGAGGCGTAACAGGCCAATAGGACCGTCAGCTCCCCGGATCAACGTCATGCCGCCTCCGCTCAGGTTAATGCTGCCAGCTACCAGAGTCCGCGTTTCGGTATCGACACTGCCCCCGCCCAGCTCGAAAGCGCCCAGGGTCGCGTACGGGCCAGCATCAGCGGAAACGGGCGAAATTACGATATCCCCAGCTGATAGCTGAATGGCTTGTGCCGCTATGCGAGGAGCCTCCGTTGCGTTGCTCGCGTCCAGCGTGAATTTGCTGCCCAGGTTTCCAACCGTGAAAGCGAGGGGTGGCGACAGGGTGTGATCGGTGTAAGCGACCGAAACCCCCTCGAGGTCCAGATTTTCAATATGCATCTTCCAGGGAGAGCTGCGTTGCGCGGCGCTTCCGGCCAGACCGGAATCCCCCGCAGGATCACTGCGTGATGCGATACCCCAAGATACTGTCGCGCGCGATTTTTTCAGCAGGCTTTGCCAATTCATTTGCCCGTCGCTGCCACGGCTGGCACTCACCCTTCCCTCCGAAAGGCCAAAAACCGGGATGGCAATTTTCCTGTCGTCGAGGGAAAAACGGGCATCATCGATATGCACCCGGCGCAGTTCAACCAATGGCTGGCGGCTGCCAGCCTGAGTGACGGCGAGATTGGACAGTTGCAGCGCGATTTTGCTCAAATCGAGCAAAGCCTTTCCCTGCTTGTAGGAAAAATCGTAGCTTGCCTTGATACCCATTTTTCCCTGCGGCTCGGCTATTTCAAATTCCTCGCGAAAAAATTGCCATATACTGGCCAGCTCCAGTTCGTGCAGCGCAAAGTGTCCGCTTGAAGCCAGCGGAAACAAGGTGATTTTTCCCTTCCATGCAAGAGAGCTGCCACTCTCCGATCTTGCCTGCAGGACATACTGGCCTTCATGGTCCGGAATGGTACTCAAGTCAGTGAGGACCAGGTTGATGGGGGAAATGACCGTATTTGCCGGTTTTTCGCCCGAAAGGTCTCTTAGGCTTACCGTGGCATCGCTCATCATCAAATGCTCGAGGAGGATCCTCTCCGGGGCCCGGGACGGCTCTTCCGGGCTTTTCAGATGTTCGATAAGCTCCATGACGTTGAGCCTGCCCTCGCTGTCAATCTCCAGGGCCAGGTCGAGCCCTTCGGTTTGGACGTCGGCGAATCTCCAGGCGCGGCTGAAAATGCTGGATAACTCGAAGTCGATATAAAGCCGCCTGAACTTCACCAGGGCCTTCTCGGGGGTTTCCCCGAGCTGAAAATCGGATATCTCGACAGTAAACAGATAGGGGTTGATACGGATATCGCCCACGCTTGCATTCTGTCCCGCGCGTTGTTTCAGGTAACCCGGGAGAGCGCGTTCCAGCCAGTATGGCAAAGCAAGAAAACCGGCCAGGGTGTACACAAGCAGCAGGATGGAAGCAATTGCTGCTGACCTTCGGAAGGCGGCGTGAGCAATAATCCGCTTCATATGAGGGGTTGCCTTCAAATTATTCGAAAGTAACAGAATGATTTCAAAGAGGAGGAACCCTGCAATAACTCCTCAAGCTCGCATCGCAAGCGCGGCGATCCAATCAAGCGAGAAGAAAGCGCAAGGATCGCCGCGCTGCGCCAAAGCCAGGAGAAAAGAGTTGAGGCGTTCGGCTTTTTACGGTAGGCCAGTCAACAGTAACGGTCTGTTCGATAGGGAACAGAGGCAGTACCGGGGAGGACGAGTCGGCATTACTCCCGTATCAAGCGTTCAGGCGGGTGGCAAGACGCTTCCAATAACTGAAAATACCGGTGTATTCTGACGTTATCGTAGCGAGCGGCCAAAGCAATGACAAATTGACATATGCCCTGCAGCAATCCAGGCCATACCCCGCAGCAATCAAGGCCATACCCCGCAGCAATCAAGGCCATAATCAATCTAAGCCATAACTTGCGTTACTGGCGCATTATCCGCGCGGAAGGATACGCTTTTGGAAAACATTATCAGGCTGGTCGGGCCTAACCGGGCGGTAGAGATACTGGGCGTCCGCCTGGTCGGAGTCAATGCCGAAAATGGCATAAAACTCCTCTTTACCCTCGTTTTTATCGCCCTCGTACTTCTCCTCGGAAAACTTCTCCGACGCTTCATATCTCATGCCTTGCATGGCAGGGATGAGCGCCTGACGTTCTGGGTTCGACAAGGCATTGCGCTTGGTACCGGCCTGCTTCTCATCCTCGGCCTTGTTTCCATCTGGTTCGATGACCCGACGCGGTTGGCGACCGGGATCGGACTGGTCACCGCCGGTTTGGCATTCGCTTTGCAAAAAGCGGTTGCTGCGGTGGCCGGCTATTTCATCATCCTGCGTGGCAAGACTTTTAATGTCGGCGACCGCATCACGATGGGCGGGGTGCGTGGCGATGTCATTGCGCTGGGCTTCATGCAAACCACAATCATGGAAATGGGTCAGCCGCCACCTGTCCAAAACGCTGATCCCGCGATGTGGGTTCGAAGCCGCCAGTATACGGGCCGCGTCGTCACTGTCAGTAACGCACGCATTTTTGATGAGCCGGTTTACAACTACACCCGGGAATTTCCTTATCTTTGGGAAGAAATGAGTGTGCCAATCAGGTTCGATGCAGATCGCGACCGTGCCGAACGAATTTTGCTGGAGGTGGCCGATCAACGCACCGTTTCCCTCAGCTCTCTTGGTCAGGAGGCGCTCCAGGAGATGCAACGGCGCTATTTTATGAAGCCGGCAGACATGAAACCGAAGGTATATTATCGCTTGACAGATAACTGGCTGGAACTGACCGTTCGCTTCATCGCCGAGGATCATGGAATTCGGGAATTAAAGAATCAGATGAGCAGGGATATTTTGAGGGCATTTGACGAGGCGGGCATTGACATCGCCTCGTCGACGTATGAAATCGTCGGTTCGCCCCTGGTTCGTATCAAGCAACAAACCTAGCCTGAGAGTGAATGGAAATCGATTGAAGCTGATCCGCCAGAAGGAAGAGGACCAATGACTGAAATCAAGCTGGAGCATCTCTTCTTCCAAGGATGGGATAATCTGACTCGTACACTGGTCGTCGGAGTACTGGCTTATGTCACGCTGGTCATCTTTCTGCGGGTATCGGGCAAACGCACGTTATCGAAGATGAACGCGTTTGACTTCGTCGTGACTATTGCCCTTGGCTCGACTCTGGCAACCATCCTGCTTAACAAGGAGGTTGCGCTGGCCGAGGGCGCTCTCGCCTTTACCTTGCTGATCGGGATGCAGTTCATCGTCACCTGGTCCAGCGTCAGGGTACGCTGGGTGCGGCGACTGGTTACCGGAGAGCCCAGCCTGCTGCTTTATCAGGGAGAGTTTCTGTCAGGTGCCCTAAGGAGTGCCCGCGTAACGAAAGATGAAGTTCGGGCGGCAGTCCGGGCTGCAGGATTGGGGGACCCGGAAGCGGTAGAGGCGGTGGTGCTGGAAACGGATGGATCATTCAGTGTCGTGGGGAAAAATGCCGGAAGCGTCTCCTCTCCCAGCCTTGCAGGTGTAAAAGCGGCGGGCAAATAGTGGATAGCCGGGTGTCCCCCGCGATTTCCGGACGCAGGGACACATCCACTCGTAAAGTGTATGCTCTCTAGAAATCCTCTCAAACAGAGTATTAAAAATACCGAGAAAGAAAGCAGGCTCCTTTCAGCGGCTATCATTCATAATTCATGTGCAGCCCTCGCCACTTTCTTCCCGCGCAAGGTCGGCAATCTTGAAAAACCGGGGTTGTATGCCACGACCTTGAAAACGGCATGGGCGGAAGGACGCATTTACCCCGCTGAAAACCTGCGTCTCGCTCTGATTCGCAGTCGTGTTTTATATGAAAGCAGGAATGGTCAATTGAGCCCTCTTTTGTGGAGCGCTGTTCTCGCGTCGATTGCGTCAGTCCTGATATTTGGACTGGTTCTTGTAATTTTTGCCAGAAGCAGGAAAGAGATCACGCAGCGTGTTCGCCATCTCTACAGCATCACCGACCCACAGTTTTTACGTTCCATGAGTGGTCTTCTTGGTCCGGCACTGGTCCCCGGCAACCGTATTGAAACGTTGCTTAATGGAGACGAGATTTTTCCAGCCATGCTGGAAGCGATCGGTGCGGCAGAAAAAACCATTACCTTGGAGACTTATATCTACTGGTCGGGAAATATCGGTCAAAAGTTCGTGGATGCGCTATCGGGAAAGGCACGTCAGGGGGTCAAAGTTCATGTCCTCCTCGACTGGTATGGCAGCCTGAAGATGGAGAAGTACTGGATCCAGAAAATGCGGGATGCGGGTGTCCAGGTTGAAAAATATCATCCCCTCACATGGCATAACTGGAAAAGACTGAATAATCGAACTCATCGCAAGATCCTCGTCATTGATGGAAAGGTAGGTTTTACCGGCGGTGTCGGAATCGCGGACGAATGGAGCGGCCACGCCCAGGGGCCGGATAACTGGCGCGATACGCATTACCGCATCGAAGGACCTGTAGTGGCCCAATTACAAGGAGCATTCGTCGATAACTGGACTGAGGTAACGGGCAATGTATTACACAGCAGGGAATATTTCCCTGAGCTGAAGGAGATTGGGTCTGGCTTTGCGCAAATATTCAAGAGTTCCAGGGAAGGCGGGGCGAATAGCACGCACCTGATGTATCTTCTCGCTATCACCGCAGCGAAAAAAAGCATTCGTCTGTCCATGGCGTATTTCGTTCCCGACAGGCTCGCCCTGGACGCCCTGCTCACCGCGCTCAACCGCGGCGTGTCCATCCAGATAATCCTGCCCGGCCGTCATATCGACAGGACATACGCACGGAAGGCCTCAAAGGGGACCTGGGGTCCGCTTCTGGAAGGAGGCGCGGAAATCTTTGAGTTTCAGCCAACCATGTTTCATTGCAAGATATTAATTATTGATGAGACATACGTGTGCGTCGGATCGACAAATTTTGATAACAGATCCTTCAGGCTGAATGACGAGGCTAACCTTAGCATTTACGATGCGTCATTTGCTGAGCGCCAGTTAACGAACTTCAAAGCGGATATGGAGCGCTCAAAACGGATAACACCTCAACAATGGAAACAACGACCCTGGGCGGAAAAAATCCTCGAGTACGGGCTTAAGATTATTCGTCCCCAGCTTTAGTACAGCTTGCCATGTCTGCTTCTTGCATACCATTTGCGAGGTCCGGGCGGCTGGATGGCTCTCCGCTCATTTGCGCCCCCTCGATTATTTTCATTCCATTCATTTAACTGCTCTCTACCCTTGCACAGCATCACGGCCCACGCGCGCGCAGATGGGTGAATGTTACAAATTACTTCGTGGAAGTGCCTGCTAGGGCAGGTCTACTCCTCATCGCAAAGCATCGAAGCAGGCATGATTCAGGACCCGTTAATGTTGTATATCGCACTGAACAGCACTCTGCCATCTCTTATGGTGGGCATTTCATTAATATTAGGAAAAACAATGAACAGAAAAATTATTCTGCTTTCCGCTTTATTTGCTATGAATAGTGCGATGGCGAAAGAGATAAATGGCTGCGTCATCCGGCCAGGCACTCTTTGTGCAGAGCTGAATCTGCAGGATGCAAATCTCCAGGGAGCTGACCTCGCCCGGGCAAGTTTTCTCCAGTCGAACCTAAGCGGAGCCAATCTGCAGGGCGCCAACCTGGTGAATGCCAATCTACACCTTGTTAACCTTACCAGAGGTGATCTCCAGGGTGCCGTGCTGGATGAGGCCGATTTAAAAAACGCGACCATGGTTGATGCCAGGCTCAATAACGCTCATCTGAATGGCGCCCGCCTTAAGAGCGCTGACTTGACGCGGTCCGATCTCACTGGCGCCCTACTCAAGGGCGCGAATTTAAGCGGCGCTAACCTGACGCTGGCCCGGTTTCGAGATGCCCAGCTTCAAAGAGCCGACCTTTCGGGCACTGTCATGACGAACGCAGATTTTCGCGGGGCCAACATGCAGGGAGTGAAACTCGACAATGCAAGGCTGGATGGCGCCGATCTCCGGGGTGCTGTCCTCGACGAGATCGATTTCCATAAGGTTAACACGGTGGGCTGTCTGGGCTGTCCCACCCTGAACCGCCCAACACAAGAGTAGTCACGCTTACTTATGACGTCACTTACATTGAGGCAATACTGCTTTTTTTGTTCATGAGAAGGAGCGAAGCATGTCCTGAACATGGCCCATATGATTTGTTTGGCCATAACTACAAACCGGATTCTTCAACCCAAGTCTTTAGGTTTCAGGTCTCGTCCTCCTGACGCAAAATGCAAGGCAAGAAATCCCCGGCCGAGGAACTTGTATGGAGGCGACTGAATCATGGGCATGGTCCCTGGTTGCATGCGGTACCTGGATGGCTGCCGCTTCGGCCCTCAGTTTGCGTGACGGCCAGGGCGAATAGTCGTAGCCAGTTTTACTCAGGTCGAGCGTATTTGGGAGGGAACGTTCGATGCAACGGGGCAAAGCAAGAAAACCCGCCGGAGTATATTCAGCAAAACGGAAGCAATCCCTGCCGATCTTAAAAAAAGCGTGTGGAGGACTGCTTCCGAAATATTCGTATCCGGTCTGGTTAGATGGCCAAGGTGAGACCTGATAGGGTGCCGAACTGCTAACTGCTTTTAATTACTGCATTCGGGCTCCAGCCTGCGAACCATCGCAACTGACCATCATCGAGCGGAAATTATCGAAGAATCCCATTTTCTCGGACATGTCCGGGACGCTTTTCCCCGTAGCAATAAATTTATTCTGATCCCGAAAATGCCTGTTGTCGAAAATGGTAACGCTGGTTTTCGGCCCGGTTTTCAAACTCCGTATCCTGTTTTCCCAATCGAAGCCGAAAGGCCCGACCATTCGGCCAAGGCTAATCGGACCACTCAGCATCAGGCTGTCACCTTCATAATTTTCTTATCGTAGAGTTTTACCCAGCACCCTTTTTTTTCCGCATCCACGGAAACCTCAACCGGAACCATCATCAGTATCGGGACTGGAACCGTTGTCTTGCCATCCTTGCTCCCGGCCTGGGGCGCGGCCGTATCGCCTTCGGAACGCGCAGGTTCGTTCATTATCGGCCTGTCAGACACATCATCTTGACTATTGACACCGGTTGCGGCAATTAGTCCAAACGCGATTGCAGCCGTGGTCAAAAACCTGCGCGGCTTGTTCATCGTCATATAATTCATGATTCCTCCTTAAATTAAAGAGCAGTAAAACCTTGCTCCAAGATCCACCTTGAGTGGGATCGCAGTCGTCCGAAGGATCGTCTATGCACACCATGCTATCAGGGCAGTTGTATCCCGGTGGTGCCGCCGCACGAGCGTTGCACCTCGTCTTTCTTTACAAGGTTCGCCTTGCAGGTTCCCGGACACTTGCTGCCGTCACGCCTTGGGTCACAGTTATCGTCAGGATTGTCACGCATATATGCGTTCTGAGAATTAGATGCGCCCTGAGAATTAGATGCGCTCCGGGAATCCTCAGGAACGTTGGAATTTCGCCGCCTGACGGTTTAGTTCGGCCCGATCGGTCCGCCTTGAATATTGCTCGGATCCTCCGTCACCACCCCTTTTTCATTTTTGCGCACAGGTGGCGGAAGAGCAGGATCTGTACCTTTGTTCCGGTCTACTCTTATTTTTTGATCTACCTGTCCTGATTCCACTCCTTCGTTGAGAATACCGTAACCTGCGACGCCAGAGGCGTCCTGGGATTTTGGCTGGCCAGAATTTACTGCGCCAGACCCGCTTTGACTGGACGAACTGCTTTGGCCAGCCATGCTGTTATCCGCTTTTGCGGAGGGAATGCCTCCTGCCGAAATGGTGGGCACGCTGCACACAATCGCTGTTGTTACTAAGGCACGGTTTATTGAATTCGGGAAAGCCATGGTTATTCCTCCTGTTTTCAAATGGCGAATGACAAAGTTTGCCCTGGATCTGGCGGCGTTTCTGTGCGTTATGCCACATGAAGCATGAACCGCCAGGGCCAGGCCGATGGCAGCTATACGATGTCTGCCGGTTTCTCGTCCAGCGCTGCGAGTACTCTCCCCGCGAGGGTACGAATTTCTGCAAGGTCAGTTGGAGACTCGACACTGCGGTCTGCTAATCCGGCAACTCTCTTTGCCTGCTCCCTTAACGCCTCTCTCCGCAGAACGAGGGGTGTTCTTGTTCCAATCAGTTGCAAAGCGTCGAGCATGCAAACGATCGCCCTGGTATTCCCGCTCGAGTTGCGCCGGATTTCGTCGAACGAGGCGCCCAGGAGAGATTCAAAGGTTGCCTGGACGCTGATAAGCCTCGGCTCTTCTTTATCGTAATGGATTTGGGGAGGAAAACTCCGCGAAACGAGAT
>CAYXQR010000098.1:0-22564 GCA_964466955.1 uncultured Nitrosospira sp.
CTGAGCTCGCCGCTTTCCGCGCGGCGCGGCAACCTGTTCGGCATGGTGGGGATGGCTATTGCCGTGCTCACCACGCTTACCATCACCCAAAACTGGGCGTTGATACTCGGATGCATCGCCGTTGGAGGCTTCATCGGCGCAGTCGTTGCCCGGCGCGTGCAAATGACGGCCATGCCGGAACTGGTGGCGTTCATGCATTCGCTGGTAGGCCTCGCGGCGGTGTTCATTGCGATTGCCGCGGTCAATAATCCCGTTTCCTTCAACCTCCCCGAACCATTGCCGATGGGCAGCAAGCTTGAGCTTTTCCTGGGAACCTTCATCGGCGCCATGACCTGGTCGGGCTCGGTGATCGCGTTTCTTAAACTGTCCGGACGGATGAGCGGCGCGCCTATCACTTTCGGCGGCCAGCACAGGGTCAACCTGATCCTGGCGATCGTCATGATCGGATTCGGCCTCTGGTTCTTTTTCAGCGCAACCACCAACTGGACGGCTTTTGCCACGATGACGGCCATCGCTTTCGTTCTCGGCTTTCTCATCATCATCCCCATCGGGGGCGCAGACATGCCCGTGGTGATTTCCATGCTCAACTCGTATTCCGGGTGGGCGGCTGCGGGCATCGGTTTCTCGCTCGGCAATCCCATGCTGATCATCGCCGGTTCCCTCGTGGGAAGCTCCGGCGCGATCCTGTCCTATATCATGTGCAAGGCCATGAACCGGCCGTTCCTCTCCGTCATACTCGGCGGCTTCGGCAGCGAAGGAGGCGTAGCCGCGGCAGAGGACGGCACGCAGAAAACCTATCGCAGCGGCAGCGCGGACGACGCGGCCTTCATCATGGGCAATGCGGACAGCGTAATCATCGTCCCGGGTTATGGCCTCGCGGTTGCGCGCGCGCAGCATGCAGTCAAGGAGATGGCCGAAAAGCTGCACGAGAAAGGGGTCAATGTGCGTTTCGCTATCCACCCCGTGGCGGGCCGCATGCCGGGGCACATGAATGTGCTGCTTGCGGAGGCGGAAATACCTTACGAGCAGGTGCTGGAGATGGATGAAATCAACAGTGACTTTCCTAACACCGACGTGGTCCTGGTGCTGGGCGCCAATGACGTGGTAAATCCGGCCGCGAACGTTCCAGGCAGCCCCATCTATGGGATGCCGATACTTGAAGCCCACAAGGCGCGCACAGTGATGGTGGTCAAGCGCAGCATGGCTGCGGGATATGCCGGGCTGGACAACGACCTGTTCTATATGGACAAGACCATGATGATCTTCGGGGACGCCAAAAAAGTGGTGGAGGATCTGGTCAAGGCGTTATAGGCACCGCAGGGCATCACCGGTACGCGAACCCTGTCGACCCGGTCTTGCCAGAATCGTTTCCGCCAAGCGTAGGACATTCCCGTGGCCGGATCGATCTCTTTGACCGATGTAGAACGCGGACGACTGTGCGGGAGCCAGGGGAGAAACGCCAGAGCCGGGGGATCGGCAAAGTTTGTCTTCTTCATCGTTACCAGGACAAGAGGAAAAGCTCGTGAGTGCCATCGAAGGCTTTCGTGAGGAGACGTTCACGGCCGAAGATTGCACGCTCACGCTTTTCCGGAAAGGTGAGGGACCCGGAGTCATTCTTTTGCACGAATTGCCGGGCCTCACAGCGGAAACGGTCGAGTTTGCGGAGTGGATCGCGGACCGTGGTTTTCACGTCGTCCTGCCGCTTCTGTTCGGCAAACCGCTGCAAAGTGTTGCGGCTGGTCTCCTGAAAGCGCCCTTCGTCTGCATTCGGCGCGAATTCAACAACCTCGCGTCGGGCCGGTCCAGTGCCATCACGTTGCCCCTGCGGGCACTCTGTCGAAAAGTCCATGCGGAGCGCGGCGGCCGAGGCATCGGCGCCATCGGCATGTGCTATACAGGCGGCTTTGTTCTCGCGATGATGGTGGAAGAAGCACTGCTGGCTCCCGTGACCGCGCAGCCAAGCCTTCCGTTTTTCAAGCCCCGGGCGCTCGATGTCGAGCCGGAGGTGCTGACGCTCGCATCGAATCGTGCGGACAGCATGTCCTTGCTCGGTCTTCGTTTCGAAGAAGATGCCCGCTGCCCCGCCGCCAGATTCGAGCGGCTGCAAACCAGCCTGAACGATGCTCCGGGATCAGGAGGGCCACGACGCTTTTGCTCTCTTACCGTGCCCGGGAAGGGACATTCGACGCTTACCCTCGATTATCAGTCCGCGCTCGATCGAGGTGTGGATACCCGGGAACACGTGCTCCAGCACTTGCGCCAGCAGCTGGATAGCTGACCGGGACGTTTCGTTTCCTGTAATCGATGTTTCAGAAGCTGCTTGCCGCCTTTTTCTGCCCTACCGAGGCGCGCGGCGTGGAATGCGGATTCATTTGAGTAACGGAGAGTTCCACCGCCGTTCATTTCGAATGATTCCCGTCCTCCATTGGTATTCTCTCCGTGGCTCGCCTTATCGACGTTGTCTTGCGGTGAGTCCGTTTTCCTAAAAACGCCCTTTGCCGGAACACTCCGTTCAACTTGCATGATGCAGGATAGCCACGCGTTTATCCCCCCTGCATCCGCGTGCTTCCGGTGTAATATTTTTTCCAGCGGCAGCCGGGTGGGGCTGTATACTTGAACAATAGCAGGTTTTAAGAACCTGAAGCACGGCTGGTCCATCGGTCATGATTCCTGAATATAGGTTACAGGTTCCGGATCAGGGCTGCCGGAACCTGTTTTCCACCCTGCAGCGGGACAGGCACCTACAGGAAGATGCTGGATATCGTTATCAAATCGCCTGCAAGCTCATGCTGATCGGATTACCCCGAGAGACCAAAGACCATGAAAATCGCGTCGGCATGACGCCGAGCACCGTCCGGGCGCTGACAAGGCGCGGACACCAGGTTCTCGTGGAGCATGATGCGGGAGAAGGCAGCTTTCTTTCCGATGACGAGTATCGGGCCGCAGGGGCCACCATGGTTGCTCAGGCGGCTGAGGCCTGGTCGGCGCAGCTGGTGGTCAAGGTCAAGGAGCCGACTCCGGAAGAATTTTGCTTTCTGCGGCCGGACTTGATCCTTTTCACCTATCTGCATCTGGCCTCGGACAGGCCCCTGGTTGATGCCCTGTTGAAAAACGGCACCACCGCCATCGCATACGAGACTGTTCAGACCGAGGATGGGAAACTGCCTCTGCTGGCACCCATGAGCGAGGTTGCCGGACGCATGGCGACCCAGATCGGTGCGACATGGCTGCAAAGAACGCACGGCGGGCGCGGTATCCTGATGGGTGGCGTTCCCGGCGTGGCGGCCGCCAATGTCGTCATTCTGGGAGCAGGTATCGTCGGAACCAATGCTGCGCGAGTTGCCATCGGATGCGGTGCTCAGGTTACCGTCCTGGATGTGAGCCATGAGCGGCTGAAATATCTTGACGACATTTATCGGGGACAGCTGCAGACGCGCTTCAGCGACGAATATAATATCGAGGAAGCCGTCTTCAGCGCCGATCTTGTCATCGGCGCGATCCTGATCCCGGGAGGGCGGGCGCCGTGGCTGATTACCGCCGCCATGCTTCCCCAGATGCGCAAAGGGGCGGTCATCGTCGATGTCGCCGTGGATCAGGGAGGGTGCGTGGAAACGACCCGGCCCACGACGCATAGTAATCCCGTCTATGAAATCGAAGGTGTGGTGCATTACGGCGTCGCCAACATGCCCAGCGCAGTGCCGCGCACGAGCACGTTTGCACTCAATATTCAGACTGCGGCCTATACCCTGCTGCTGGCGGAGGAAGGGCAGGAAGCGATACGAAATAACCGTACGCTGCGATGTGGTCTCAATACCCACAGGGGATCGGTTACTTATGCCGCTATCGCCGAGGAATTCGGCCTGGAGTATATGGAACCGTTACAGGCGTTGAGTTACAGGCCTTGACGCTGACTATTCATCCAACTGGAGTCGAAAAATGAAAATTGGAATTCCTGCTCTCTTATTTGTGCCGTTTCTTGCTCTCGGTCAGTCCGCCGCAGCGAATGTCGATATCGTCTTCGATTACCGGTATGACAGCTCGGGATTCTTCACCGGCCCGAGCAGCTTTCGTCAGAATATTCTCGATTCCGCTGCTGCCGTGTTCGAAACCCGTTTCCAGGATAACTTGACCGCCATTTCTCCATCGGGATCCAATTCGTTCGACGTCCGATTCTTCCAGCCCGACAACGGCAATGATATCAGCGTCTCCAATTTCAGCGTGGCAGCAGACCAGATCTTGGTCTTCGTGGGTGCCTACAATCTTGGTTCGCTTGCGGTAGGCGGCCCTGGCGGATATTCCGCCAGGGGCACTGGGGGCTTTCTCGATAACGCCGCCAGCAGAGGGCAATCCGGCGCGCTTGTTCCTGCTCCGACAGATTTTGCTCCATGGGGCGGGGCGATTTCTTTCAATGATACGTCAAGCTGGTATTTCGACACCGATACCCGAACGGACGAGCCATTTTCCGGCCAGCGCGATTTCTATTCCGTAGCCGTGCACGAACTTGCCCATGTGCTTGGCTTCGGCAGCGCAAGATCATTCAACAGTCTGGTTTCGGGGGGCGTTTTCACGGGACCTGCGGTTGAGGCCCTGTATGGTTCGAATCCACCCCTTACAGGTGACGCTCACTGGAGCGAGGGGCTCCGCTATCTGGGACAGGAAGCAGCGATGGATCCGAGTATCGCAGCCGGACAGCGCAAGCATTTTACCGAACTCGATTTTGCAGCCATGAAAGATATCGGCTGGCAGGTATCCCCGATACCGGAGGCGGAAACCTGGGCGATGATGCTCGCCGGACTGATCATGCTCGGCTGGCGCTTTCGCGTCCGCCACGACGGCACTCGGGTGGCAGGCGCATGAGATAGCGTAACCCGGAGGATATGATGTCTTCGGTTTCCGCTTCTTGCGGAAACCGGTTTTCGCTGGCTGATGAAACCTTCGTCCAGCCCATTCCAGGCACGCAGCCAACAAGTAGTTTTGCCGACACCCCATTAATTTTTGATATACCGGTTTATCCGTGTCATGTTCGCTGTCCTGGCGAAAAGTCATGCCTCATAGTCTTACACTGATCACAACCATTGCCGTCAGCTTCGCGCTTGCCCTGGTGATGGGGCTGATTGCCAATCGCCTGAAACTGCCGGTGCTGGTCGGCTATCTGACTGCCGGGGTCATTCTCGGGGGCAACACTCCGGGATTCGTCGCCGACATGGAGCTTTCGGGTCAACTGGCGGAAATCGGGGTGATCCTGCTGATGTTCGGTGTCGGACTGCATTTTTCGCTGAACGATCTGCTCGCCGTGCGGCGGATCGCGCTGCCCGGTGCGCTTGTGCAGATCGGCGTGGCAACCGCCTTCGGCGCCCTGGTTGCCGGTTCCTGGGGCTGGGATTTCAGCGTGGGCATCGTCTATGGCGTTGCGCTGTCCACGGCCAGCACGGTCGTGCTGCTGCGGGCGCTGGAGCAGCGCGGCCTGCTCAAGTCGGTCAATGGCTCGATTGCGGTGGGCTGGCTGGTCGTTGAAGATCTCGCCATGGTGCTGGTACTCGTTCTGCTGCCTCCCCTGGCCGGATGGCTGGGTGACAGTTCGGGTGCGACGTCAGCATCCCCGAGGTCCGATTTGATGACGGCGCTCCTCATCACGTTCGGCAAGGTGGCGGTTTTCATCGCACTCATGCTTGTTGTCGGCAAGCGCTTTTTCCCGCGGCTTCTCTGGTATGTCGCCAGCACGAATTCCAACGAGCTTTTCATCCTGAGCGTCATTGCGGTTGCAATCGGCATCGCCTATGGGTCGGCGATGCTCTTCGGCGTTTCTTTTGCTCTGGGAGCCTTTTTTGCCGGCATGGTGATGAGGGAATCGGATCTGAGTCATCGGGCCGCCCAGGAATCGTTGCCGTTGCGAGATGCATTTTCAGTCCTGTTTTTCGTTTCCGTCGGCATGCTGTTCGATCCTTATGTGTTGCTGGACCAGCCATTACATCTTCTTGCGACTCTTGGTATCATCATAGTCGGTAAATCGCTGGCGGCGTTTTTATTGGTACTGGCGTTTCGCTATCCATTGAACACGGCATTGACCGTATCGGCCAGTCTTGCCCAGATCGGGGAGTTTTCGTTCATTCTTGCCGCGCTCGGCGTCTCGCTCGGACTTTTGCCGGTCGAGGCTCAGAGCCTGATTCTGGCCGGCGCGTTCATATCGATTACGCTCAACCCTCTGGTATTTCGCGTTATCGAGCCGGCGCAGGCATGGATACGCTCCCGTTCCGGCCTTGCCCGCATTCTTGAGCGCTCCGATGATCCGCTGGCGGAATTGCCGACGACCGTTGCATCGAGTTATGTCACGAGCCATGTCGTCCTCGTAGGCTATGGACGGGTCGGTGCGCTCGTCGGTCAATCCCTGGCGAAACATGGATTGCCGCTCGTCGTGGCGGAGCAAAACCGTGATCTGGTGGAGGAACTGCGAAAGCGCGGGATCCATGCGGTAGCAGGCGATGCCGCGGAGCCCGCAGTACTGATCCAGGCGCATATCGCTCGCGCGGCCATGCTCGTGATTGCAGTTCCTGATACGCTGCGTGCACGGCGAATGATCGAGACTGCGCGCATACTGAATCCTCCTGTCGAGATCATCATCCGTACGCACAATGAGGAAGAAGCGGCCCTGCTGCGGAAGGAAAGCGGCGGAACCGTATTCATGGGTGAGCATGAACTGGCTCTCAGCATGGTACGTCACGTCCTTACCCAGGTTACCGTCGCGAAGTAAGGCGGGTACGAGGCAACCGATGACTGAAGCCTGAACAGGAGAGAATGAGCCTGGCGGCAGGCCAGAAGATCCGGATGAGGAGAGCCGGACCGGCGAATTACGGTAGAGAGGAGAGACAGACCATGCATGAGAAGATCGTCATTTATCAGAAACCGACATGCAGCAAGTGCAGAGCCACCCTGGCTCTTCTCCGCGATAGCGGACAGGAATTTGACGCGGTCAATTACTACGAGTCCCCGTTGAGCGAAGAGTCACTGCGTGAACTGATCGATAAGCTGGGGATACCGGTACGGGACGTGCTGCGGAGCGACGAGCTGCTGGCGCGCGAGCTCAAGCTTGCCCAGCGGCAATTATCCGATGAGGAACTGATCCGGATCATGGTTGAGAATCCGGATCTGATCCAGCGGCCGATCGTCGTACGCGGCGACGAGGCAGTGCTGTGCCGTCCCCCCGAGAATGTCATGAAATTGCTGTAAGATGGGCGCCTGCGGCGACGCATTGAACAGTGATCATGCCGCTTTCCCGATGATATGATAGTACTGCAGAGGTGATGAAATTGAACCCCATGCTGACCGGAATTTTTCGACCGGTGATCCAGGTTGTTCTTGCTTTTATAATGAGCATGTTCGCCACTGTGGTGCAGGCGGAGTGCGCCGGATGCCTGTGTCCCGGAAATCCCTGCAAACTGTGTGCGCTGCCGCCTTCGGCAAACATTCCGCCTGTTCCGGATGAATCTGCCACCTGTCGCAAAATCAGGGAAAATGTGCCGGCGGTCTCCGCGACCACGGACCCGGACGCTCACTATGCAAGCCTGGACAGGTCGATCATGGAATGTGTCAGAAATGGCGGTGACGTAGTCATGAACTCACGGCGAAACAAGGAATTTCCTTCCAAGCACTATTGCAAACCCTATATCGCTCCAGGCAACGCAGACGCAGACAGAAAACGGCCGTCGGGAAAAGACTAGAGCCGGAATGACGGTGGTCCGGTTGGCGCCAGAGCAAATGGAGCACGCAATTGCCTGGTCTTTCCAGCAAATTCCGGGAAAGCCTGACGGTCGCCTCCAGTTCACTTTCAACTTTCACCTGTCTGCATGAGCATGAGATTGAAGCGAATCAAGCCGTTCCGATTCCGGACGGGGATCGAAGGAAGGCAGTAATGCCGGAGACTGAAGCGAGGCGGCATGACAGTGGGGCGGGAAGCGGGTCCTGGTCGCGATTGCGGCGGGGCCCCAAGTCTTTCCTCAAACTGATCCTGCTGGGCTTTACCCTCGTGGGTTTGCCGCTCATCGCGGCGTTGATCAATAGCGCGGTTTCCATCGACCGGCTGGCGGATCAGAGCCGCAAGGCCGTGTATCAGGCGGCACAGATCGCGCACGGCAGCCGCGCCCTCGCGGACGAGGTTGCCGCCATGGAACGGGCTGTGCGCCAAACGCATATCCTTAACGACCCCACTCTGCTCGAAGGTTATTTTCGCGCACATGACAATTTCGAGAAAACCGCGTTTGTTCTGTCCGAACTGTCACTGAATCCCGAGCAGTGGACCCTGCTGACGCAACTGCAATCGGGTGAAGCGGAGATTTACCAGAAAGTATTGACGGTGAAGGAATCTCCCGAACATTTGCGCGATCAGCTGGACAGCTTTGGACGCTTGCGGGAAGCCACCCGGCAGTTCTTCACGCAGGCCTACAGTCTGATCGAGCGCGAAGTGGATGAAATGCAGAACATGGCGGGGTATGCGCGCTTCACCGTGGGCTGGCAGGTGCTTGCGCTCATTCCGTTCGCCGTCCTGCTTGCGTTATTTTTTTCGACGCGTATTGCCCGTCCAATTCATCAGATCGACGAGGCCATTCGTAACATGGGACAGGGGGAGCTGGGCAAGCCCATACGGGTGGAGGGTCCGCAGGACCTGGTGTATTTCGGAGAGCACCTGGACTGGATGCGCCGACGCCTGCTGAAGCTCGAGGAGCAGAAAACCCGGTTCCTGCAGCACGTTTCGCATGAACTCAAGACTCCGCTGACCGCAATGCGCGAAGGTGCCGATCTGCTGGTGGAGGGTGTAGCCGGGGAATTGACGGGAGAACAGCATCGTATCGCGCGGATCCTTCATAGCAGCAGTGTCCAGCTTCAGCGCCGCATCGAAGATTTGTTGAATTACAGTGCGCTGCAAACCGAAAAAGCCGCGCTGGTGAAACATGAGGCAAATCTTGCAAGAATCCTGGATGCGGTGCTGCACGATCAGAATCTCATCATCCTGGGCAAGGGCCTGAGGATGGATATCTCCTCTCCGGATTTGATTATCGAATGCGATAAACAGAAAATCAAGATCGTTATGGATAACCTTATATCGAACGCGGTGAAATTTTCTCCTCAGGGGGGTTGCATTCGCATCTGGACCAGCAAGTGGGCCGGCATGGCTCAATTCGATATTCTGGATGCAGGGCCCGGTATTGACGAGGGAGATCGCGAGAAAATATTCGAGCCGTTCTACCAGGGGCGGCAGATGATGGACAGTCATGTAAGGGGAACAGGCCTGGGATTATCCATTGCTCGTGAATACGCCCTAGCTCATGGTGGCAATATCGTTCTGGTTACGCAACCCGGCGGAGGCGCGCATTTCCGGCTTACGCTCCCCATCACCGATCCGCCGGAGGGGGTCATATGAGATCCTGCCTCAGGAAATGGTTTTTCCTTGCGACGATATGCATCCTGACTGGATGCACCGTCAGTTCGCCTACACGATCCGCGATAGAACCCTTGCAGTGCGAAGAAAAGCCGGCGATGGGAGAAATGGATGAGATGATGGCATTCTACGAGAGTGCGCGGAAACAATCCTCCGCCGACCTGGGACGTACTTACGATAAGGCGAAGCAGAGTTTTGCACAGAACAAGGGCGATACGAACCGGGCAAGGCTGATATTGCTCCTCATCCTGCCCAATACCCCGTTTCGCGATCTTTCCGCGGCGCTCCATCTGCTCAATGAATGGCCTCGCGACACCAAGCCCGCCAGTTTGCAAAGTTTCAGACATCTGCTCGGGGGAATGCTTGCGGAACAGCAACGGCTCAGCCACAGCGCAGAAGAGCTTGCGCAAAAACTGAAGGATGAACAGAAACGCGTGGAAATGCTGCAAAGCCAGATCGACGCGATAAAAAACATGGAAAAAGATCTGCTTAAGGAGCTTTGAGATTCAAAGTGCGAAAACATGTCCAATGCCAAACCCAAAATTCTTATCGTCGATGACGATACCGATCTGCTGGAGTTGCTGGTAATCCGGCTTACTGCCGCTGGTTACAAGGTGGATGCCGTACAAAGCGCGGAGGCCGCATTGAATTATCTGGATGTGTCGCGCCCGCAGCTCGTCATCAGTGACATGCAGATGAGCGGCATGGATGGCATGGCGTTATTCGAACACATCCATCGCACGCTGCCGACGTTGCCGGTGATCATACTGACCGCCCACGGAACTATTCCGGATGCGGTCGCCGCGGTACAGAGGGGAGTGTTCGGCTATCTCGCCAAGCCTTTCGACAGCAAGACCCTGCTGACCAATATCAGCCAGGCGCTCCGCTTCGTATCCGGGACGGTACCGCAACAGGAGGCGACCCAGGCGGCGTGGCGCAAGCATATCATCACGCAGAGCGCGGTGATGGAGGATCTTCTCACCAAGGCCGGACTGGTTGCCGAAGGGGACGCCAGTATCCTGATCTACGGCGAAAGCGGGGTGGGAAAGGAATTGTTCGCGCACGCAATCCATGATGCATCGAAACGCTGCCAGAATCCTTTCGTGGCCATCAATTGCGCAGCGATTCCCGAGCAATTGCTCGAGTCCGAACTGTTCGGACATGTCAAGGGAGCATTCACCGGCGCGGTGCGGGATCACAAAGGGCTGCTGCAACTGGCGGAGGGAGGGACGCTGTTCCTCGACGAGATTGGGGATATGCCGCTTTTGCTCCAGGTCAAGCTGCTGCGCGTTCTTCAGGAAAGACAGGTACGTTCCGTTGGTTCGACGCAGTCGATTCCGGTGGATGTGCGCATCATTTCCGCGACACACCGTGATCTCAAGGCCGAAATTGCCGCCGGAACGTTCCGGGAGGATCTTTACTATCGTCTGGATGTGGTGTCGCTGACCATCCCCGTCCTGGCTCAGCGGCGCGAAGATATTCCTCTGCTCACCAATTATTTCCTGGGCATGTTTTCGGAAAAGTACCAGAAAAACATCAATGGTTTTTCCCCGGAGGCCATGGAGATGCTCGTCAGCGCGTCATGGCCCGGCAACGTGCGCCAGCTCATGAATGTCGTGGAGCGGTGTGTTGCGCTCAGCACCGCACCCCTTATTTCTCCTGCGCTAGTCTACGATGCGATGCACCGGGAAGAGGAACAGCTCGTGTCGTTCGAGGATGCCCGCAAAAGTTTCGAAAGAGAGTATCTGGTCCGCGTGCTGAAGATCACCGGCGGCAACGTAACCCAGGCGGCGCGCCTGGCCAAGCGCAATCGCACGGAGTTCTACAAGCTGCTCCAGCGATACAGTCTCGATCCTGCTGTCTTCAAACAGCCCCAGACCTGATCGCACGCACGGCGATCAGGTCTGGCCGGCGATCGGACGGCGCTCGTCCTCAACGAACCTGCCGCCTTTCTGCACGATGAAGCCAAGCTCGTTTACCAGCAAACCATGTCAGCATAATCATCGATGCCGCGGGAGAAAGGCTGGATCCGGCCGGAGGCGGTGACGACCTCAACTGGCCGCTGAGCCGGCCACCACAGTTCTCCGCACGCAAGAAAATCAGCCTGCCACGGCAGCGCCATGCGCTGCGTCAGGAACCCCGCAGGCAGCGTATGCCTGATGCGGAAGGCAGCTTCATACGTGGCTGCCTGCGCGACCACATAGGTCACCTCAATTCCGGGAAAAAAAGGCGCGCCGATGCGTCCTTCAAGGGCAGCGCGGGTCAGGGCATCCGGCTGTTGAGCCAGCGGCATGCATACTGGTATTCCGTCAGCGCCGTATACTTGCTCCGCTCCGGATTATCTGGATCGAGGCCGCTGTTGACTTTCGGCATGGAAGGCGGCGTTCGGGGGGACGGCGAGTTGGGGTCTACCCTGGTATTGGGTCTCATCAGCCATTTGAACACTCCTTCGCGGAACGGCTTCGCGCCCTCGGACTTGTCCGCAAGCTTGCTCAGTCGTGCCTCATTTAGAAAGTTGCCGCCCGAACCGTGGTGGCGATTCCTTTCCTCGACTACCCAGTGCATGACAACCGCCCGTTTCAGTATCGGGTAGATACACCGGGTGAAGGATGGGACGCCCTTTATGACCCTCGGCGAGAAATTCCTGGAAGCGACATCGAGCGCCTGGTCATACCAGGTTCCCGTTCTCGATACCAGGCGCGTAGGAAGGCGGATCGACCACCACCCACGTCCCGCCTTCCGCTTCCGCGGGTTCTTCCCCCCTCTTTCTCGATCAAGGCGGTGACGGGGCCATCGGATACCCCGTCGTACCACCCGTCGTTGTTGGCAAAATTGTTCAGACCCCGCCCAATGGGAGAGCCCGACTTTCCCGGACCCCCACTACGACGAGGCGCCCATTCTGGTCTGTCAGCAGATGGCCGAGTACGACTTTCGCGCTGCCTTCGACTTGTCCGTTCCTGATGAAATCGATTTCGCCGCTCAGGAGCGGGGAGCGCGGGTTTTTTCCTGAGATCGAGCGTAACGACCCGTCGATGATCAGGCCTGCCCGGTCGTAGCCTTCGTTTCTCGACGTGCCCGAGGTGCCGCCAGGCGGAAAATTCGTACCGGCGGCCTTGCTGTTGACGAGGTGCACGCTCCAGGTGATTTTCGTGCTCTCGTCCGGCGTGATTTCGCTATCGAGCGTTTCCTTGCCAAGGTCGTCGCGGCGGAATTGATAGATACGAAATCGAACGCCTTGCGGCTTGATTTTTCCCACAGCGTCGCGACAAGGTCCGGGCGGAATGACACCCAAAGACTCGGGCCCGAGAAAATGCTCAGTTTCGCTGTTCCCAATCCGCGCTACGCCTATCGCCGGATAAATCCGGTAGATGGCTTTCATGTTTTTCACTCCTTTGGTTCAACGCGCATATCGCGCAACGGGTCAGCCACATCCATATCAACATCAACATCAACATCAACATCAACATCAACATCAACATCATGGTATTCCCTGAAAGAATTGCCGACATCTTCTGAAACTTATGGGCAGACCCGGACGGCATCCACCCGCGTTTTCCTGTTGACGGAAAATCTGAAAGCCGTCGGCCGTGTTTTAACCGCCTTATGTTCGAAATCGCACGGAAGGCCTCCGACGCATTTCATATGGTGAGCGGCTATTCCCTTGATGTTTTTTTTTTTGATGTTTTCTTTGTGATATCGCTTCGACATTCGCATGCAGGATCCGAGGTCAGGCGAGAAGCACAGGAGGCGATTCATGGCCAATTTTCCGCAGAACCAAGCCACTGAGGCAGCGCCAGTCCGCATTTCTGCCGACGGTGTGATACTGAGCGCAGATCTGGCCATACCGGCGAATGCCAGCGCGATTGTCGCTTTTGCTCATGGCAGCGGCAGCAGTCGCCACAGTACCCGCAACCGCTATGTCGCGGAGGTGCTGAACAGATACGGATTTGCGACCTTGCTGGCTGACCTTTTGACGGAAGAGGAGGAAGCCATCGATCTGCGTACCCGACATCTGCGTTTCGATATTCCCATGCTGGCAGACCGGCTGATCAGTATCGCGGAGTGGCTGCAACGTGAACCACAGACCAGAAAGATGAAAATCGGCTGGTTTGGCGCAAGCACAGGTGCAGGCGCTGCGCTGATCGCTGCGGCGCGGCGACCGGAGAATGTGATCGCCGTGGTTTCTCGCGGCGGCCGCCCGGATCTCGCGAAAGGGTATCTCCCGGATGTCAAGGCTCCCGTGCTTCTTATCGTAGGAGAGAGCGATTGGGAGGTCCTGCAGCTGAACCAGTCGGCGCTCGCCCAGCTCAACCCAAATAACCGGTCGAAGCTGGAAATCGTGCCGAATGCGACTCATCTTTTTGAAGAACCGGGAACACTGGAAGCTGCAGCCCTTCTGGCGGCAAAATGGTTTCAGACGCACTCCGGTCAGACCGGAGAGGTTTGATGGGCAAGGGCGCCTGCCATTTTTCCGACAGGGCGGAAGCCGGGAAGAAGCTGGCCGATGCGCTATCGTGCTACGCGGAAAAAGCTGATGTTCTTATACTGGCGCTCCCCCGCGGGGGCGTACCGGTGGCGTACCAAATCGCCAGGGCTCTGGCCGCGCCACTGGATGTGTGGCTTGTGCGCAAGCTTGGCGTGCCCGGCCGCGAGGAACTGGCAATGGGTGCGATAGCCGGAAATGATATCCATGTGCTTAACCATGAAATCATCAGGCTCCTGAATATCGACCAGGGTCTGGTCGATACCGTCATTGTCAGGGAGCGTGCTGAACTGGAAAGACGCAACCGCCTTTACCGGGAAGGCCGCTCAGCGCCACTCACCGAAGGGAAAAAGATCATTCTCGTCGACGATGGTCTGGCCACAGGGGCAACCATGCGAGCGGCGGTTGCCGCTGTGCGCCACGCCGGTGCGGCGAGGATCATCGTGGCTGCTCCCGTGGGCGCAGCATCGGCCTGTAGAACGACGGAAAAGGAGGCTGATGAACTCGTCTGTCTGTGCATGCCCGAGCCTTTTTACGGAGTAGGGCAGTGGTATGAAGATTTCTCGCAAACGTCCGATGAGGAAGTAATGGCGCTTTTGAGTCGCGCTTCGTCGCGCGCTGAAGGAAACGTGGATGCATAGCGTTTTTGCATGTATCCGAAAAAATCCATCCGGGAAGCACGGACCAAGCGCCGGATGCCCTGTTTTCGCCTCGGACCATAGAGGAGATGATGCCTGATCTCCGCCTGCTTGATCCGTTGCCCGATGTGCTCGAACAGCAGGCCCAACTCGTAGGCGAAGGAGAGGCCGATTGCGCCCGAGTGGTGAATACCATATGCCGACGGGCCAAAGGCAGAAAATTCATCCTGATCGGCGAGGCAACGCACGGTACAGCCGAGTTTTACCGGATTCGAGCCGAGATTTCCCGGTATCTTATCGTCGAGGAAGGTTTCGACGCGATTGCGGTAGAGGCTGACTGGCCGGATGCGTACCGGGTCAACCGGTTTGTGGGCGGCAGATCCGGCGACGCCGATGCAAATGCCGCCCTGTCCGGATTCGAGCGATTCCCGACATGGATGTGGCGTAATGAAGAGGTCCATGCCTTCATAAGCTGGTTGCGGGAATATAACGAGGGCACGCGTCATGGACGCCACCGGGAGCCGGTCGGTTTTTACGGCCTGGATCTGTACAGTATGACCACGTCGATGCAGGCGGTGCTCGCGTACCTGGACAGGATCGATCCCGAAGAAGCGGCAGCTGCGCGCCAGCGATATGGCTGCTTTGGTCAGTTTATCGCAAACCCTCAGGCTTATGGCTATGCCATTGCCTCAGGCAGATGGGATTCCTGCGAGCAGGAAGTCCTCGCGCAGCTCATGCAGTTGCAGCGGAAGGCGCGCCTCTATGTGGAGAAAGACGGCGCTTTTGCCGGAAACGAGTTTTTTTCCGCGCAGCAGAACGCCGAACTGGTGAGGAACGCCGAGGAATATTATCGGGCCATGTTCCGGGGGCGGCCAAGTACATGGAACCTGCGAGACCGGCACATGTTCGAAACGCTGGAAAAGCTTGCGGCACACCTTGAAACCGGGCTCAAGCGGGAGGCGCGGATTATGGTCTGGGCCCACAATTCCCATCTGGGCAATGCCGCGGCGACCGAGATGAGCCGGCGCGGGGAAACCAATATGGGGCAGCTGGTAACGGAGAACTACGGTGACAGGGTGTTGCGGGTCGGGTTTTCGACCAGCCGTGGCAGCGTGACAGCTGCCTCCGACTGGGATGGGCCCGCGGAAACCATGACCATGCGGCCTCCCTTGCCCGGCAGTTACGAGGAACTGTTTTCCACCCTGGAAAAGAAGCGTTTTTTTATCGATCTGAGGGCGGAAAATGATGCGATCACGGCACTTCGCGTGGAACGCCTGCAACGGGCGATCGGTGTCATCTATCGACCTGAAACAGAGCGCATGAGCCACTATTTCCTGGCCTCGCTGCCTCTTCAGTTCGATCTCATGATTCACCTGGAGGAAACACAGGCCCTGCGCCCTTTGCCTGCGCAGGCGCACAGAAGGCCCGGAGAAATGGACGAAACCTATCCGTCGGGTCTGTAGCGTCAGCAACAGCTGTTTTACTTGCGGATTATTTTTATGTTTTATTTTTTCAGTGCTGCGTCCGTTCGCGCCATGTCTACTGGGGTTCCTTCCAGCAAAAAGCAGCTTCCTTGCTTTTTTGGAGATGTCATCTATTTTTAAAATGCGTTACCGCAGGAAACGTCCACAAGAGTGAAAGGGAGTGTGCGCTACGTGGCATGGTGACAGGGTCATCGCGGCTATAAACCGACTGGTTTGAGGTTGCACAATAAAAAGAGACGGGCTGCTTCAAAAACAGCGTCCATCAAGAGGGAAGGGAAATAAACGGGTTTGACAATATCAACTCTTGATGGGAGGAAGGAATGAAAGATCTGGCTTGTATTTTTCTGGTTGCCGCTGCCATTTACGGCGCCGGGCTGGCGACCGCCGCGAATGATGGCGCGCCGGGAAAGGAAACGAACCGCGCCGTAAACATTACCGTCGGCAGCACCGGTGGCGCGCTCGATAGCGCGGCGTTGCGATCTGTCCGCAAGCTTGTCGGGAAAGCCATTATTACCGAGACCGTGGATACATTCGCTGTCTACAGTCCCAGGGCGGGCGGACCCGTCCCGATCGAGGGGGGACTGAGCGCCTGTGCGGAATCCGGCTTCAAGTCCACGGCGAAACGGTTCAGCGGATTTGTCAACGAACTGCGCGACATTCGTCCAAAGGAGGGGACGTTTCTCAACGTGGAGCTGACCGATCAGTGCAAGCCGATCGATGTGGCGTCGGCTGGACCGGTCTGCGGCGGCATCGCCGGAACAGCATGCCCGGATGCAAACCAGTACTGCGACCTGGGCAGCAAATGCAAGATGCCGGATGCGCAAGGTGTCTGCAAGACCAGGCCCAGCATCTGCACGAGAGAGTACCGTCCCGTTTGCGGCTGCGACGGCAAGACGTACGGGAACGCATGCACAGCCGCCGCCGCAGGGGTTTCCATCGAGCGCGAAGGGGAGTGCGAGAAGTCTGAAAAACAGGCATGCGGTGGCATTGCAGGAATTCCCTGTCCGGCCGGCAAGGCGTGCGTGGACGACCCTAGCGACGATTGCGATCCGAAACGCGGCGGAGCGGACTGCCCGGGGATTTGCGAAAGCAATTGAACCCGGCTGGCATGGGCTATTTCATGCTGCTCCATGCAATGTTAGGCAGCGTACAGAGATATCGATGAGGTGGTGTTAAAAATTCGGCAGTTCAGCCGTTGAACAAGGGGCCGTGCAGTCAGTCGGGGCTGAAAATCCTCTGCACGGTCCGATCAATTCTTTTTCAAGAGGGACGATATCTTGTCAAACATGCCGTCAGGCCAAAGCCACATTGATTACATCGGAGTCAGTAGCGAAACCCAGAGTCACGAAAAAAATATCCCGGAGCGAACTCAATCGGAACGAAACCCGCCCGGCAGACCGCTGTCGGGGGAAACGCACGATCAGGTCCAGCATGAACTAAGAAAGGGTCACCACATTATTTCAACTGCGACTTATTACCGTGCCGAGCGTCGTGGAACGGGTGTTTTCCAGTCCGGCGGGTCATATGTCCCGGCGGATGGAGGAGCCGATACCGGTGACGAGACATATGATGAATAAAAATCCGGACGCGGTCATTCGGCACCGCTCATGTAGAACTGGCAGGCAGGACAGATATCTTTAACTCAAAAGGAGGAGGAAATATCATGGCAAACATTACTCGGCGTTCACCGTTTGGAGACATTGCTCGCTACGACCCTTTTGGCAACTTTGATGACTGGTTCAAGGGTTTCGGAATGCGACCGTTTTCGATGGACATGGAAACCGCGCCCACCATCAAAATCGATTTGAGTGAGAACGATACCGCGTACACCGTGCGTGCGGAAATTCCGGGTGTGAAGAAAGAGGACGTGAAGGTCCAGGTGGAAGGCAATCGCGTCACCATCAGCTGCGAGACCAGGCAGGAAAAGGAGGAGAAAGAGGGGGAGAGAGTCCTCTGTCGGGAGTGCAGCCAGGGATCGAGCTACAGAAGCTTCACTCTCGGTGGGGAAGTGGACGAGACCAAGGCTGAAGCCAGATACGACAACGGCATGCTGGAACTGACATTGCCGAAGAAGGAAGGCAAAACGTCCCGGCGGATCGAGGTCAAGTAGCATTGTGCCGGAAATCCGGCATGCAGCGCGCGGCTGACCGTACTGCGGCAAATGGTCAGCCGTTTCACGCGCCGTGGCTGAGCCAGGATACGGCCGCCCCTTGGGCCTTGGGGATAATAAAATGACGTGGCTCTCCACGTCGAATAATATATTTTCTCACACGACAGAGGAGTCTTGCCATGGGTACTCACACCACTCCCCCGGGGTTCCAGCGCATTTCCCGTCACGATATCCTTTATAAGGAACGCAGACACGACACTTACCGGGCAGGGAGAAAATTGCCCGAGCCCAGCGTGTGCCCGCAATGCGGAGCGGTTTTCCATGAGGGACGGTGGCAGTGGCTGCAGGCACCGGCTGGTGCGCACCCCGAAAACTGCCCTGCATGTCAGCGCATACAGGACGAATTTCCCGCGGGCTTTGTCATGCTGCAAGGCGGGTTTTTCCTCGCTCACCGTGAGGAAATCATGCGCCTTGTTCACAATGTGGAAGAACGCGAGCGACCGGAACATCCCCTGAAACGCATCATGGGGATCGAAGAAAAGGATGGAGCGACGCTGATCACGACCACGGATATTCATCTCGCACGCGGCATCGGCGAAGCGATCCATGATGCTTACCAGGGGGAACTGGAATTTCACTATAACGAGGATCAATACCTGTTGCGCGTCAGCTGGATGCGATAGTCGGGGGCCGGCTGTTACGCTGCTTTGCAGTCCGGAATTCCGCTATCAAAAACATAACGAAAAATGGAGGATGTGATGCCTGTCGGTGAAATCTGCAACCGTGATGTCATTATAGTGAAACGTGAGGACACGATTCTGGAGGCAGCCCGGCTCATGCGCCAGCATCACGTCGGGGACGTCTTGGTCGTCGAGGAGCGTGAAGGCCTTCGCATTCCGGTAGGCATTGTGACGGACCGGGACCTCGTGATAGAGATCATGGCGACCGAGCTCGACCCGAACGTCATTACGGCAGGCGACATCATGGAGCCGGAACTGGTTACTGTAAAAGAAAGCGTCGGTGTATTCGAGGCGGTTCAATATATGCGCAGCAAGACCGTGAGACGCCTGCCGATCGTGGATGAAAGCGGGGCTCTGGTGGGCATTCTGACATTGGACGATCTGCTGGAACTGCTATCGGAAGAGTTGCTGGCCGTTGCCAGACTGGTGAGTTACCAGCGACAAAAAGAGACAAGGCATCGCCGTTAGGCTGGCTAGCCGCCCAGCCGATGCGGCTGGAGCGGCAAGGAAAGGCTGAAGAGAGACTGAGCGGCATGAAGCCCGTTCTTCCCTCATTGCATTGTCGGATAACAGGAATAAAAAAGGAACGTGATCATGGACTTGAAACAGGCAAAAAACAGTATCCGCCGCGGACTGAGCCGCACCTGGGAGCACATCTCGGAGGGCTGGCGCGAAATGGTTCAGCACAGCAGCGATGCCGTGACCCGTTTTACCCAGCGGAAAGAGGAAGGAGAGCGCGCTCTGGATGTCGACAAAGCGCTGCCTGCCAGCCGAAGGTGGGGGCTGGTGGCAGGCGAGTTGGAGGAAACGGACAAAGCGTTTCTGGTGCGGCTGGAGGTGCCGGGTGTGGACAAACAGGACTGCGAGGTCACAATAGACGGCAATATGCTTTACATGAAAGGGGAAAAGCGCTTCGAGCGAACCGACCGCGACAGCACCTATCACGTCATGGAGCGTGTCTACGGAGTTTTCGAGCGGGTGATTCCGCTGCCTGGTAATGTCGATCCGGACCGTGCGGAAGCGAGTTGCAAGAATGGCGTTCTGACTGTCCATCTGCCCAAGCTGGATAGCGGAAAAGGACGACTGATAACCTTGTCGGATCGATAGACGAGCGGCTGCGCAGCCATGCAAGACTGCGCCACGGACCAGGCTGACCAAGATGTTTTTCGCGTGAAACCCGTAGATAACCGCTGGAACTGGAAACAGTGTTATGCGCGCACTTCCGTACTCGTTGCTTTGGTGGTCCTGACTGCGATTTGCTCGCCTGCCGGAGCCGCTGAGACGGAGCGGGGGGCACATCAGGCGCAGCAGAAAGAACAAAAAAGCCAAAAGGAACAAAAACCGATCAGGAAAAAACATGAACGCAAGGAGAAACCCGCAATGTCCATGACCATCGCATCCTCATCTTTTCCTCATGAGGGAATGATTCCTTCCCGTCATACCTGCGAGGGGCACGATACCTCGCCGGAGCTTCTGTGGACCGGCGTGCCGGAAGAAGCCAAAAGCCTGGTGCTGATCATGGATGATCCGGATGCGCCCGATCCGGCAGCCCCACAAAGAACCTGGGTGCACTGGGTGCTGTACAACATTCCCGCGGATGCGGCCGGCCTGCCCGAGAGCGTTGCTCCCACGGACCTTCCGCCGGGCACGCGCGAAGGGCTCAACGACTGGGAGCGCACAGGATATGGCGGTCCCTGTCCACCAATAGGCAGGCATCGCTACTTCCACAAGCTTTACGCTCTGGACACGGTTCTGCCTGATCTGGGCGGCCCCACCAAAGCCAGGCTGGAAGACGCCATGAAAGATCATGTAATTGCCCAGGCCGCGCTGATCGGCCTTTATCAGAAGCGTTGAATATCCGGATTCACCCGAATTGACGTAGCGATGATGCTACCTGCATCCAGGCGTCGCCATGGGATCATGTCTCCAAGTGATGAGCTTTGAGCGAGCTATGAAAATAATATCCGGAAAGGAGCAGGTGAAGCTGGCAACCGAACGGGTCCTGAAATGGCCGGTAAAGACCATCGCCAAAGACCTGAAATACGCGCGCGACTTATCCTTTCACTGGTTCTCGCTCGTCGGCGCAGGCAGCGAGCCGCAGATCAGGTTGTCCGAAAAAAGCTTGTCCGCGAACCATGTTCGCCCGATATGCTTCTTTTGCAGTTACGACAAGGATAGTATCGTTCGGGAGAATGTTTTCTATTTTCTTGATCAGCTCATGGCAGCGGGGTTCGATATCGTGTTCATCAGTTCGAGCAACGCGATTTCAGCTTCCGATCTGAAGAAACTGTCGGTACGCTGCGTAAGAATCATCAATCGGGAAAACAGGGGATACGATTTTTACGGATGGAAAACGGGACTGGTGGAATACGCGGAATATGATGCACACCCCGGCCTTCTGCTTGCCAATGACAGCGTTCTCGGTCCGCTTTTCGATGCCAGCAATCTCATTGCGAGGCTTGAAGGTTGTGATGCGGATATCGTGGCGATGACCGACTCGTTCCATATTCATCCCCATCTGCAATCCTATTTTCTCTATTGCAAGAAAAACGTGGTGTCCTCGTGGGAATTCAGGGCTTTCTTCAGGGAAGTGACGGTTCTGGAACCCAAGACCGCGGTGATCCGCAAATACGAGGTGGGCTTTTCCCGGGTCCTCGGACGTCACTTCCGCCTTGCTGCGCTTTACGATCTGGAAGCGATCCTGTCGCGGATCGGTTACCATCAACGGCCGATAAAATGGGTGGAGCCCACTTTTCATCTCTGGCGCCAGCTTGTCACCGAGTTCAAATTCCCGTTTCTCAAAAAAAGTGTGCTGACCAGGAGGGGTGTGAGCAGGGAGGAGTTTTCCTCGGCCCTTGCAGACAGCGGGTCCTGCTACAGCCCTGCCACCCTTGATGATTGGCTTTTGCAGGATTGACGAGCCATTTTTTTCTTTTCCCCGGAATCCTTGGCGTTCATGTTCGATGCCCTCTCTGCCAGCGCGGGCGGCACGAAAATAGTTGAGTTGATAACGATAAACCGGATATTCTCTCGTACTCATCCTTTTTCCCCCGAACCCTCAGGCTGGCGCATGTCTTCATTTTTAACGAATATCCTGTCCGGATTTGCCGTTGGACTCTATGGACTGAAGGGCGGCTATACCAGCGTCAATGTCAAAGGGCAGTCCATCCGCCTCGCCGTGGACAATTTCCGCACGTTGCAGCGGGCGAAAACCTACTCCATCAAGGAGCCCGATACGCTGGACTGGCTGGATGGTTTCGAGCCGGGGGCGTGCTTTTTCGATCTGGGTGCGAATATCGGCCAGTACTCACTGTACCCGGCAAAAAAATACGGAAATGACATCCGGGTATATTCATTCGAGCCCCAATGCATCAACTATTATTTGTTGAACCGGAATATCCATCTCAACAAGCTGGAAGAAACCATCACGTCGTACTGCGTAGCGCTGTCTGGGGAGGCGGGTTTTTCCCGGCTGTACATTCCCAAATTCATCGGCGGAGGAAACCGCTCGCAGTTCGGCAATGAAGATCTGAAGCTCATGAAGAAACCGGCCAGCCATGTTCAGGGCATGTTCGGAACGACCCTGGATGAGCTGTGCGAGAAATGGGGATTTCCGTATCCCAACTATATCAAGATCGATGTCGACGGCATCGAAATTCCCATCATCCAGGGGGCGCAT
>CAYXQR010000099.1:0-9459 GCA_964466955.1 uncultured Nitrosospira sp.
GGAGGAGGAACTGAACCCGCGCCTGGAAGACCTGCGCCTGCGCGACCGCCTGCTCAAGCATCTCAACGAGCATGTCGAGCACTATCACCACGTGATCTGGTGGCTCATGGACCCGGGCAGGCGCTTCATGCTGCTCGACGGGTTCATCGCGCCCGATTCCGGCGGACGCTCGGTCGCTTCCGTGACCGAAAACCGGCTCATCAGCATCATCGGCAACTCGCTTGTCCTTCCCGTCGCGCCGGGCTACGTGCTGGACCCCGTGGCAAGGAACGAGGAGGACCCGGACAAGCCGGTCGACCTGCTGGCCGCCTACCTGCCGGAGATTCCCTTTCCGCCGAGGAGGATCAGCGTGCCGACGCGGGGCGTCCATGCCGAGGCCATTCTCGGCGAGTGCAACAGCTGCGCCATTCTCGACAACAAGCGGTTCTGGGACTGGGCAACCGAGCCGATCGAGGAAGAGCCGACACCCATCCAGGAAACCTCCACCGAAACGCGGCGGCAGGCGCCGCCCGACACGGAACCCACGCCTTTCACGGCGCCCATCGTCGGAATCCAGAACGTGCCCGAAGCGCCGGCGCCCACCCCACTCAACGATTTCACCAAGCTGCTCGGCCAGAAAGACCTGTTCAAGGACGTCACCGGCCTCGAATTGAACCAGGCCAATGCTTTGGGTGCTTTCCAGCGCTCGATGCAGACCGCGAATTTCTTCGGCAAGATGGCGGCGGCAGGGGCCAAGGCTTCAATGGCGAACCGTCAAAGCGAAAACGTCATGAAGAAAGTGACCGAAGCGGTCAAGAACGGCGACATGAGCAAGGAAGACGCCAAGACGGTCATCGGCAAGCTGATCGGCTCGATGAACGGAGGGGGAACGGAAAGCGGGAAGCCGCTCGCCGGGGAAAAGGGCGTCAAGGAAGCGCTGAACAACGTGGTCAACGGTTCCGGAAAGGTGAGCGTCTCCAGCGACACCGGCGACGGCTCGCAGAAAGTCGAGGCGAAGTTCACCGGCAAGAACGGCGGCGCGAAGTCGACCGATGTCCAGATCGACGGCGTGCCCGCGGTCGACCAGGTCAAGGCACTGGGTTGCTGGGCGGCAGCGCTCACGATGCTGATCTCGTGGCAGCGGAAGGAAACGCTGGCGATCGAGGCGGTCCTCGCGGAAGGCGGGCCGGAATATGTGGAGAAGTATCAAACGAACACGGGGATCAAGCCTTCCGAGACCGCCGCGCTCAAGGAAGCATTCAAGCTGCGCGACGCAGGCATGGGCGCCCTCACGCTGGAAGCGCTTTCAAGCCGCCTCTCCGAGCGGGGGCCGCTGTGGATCGTCGTCGATGACGATCCCTCGGAGCAGTTCTCCGCCCATGCGCGGGTGATCACCGGAATCAAGGGAAACATGGTGCGGTTCATCGATCCGGATGGCGGAGTCGAAGGCGAGGAGGAATTCACCGTGCTCGTGCGCCAGCTGAACGAATTGAGCAAAGGCGTGAGAAGCGCGTTCGGCGGATACGCCCCGCTGATCCTGTCTCTTTGAGCGCATCCCCTGGTACTCAACAAGCATCTGAAGCACGGCTGGGGTCCAGCGTGCATCGACAGGCGCAAGCACAACGGCTTTTCTCTCACCCTGCTTAATGCGTCGGAACGCGGCGGAACGATCCACAGAAGCAGGATGGGCTGGCAGACGACCGTCCGGTTTGATTGGGGCGATCGACCCACGAAAGTGGATGTCTCGGCGCCCTGCTTGAAGCTAAGCCAACGCACGGCAACTCGGCTGCTGCGAGCATTCCGACGTCTATGACTTCATCGCATCGGCGATCAGTTCGACTGAACGCAGTCGCGCCTGATGGTCGTAGACGTCGGAGACGATCATCAACTCGTCGACGCCCGTTTCGGCAACGAACGCTTGCAGCCCTGTGCGCACGGTATCTGCGGAACCGACAACCGAACGCGCCAGCATGTGCATGGCCTTCGCCTTTTCGTGCGGCGACCAGTAGGTTTCGATATCGTCGATCGGCGGCCTGCTTAGCCCTTTCCGTCCGCTGAGGATGTCGGCGAAGGACATCTGCTGGGTGGTCGCGAGCCGCTTTGCTTCATGGTCCGTATCGGCGGCGATGACATTAATGCCGGCCATCGCATAGGGCCGGTCGAGTTGCTTGCCAGGCTTGAAGCGGCTGCGGTAGATGTCGAGGGCAGGTAGCAGCATGTCCGGCGCAAAATGCGAAGCGAAGGCGTAAGGCAGGCCAAGTTCGGCCGCCAGCGTCGCCCCGAAATTGCTCGAACCCAGTATCCACAACGGCACGTTGGTTCCGGCCGCCGGCACGGCAATGATGCGCTGGTCTGGAGTGGCAGGCGCAAGAAACGCCTGGAGTTCCAGCACATCCTGCGGAAACTGCTCGGAGGCGCTGGCAGAGCGCCGCATCGCCCGCACCGCTATCTGATCGGTACCTGGCGCGCGGCCCAGCCCGAGATCGATGCGTCCAGGGTAGAGCCGCTCCAGCGTGCCGAACTGCTCGGCGATGATGTAGGGCGCGTGATTCGGTAGCATGATGCCGCCGGCGCCGACCCGGATCGTCCTGGTGCCGCCGGCGATGTGGGCGATGACGATCGAAGTGGCGGCGCTGGCAATCCCTTCCATGTTATGATGCTCGGCCACCCAGACGCGCTGGTAGCTCCATTCCTCCGCATGCGAGGCAAGGTCGCGCGCATTGTTGAGCGCCATTCCGGCGTCCGTGTCTTGTGTGACGCGGGCCAGTTCCAGTAGTGAGAGTTTGGTCATGATGATTCCTTTCGGGTAGCAGCATGGTCCCTTTCGACACTCTGGCAGATGAATGGAGACCGCCTCCGGGTCAATCCGATGCTACCACACCGTGGGGCTAAACAACTACTGAGCGCTTGAGGGGCCAATCCGTCCGCCATACCCCGGGCGGATGATGAAGCAGAAAAACAGGGCAACTCGGCAATGAAATACAGCCGGGAAATGAATTGCCGGTCGGTTCGTTCTAAAAAAACAGCAGCGAGCCTGCCCAAATCTGGAAATCGTTATTGTTCAGCGCTTCCTTTAGGTCTTCGATGATCTCGCCGGAATTGCGCGAAGCGCTGGCCGACCGGTAAATCCGGGCGATCCTGCCTTCCGGGTCGATGAGAAAGGTATTGCGCCTGGCGATGCCGATGAGGGGCCATATCGAATCGTAGCGCCTGGCGGTCTCGCCTTTGCTGTCTGCCAGCAGCGGGAAAGGAAGACTGTACTTCCTGGCGAAGCGGGCGTGACTGGCGCGATCGTCCACGCTCACGCCGACCACTTCCGCGCCGAGATCCCTCAGTTGATGAATATCATCACGGAACGTGCAGGCCTGCTTCGTGCACCCCGGCGTATCGTCCTTGGGATAGAAGTACAACGCCAGCCATTTGCCGCGATAATCCGAAAGCGCGTGGTTCCTGCCCTCCTGGTCGGGAAGGTCGAAATCCGGCGCGGCCTCGCCCGCTTTCAGTGGCTCGGGGGCCCCGGCGGGTCCCCCGCGCTTTCCAAAAGCCAGAATGAGCGTTGTCAATGCTGCCAGTACTCCCAGTATTTTCATGGTTTCTTCCTTGATTATTGCAACCAATTATCGGGGGTTCGGATCAGCCCTTCCCGCCATCCCGGAAACAGCTTGCGTTTGCCTGGGGGACAGGTCCCGCCCGGAATGACCTGGCCACCGCTTCGGCGTCGGCTCCTTTAACCGTAGCGTTTCCCTGAGCCTGCTGCCCCGATAATAACCGGTAATTATCGGTAATATCCGATAATCCCTGGAATAGCCGAAAATGGCCGGCACGCCGACCCCGCCCATCCACCCCGCCGAGAGGCGCGACGGCCTGATATTATTTGCCGGGGGGTAAAAACGGACAGGAGGGGCCGTCCACAGGGAGCAGGAGTCCGTGATTCCTGTTGGGGCGGGAGGGTTCCGGCGGCATGGCCTCCCTTTCGGTGCGAAAGCGCACGGAAAATTAACCCTCAGGAAGGCACTCTCGTTCAATGCTTCCCCCGCCCATGCTTATGCGGAAGAATAGCCACAGCGAGGAGTGATTGAAAATGAATATGCCTGGATTTACCGCGGAAGCGGCGCTGTACAGAACGGGCAGGAGCTACGCGGCACGGCAGCAGGGATCGGTGCCGGGTCATGCATCCGCAATTTCACCCCAGGCATGCGGCGCCTGGAAAGGCCTTCTCTGCAACGGCCTGATCGCTGCATGCATTCCCTGCGCGGCGCTTGCCGCTTCGCCTCCTGCCATGATCGCCTGCTTCGCGGGCTGCCTGGGCGGGTGGTACGCCTACTGCGGGGAGTGCATCGACGTTATCGACATACCCGATACGGGGACTGGCGGGGGTGGCGGAGGTGGCGGCAATCCCGCCGGAGGCACCTGTTTTCCCAACAAATGCTGTGAGTGGGGCCCGGAGGGCGAATGCACGGTGTGCGTTCCCCGGAATGCCGCCTGCCCATGAGATAAAGAGCGGAAGACGCGTTTTATACCGGGCTATACCGGGCTATACCGGGCAAGGATCAGCGCCGCTTGCCCTGGCCTGTGCTCCCCGCTGGCGTCAGGGCCGCCCCGCGTTCCGATGCGCTCAATTCGGATACGGCACGCGCGGCAGAGAGGGCAGGCAGGGAGCGCGAGCCTTTCATCGCCAGAAATACCGTGCCGGAAATGCTCCCGATCAGGTCCGCGATGAAATCCGACAGATCGGCTTCGCGGCCGGGAAGAAACACCTGATGCCATTCGTCGAGCGCGCCCACCAGCAGAGCGCCAGAGAACGCAACGGCCAGTCTGCCCCAACCGCGCCGGTTGCTCGATAAGCCGATCGCGCAGGCAAGCAACGCAAAAATACCCGCATGAGCCAGTTTATCCCAGGGATGGGGGATCAAACCGACCGCTCCCGCCTGCCGGCCGCCGATGAACAGGGCAGCCACGATTCCGAGTGCCACCAGCAGGGCGACAGCGGAAGAATGAGGGGTAATCGGGCGCGGATGCGACACGGGATCGAGCTCCTGAATGAACGAAACGTTATTCAAAACCAGGCAACCGGGTGGCCTGATGGCATGGTCAGCGAAATTGCCGCAGCCGCTCTTTGGCAGCCGCTTTCTTTTGCCAGCCGAATGATCGTATCGTACCGTGTCCGCCCGGCATCCGGTCTAACGATCAGCGGGCCATTTGGCCCTCTGATCCACGGAACGGTGGCGATCCTGCGTCCACTGGCGTCCGTATTCAAGCGGGACACTGGCTAGCGCCCGGCGTGATTTCGGTCGCGAAGCGGCACACCCGCATCTCTGAAATCCTGACATAAGGCAGAGTATACGGCAATAGTCCGACTGTTCGAATGCTGCATGGGGCGACGCAGGCACCGCCGAGATTCCCCCCCTGGGAGATTCCAGCCCCCTGGAGGTTCCAGCCCTTGGAGGATTCCGTATTCCAGTCATTCCGGAGTTCAATGATTCCGGTCTCGATGATCCCGGTGCGGGGGATTCCTGTTTCAAAAGAGAGTGTCTCCGACTGGAGACGCCATATTGCCGGGAAACGCGGAAAAATCCACGGTATTTCATTGATAAAACCCTTTTTTATCAATGGCACATATATTGCTGGCATCCATAGCCACGGCATGTCTGCACGATTGAGCATCATGGCCGGCTGAAGCTTCAATTTTTTAAAACCTGGAGGATGGAGAATGAGTGTTATGAAAATGAGAAGTAAGGAAGCGGTGCTTGCGCTCACCGCCATGCTCGCGTTTGCCGCGGAACCGTTCGCGGCAGGGGGATTGGGCTTGTCCGGGGAACCGGGAGCATCCATGGAACCGGGCATTTCCACGGATGCGGACACCTCCTTCGAGGCAGGCGCTTCCACCGGCGCGGACGCATCCGCTGACTCAGCCACTTCCTTCGACGCAGGCGCTTCCACCGGTGCAGGCGCTTCCTTCGGCGCCGGGACCGATGCAGGCACGGCTTCAGGGATTCCCGATGGCATAGGCGCACCTCCCGTCCCCGGCATCTCCACGGAAGGAGGATTTTAAGCGGCTGCCCGCCCAGCCCGCCTGACACGGCGGGCAGTCAGCCAGCTCCGTTCGCACCGGCAGCATCAGGAGGAACTTGGGGAGCGGAGACATCGGGCGTCACCAGCCCTGTCCCGCCACACTGACGGCAGGGCTCCAGTACGATTACGGGGGAACGGGGGGACACCCACAGCCGCTTGTCGCCGCCATCCATAAAAGGCGGGGCTGCAATCGAGCCTGCTGTGCAGCCTGCGGAAACATCTCCGCAGGCTTGCTGTAAAAAAAATGGCTGGCTTGCCGAGGGCAAAGGCTGGCTGGCCAAAAAGCCGTCGGGAAAGGAGTACCCGGCGGCAACGGATCACTTGCCCCTGATCTACTGTTTACCCCCAAGGGAGCAGCGCGCAGCATCAGGTTTTGAATGATAATGATTCGCATTCTATTTGCAGGAATCGCAAAAAGCAAGAAGAATTTTCAAAAAATTTCTGCAATTCACCTGAATACGCCAGAAATACAACTGTCTGCATGGTATCCCCGTTTATCCCCTCCGCGACAGTAGCGGCATCAAAAACCCCAGGCTGGAAAGCTACCGCTATCTGCCTGTTCAAATTGGAATACAGGCGTTAATCAGGCGCGCTACATTGTCATTCTTGAGCTGTGCTAAAATGCGTATTACGTGTTACGTGTACAGGAGATTTTTCATGCACAAGCGAATGACGATCACTCTTGATGAAGCGGTCTATGAAGGGCTTTACCGGACAGTTGGAAAACGCCGCATCAGTCAGTTCATCGAGGACCTGGTCAGGCCGCATGTCCTCGATACTTCACTGGATGACGGGTATCGGGCAATGGCTGCCGACAAGGAGCGCGAGACCGAGGCAGGAGAATGGAGCGACGCCCTGACCCGGGATATGACCGATGAGGCGCGGTGAAGTCTGGTGGGTTGAATTCGATCCGGCAGTGGGAAGCGGGATTCGCAAGACACGTCCGGCAGTCATCGTCAGCAATGATGCGGCGAACCGGAATCTGGCACGCGTGGTCGTGGTGCCTCTGACCAGCAACGCCGACCGCCAGTACCCAGGTGAAGCTTTGGTGACACTCAATGAAAAACCGGCCAAGGCGATGGTCGATCAGATCATGGCATCGGACAAACGACGCCTTAAAAACCAGCTTGGAGCTTTGTCAAAAATCGATATGCTGGCGGTGGAGGATGCAATCCTGATCCATTTGGGAATGCCAAGATGAGCCCGGATTTCCTGCTTTTTTTTTAACCAATTATGGTATGACGGGAACCGGCAAAAAGAAGCGAGGCCCGTGAACAGAAGTGCTGCCCACGAGATTGCGGCGACGTCGGGAATGATCAAAGCCCCCGTCTACTGGCAATTGCTCACGGATACGTTCCTCACGGATACAATCAATGGCACCTGAAGAGATCCATCTCTGATAACCGCTGAAACAAGATCAGCAAGGCGATGCCATTTTATTGATCCTGCCCATCAGGCCGTGATATAAGCTGGGATGTTGGCCCGCTTATGTCAAGGGGGTCAAACGCGCACAGCCGAAGCCTTCGAGGCTGGGAATAACGGGGAGCTTTGCTCGATTGGCTTTTTGCCTGTAATTCGTATTTTCCGCAAGCATGACCGGCGGTTTCTCCGGCTCCGGACGTCCGCCCCGCCCTGCTTGTAGCGTGCGCCGGCAACAAAGAGGCCGACAAACTTGCAACATGACACGGTCCGAAATGAACAAGCAAAGAAGCGAAGAAGATCGGAAAATCCATCAGAGGGAATCCATGCGAAACGTCCAAAACGTCCAGAACCTGCAAAATCTGAATTTCAAGCTGCTGGCCATGGCGGCTTTCCTGCTGCCGCTGCCGTTTCTTTCCGGCTGTGTGCCGCTGGCGGTGACCGGCGCCGCGGCGGGCACCGGCGTGACGCTGGCGGAAGACAGGCGCTCCACCGGCACCATGGTCGGGGACGAGAGCATCGAGTACAAAAGCAACAGCAGGATCAAGGAAAAATTCGGTCGCAAGGTCCACGTGGAAGTCACCAGCTACAACGGCCGCGTGCTGCTCACCGGAGAAGCGCTGACCGCGCGGGTCAAGAAGGAAGTGGAAGATATAGTCAGCGCCGTGGAAGAGGTTCGCCACGTCACCAACAAAATCGTGGTGGGCGACATCCGGCCGCTGACCTCGCGCAGCCATGATGCCTGGATCACCTCCAAGGTCAAGGCGCGGTTCGTGAACGAAGGGCGGTTCCAGGCCGCCCATGTCAAGGTCGTGACCGAGAATGGCGTCGTCTACCTGATGGGCATCGTGGACCGGGAAGAAGCGCAGAACGCGGTGGAAATCGCGCGGTCCACCGGCGGCGTGAGCGACGTCGTCCCGGTGTTCGAGTACAAGGAGATGGCGGAATGAATCCCGGCCGGCACGATAAAGCACGGGACGGCTAAAGTCAGGACAGGATAAGATAAAGGCGGGCGCGGAACATCCGGCCCGTCGCTTGGCCGCTATCCGCCTCGGCTGCCACCTCGCTACAGCACCACAGCGGTGGCGCTGCAAGGCCGAGCGGAGCCAAGCCGAGCTGCACGGGCTGCCTGTCCATGGCCAACCCAAAAAAATGGCGGCAGGTTATCGCCGCCGCCGAATAATGGACCCTCTCTGTCTGGAGGCTTCTGCAACCTCCAGGGCGTATCCTACGCTTTTCATCCGTCCTGCCTATTGGACTGAAGTACAATGCCGGGCAAGAATGGGAAGGCTGCGCCGGCGGGATAGCCGAAAGGCCATGGCAACAGGGCGGACTCGAAACTTCATGACTTTCGGATGATTCAGGTTTTTTTTTCATGAACACGCGCGGTGCGGTCTTCACTTTTCACCTTTTACCTGAGTCTTGCTGCTGGCTTTGTGCCGGTCCTGGCTGGCTGACCGGGCGGAATCGTCTCTTGGAAGGAATCGAGAAACTGGTGCAGCCGGAACTACTGGAAACAAGGGCGGCACTCACTGAAATTTTGCGGAAAAAGGGATTTATTTCGAAAAGAGATACCGAAACCCATCCCGCTTGCTCCGCTTTACCTGTTGATCTTCATTAGGAAGTCAGGGCCAGAAAGAAGGCGAGTTCTCCGCCTATGAAGCGAGTAGTTGGTTGCCGCGTTGAACTGGCGAGCCGTGCGCTGGGGTCCTCCCCAATATCCTTTTGTCGACAACGGCGCCGAATTCTCGGGGCAGCTGCTCGATCTTTGGGCGTACCATCACAAGACGCGGATCGACTTCAGTCGCCCTGGAAAATCAACGGACAACTGCCACATCGAGACGTTTAACGGATCATTCCGGGTCGAGTGTCTGAACTTGCACTGGTTTGAAGCGCTGGAAGAGGCCAAAGCGATCATCGAAGACTGGCGGCGGGACTATAACGAGAGTCGACCCTCATTCGACTCTCAATGACCTGTCGCCAGCCGAA
>CAYXQR010000100.1:0-16208 GCA_964466955.1 uncultured Nitrosospira sp.
TTCCGGAACCGGCGTGGCGAACGTCAGGTTGTCAGCCACCAGCCCCAGCCCCGCAAAGGCAATGGAGCGGATATCGGCGGCCGAACGCACGATGCCGAAGAATGTTCCCTCATTCAGACTGTCTTCAGGCGTGTGGACGTCGATGACATGCGATTCAAGCAGCTGATGATTGCCATCGAATGCACTGATGACCATCTGGCCTCCATTGTAACTGTTGAGCAGGGCGCCGGCGGCCTGGGAGGGTCCGTCGCCGAAGGTGAATTCCAGCGTATTATCGCCATCGGTCGCGGCAAAATGATTACCGGCTCCCCAGATACCGTTGCTTCCCAGGTCCGCGACGAAGGCGCCTAGGATGGAGCCCGGGGTGCCGGTGAAATCCAGGCCGGGCTCCACGGTTTCCGTTCCCGTTGTGATGAAGCCGTCAAATCCCTCGAAATCAATTGCCAGTGGCGCTGGGATGTCGGCGATACTCGAGGTCAGTGCTGCATGGGATGAGGTAGCAAGGCACAATGCACCTGCGATAACGAGTTTATTGAGCTTCATGAATCCAGTCCTTTTTTTGGAGTTGGAGAGGGAGCGACGGCCAAGTGGATTTTGACCGCCGCAAAGCTGGCTGGGGGGCAGTAGCCAATCGCGGTTTATCAGGTACCGATCACACCGCCATCGTCCTTGGTAATAACCACCACGCTGGAGCGCGGTTTGGCGACGACAGGACCGCTGGACGTGGTCGGGCCGTTGATGCCGCTGTCCGGCCACGTGGAGTTCTCCGTGTGGTGCGCCTGCCAGTCTTCCCCGGGGTGCTGGATGCCGATGAATATGGTTCTGCCGTCCGGGGTGCTGCTGACGCCGGTCACCTCGCATTTTCTAGGTGCGGTGAGAAACCGTCGTGTTTCTCCGGTGGCGGGGTTTGCGCACAGCATTACGTTACCGCCGATGTTGGCCCAGTCGCCGGTGGCATTTCCCGCCTGATCGGTCTGAATCCATAGACGGCCATCCTGATCGAACCAGAGGCCATCCGGAGCGCCGTAATCGTCACCATTGATGTTGCCGCGATGATGAGGCTGCGGATCGAGCTTGTCGCCGCATTCGGCGAAGATATCCCAGGAAAAATCCGTCGCGTCGACCTTGCCCATCGTTTCCCTCCAGCGAATGATGTGGCCATAGCGGTTATCCGGTCTGGGGTTGGCTGCATCCACCGGCGGGCGGGCGCTGCCGGCAGGAGTGCTTCCGTCTGTCTGGTTGACGGAGGGCGGGATGCTCCCACGGCGATTGTTGTTGGTGAGGGTCATGTAGACTTCGCGCGTAACCGGGTGCGCTGCAATCCATTCCGGGCGATCCATCATGGTTGCACCCAGCCTATCAGCGGCCTGCCGCGTCTTGATCAGCACTTCGGCCTGGTCCTTGAATCCATTTTCCGGTATCAGGCCGTTCTGTCCCCATACCATTGGAAGCCAGACACCGCTGCCGTCGGCATTGAACCGGGCAACAAACAGCGTCCCGGAGTCCAGCAGATCGCGATTGGCGGCGCGATTCCGGGGGTTGTATTTGTTGGCGCAGACAAATTTATAGAGATACTCGTTACGTTCGTCATCGCCCATATACAGGGCGACTGTATTGTCCACGCCAATGACGCACTCGACATTCTCGTGCTTGAACCGGCCCAGCGCCGTGCGTTTGATCGGCGTACTGTTTGGATTCCAGGGATCGATCTCGACCACCCATCCGAAGCGATGCGGTTCGTTCGGATGGAGGTCTGCGCGGAAACGCTCATCCACTTCATGCCAGCGATAGCCGAAGCCGCCTTTGACGACGCCGTAGCGAGCCTGGCCGGACAGGATTTCCTGCTTTTGTCCCGGATCGGTCACATCAGCGACATCGCCGGTTTCGTTGGAAAAATACCCGTTCCAGTTTTCCTCGCAGGTGAGATAAGTGTCCCACGGGGTAAAGCCATTGGCGCAATTGTTGAGTGTGCCCAGAACCCGGGTGCCGCTGGGGTCGGCGGCCGTTTTCATCAGATTGTGGCCGGCAGCAGATCCGCTGAGCTTGCAGATGGAGTTGCCCGTGATGCGCCGGTTAAACGCAGAGGGGCGCTTGACTTCCCATGAGCCGCCTTTTCCTTTTTTCCATACTTCGACCACGCTGATGCCATGCGCCGCCTGCTGTGCCCGTACCATTTCCGGGGTAAGGGTTGCGGTGCTGTAGGCGGATGCCGGCGAAATGTTGCTGCACAGCGGAGGGTCCACATACTCGTGGTTGGTTACCAGCAGCCCGCGCACGTTGCCCTGGCCGGACGCTCCCGCGACAGGAAACGGAAACAGGTGCATGCCGTCTATGTGCGCGCCGAAGGTATGCAGTTGCACTGCCTCGGTCATGGGGCCGGATGGGTTCCAGTGCGGCGCGTTGGTGAGGGAATCGCCCCAGCCGATCAGCACGCGGGCTGTATAGCCAGCGGGAACGGTGACGGCGTCATCCGTCGCCGCGAGGTACAGGTTGGGCGGTACCGCGCTGAAGCCGATACCTCCGGCAGGTTCAGGTCCGGCATAGGCATAGTCGATCAGGCCATCGAACAGGGTGCCGCCGAATACGGTGGCCGCCGTGATGCCGAACGAGTATTGCAGGAAGGTTCTGCGCGACAGCTTTTGCTCGTCGATCACATCATGCAGCGAAGCATTGCCGGAATCGTTGCTGCTGGTGAGGCGGGTGTTCGACTTTCCGTCTGGATGGAGGGCGCTACTCATCATATCTCCTTGTTTACAGGTTTATCTGGATCTTTGTTGCGTTCAAAGCAAATGCACGTTTTTTCTGACCATCGGATCAGTTATGCGGGATATATTGTCATGGGATCGTGCTACAGCAATTACGGGGAATATCCGCGTGAAACTTGAGCCAAACAGACTAATTGCCGGAGTCTGCCGGGGAATGTCGCGTGAAGCGAAAGCTCCGGACTGCGGAGTCGCATTGCTTTTGCATGATTCTGACCAAATGGTCAATGGAGATTTACAGGGCGGGCGGGGAAGATTCTCCGCCCACCCCCAGGCGTCCGATCACTTCAGATTCATACAGTTGGCGTAATACGTGACGGTGGCGGGCCAGTCGCTGAAAATGCCCCGGATGCCGACGCCTCGGGCCAGGACATCCAACACCTTCATCATGTCGCCTTCGCGGCTGATGGCGGAGTCGAAAGTCTGGTAGTAGAATCCATTATTCCCATCGGCGAGTATTCCGGACCGTTCCAGCGTCCAGGTGATGATGTCGAGTTGCGCCGCCCTGGCCTGGCGCGCATAGTGGGAAGGCATGATATTGCCGCTGCCATCGACATCCAGCAAGGCAAACAGGGGCGGAGCCACGATATTGATGCCCTCGGCCTTGTAGGCGGCCAGCTGGGCCGCATTGGGCAGATCCGCCACCGTGTTGGCATCGTCAAGATAAACTGCCTGTTTTCCGAAGAGGGGTTCGCGAGCGATCCAATAGCGCAGATCCCGAATATCGAAGGACTGCGGATAGACATCTCCCGGCTTGACGTCCGCCGCCTTGTATTCGTCAATCATCTGCTGGGCGTAATCCTCCTGCGTATAGTCCCCGGTTCCGTCGCCATCGCTGTCATAAGGCATGGCTACGCTGGCACTCTTGAGTTCGGGTGTCATTTTCACGCCGAGTTTTTTGAACAGCTCGATGCTTTCCTTGTGGGTGAGCAGCGTTCCGCTGGTGGGACCGGAGTACAGGTTCGTGCGCCAGTCCGTGATGCCATGCAGGTATTCAGCCACGTCCTTCGCCACTGGATTAAAGGCATCCATCTTGCCTTTCAGGCTCTTGAATTCTTCCAGGGTGATATCACTGGTGCAGCACTGCGCCGAAGCTTCCTGAACCAGATTCCCCGCTGCATCGAACTGGGCAGGGGTAAAAGGCTTGCTGCATTTTTCAGCCAGCGGGGTTTCCAGGATATTCGTCGTGGTGTGCAGATCGCATTGCGAGTGCCGGCAGACGAGTTCCTTGTCGCGGGTGAACGTTACGTCGCATTCCAGGATGCCGGCGCCCATGCGCGCTGCGGCTTCGTAGGATTCCAGGGTGTGCTCCGGGAACTGCAGGGCGGCGCCGCGGTGGCCGATGGAGAAGTCGGTTTTTCTGAAAGGCCCGTCGCCGCACTTTTCCAGCATGGTCTTGAGCGTTCCCGGCTCCATGTCGTCGACGAGAAAGTAAGGCCGAGGACCTAACTGAACCTTCATGCTTTTGCCTCGATTGCCGTGAAGATCGTCGTGAAATCGGGTCTGGTTCATGTCGTCGTTTCCCGCTTCTGCGAGAGAAGGCGCGATCACGGATAGCACCAGGAAAAGAAACAACAGTGTAATCATAGGTAAGGTGTAAACGCGCTGGATCATGCTGATATCCTCGGGGTTTGGCTGTTTCCAGGCCGGAAGCTCAGACATTACCTGCCTTCCTTTTCATTTTGATGAGTGTTTTGTTAAATCTGCCGTGCCCTAATTTGGCCCTGATTTGAACCAAAGTTGCAGACACTCCGGGTCCGCAGCCGCAACTGGATACCGATAAGCCGTTCTCATCATTTCTGTTACAGGCGTAATTGGGATCTTCGAGCGGGCTGCGCCGAACAGATCAGATCCGGGAACACGCCCTCCGCACGCGTCTTTCCAGCAGAGCAAGCGGCATCGGGGGGTAGTAACGGATTCCTCATGTTTCTTCCGCTACGCCTCCGTGCCTGACAGACCGTCTTCGCAAATGGTCCGTTCGGACCACGATCCGCTACTAATGGCTGTAACCTGTCGCGCGGATAATTCCCGCTGTTTTATCAGGGTTGATTCCATGCGCCTTCTGACGTTTCTGCTCGCCTTCGCATTGTGTGCGTGGTCCTTGACCAGTCATGCCTGGTGGAATGAGGAATGGACCGGCCGCAAGAAAATAACGCTCTCTGGCCCGCCCGGAGAACTCGCGGATGTGCCCGTGCTGATCCGGTTGCATACCGGTAATTTCGACTTCTTTTCAGTGAACGAGAATGGCAGCGATGTGCGCCTGATAGCCGGAGATGACAAGACTGAACTGAAGTTTCATTTCGAAAAATGGGACGGCATCAATGAGCTGGCGCTCATCTGGGTAAAAATACCCAAACTTTCGCCGCAGACCGAGATATATCTCTATTTCGGTAACGAAATAGCAGCACCCGCCGGCGACCCGAAAGGCACCTACGATGCCAGTAGTGCCATCTACCATTTTGCGGAGCCGCAGGGCGGTCCCCGGGACAGTGGCTCCAACGGTCTGCACGCGCAGGAGTCTACCGCACAGCATGTGGCCGCCTCGTTCTCGAACGGCGGTGCGGGCTTCAACGGTTCTCAGAGCGTCACCCTGCCTGCGGTACACACGGGTAACGGGTACACATTCTCGGCATGGGTCAAGCCGGTTTCACCGGACGGTACCGGTACCGTGTATCGATCCGGCAACATCAGCGTCATCCTGGCTGACGGCACCGTCAAAGTGCAATCAGGCGCGGCAAGCCTGGCTTCAACCGAAGCTGTCCCCCCCGGGCAATGGTTCCACATCGGTATCACGATCTCGGATGTTTTGCGCCTGTATGTGAACGGCAAGCCCGCGGGCGAATTCCAGGGCGCGATCCTGCCGACGGACAGCGCCGTACTTGGCAGCGGCTTCAAGGGTGAAATGGATGAGGTACACGTCTCCGGCCTGGCGCGCGATCCTGCATGGATGCTGGTTCAGGCCGCTCAAGGTCCGGACGGCAAGCTGGTCACGCTCGGTGAAGACGAGGCCGCTGAAGGAGGTGGAGAAGTCTCCTATATGGGCATCATCCTGCAATCGCTGACCGTGGATGGATGGGTGGCAATCTGCGTACTGGCAGTCATGCTGATGATCGCCATATGGGTAATGTACAGCAAGGCGGTCTATATCAGCCGCGTGGATAAATCCAACAACCGTTTCATGGACAAGTTTCGCGAACTCTCCACCGACCTCGCGCTGATAGACAAGTCCCAGGGCAAGGATTTCGAGCATTCCTCGCTGTACCGCATTTACCATATCGGCGCTGCCGAACTGGCGCATCGCTTCCAAAATACCGATGCGGCAGCCATTGACAAAAGCCTGACACCGCAGTCGCTGGATGCCATTCGCGCCAGTCTGGATGCCGGGCTGGTGGAAGAAATACAGCGCATGAACAAGTTCATGGTTCTGCTCACCATCGCCATCTCGGGGGGGCCTTTTATCGGACTGCTGGGCACAGTGATGGGCGTCATGATCACCTTCGCGGCCATTGCGGCGGCCGGCGATGTAAATGTCAACGCCATTGCGCCGGGAATCGCCGCAGCGCTGGCGGCAACCGTCGCCGGCATGGGCGTCGCGATCCCTTCATTGTTCGGCTACAACTATCTGGCGTCGCGGATCAAGGCCATCGTATCGAGAATGCATATTTTTGTCGATGAGTTCATTACCAAGCTCGCCGAGAATTACAGCCGTTGAGAGAGATAGTCCATGAAGGTTCAGGAGGAAAACGAACTGTACGACGAGATCAACGTCGTTCCCATGCTTGATCTGGCGTACGTATTGCTGGTTATTTTCATCATCATGACAACTGCTTCCGTTCAGGGAATCAAGGTCAACCTGCCCAAGGCCAGCAGTTCTCCAAGTCTGGCAAAGCCGCAGACCAAAGCTATCACCATCAACGAAAGCGGACAGATTTTCCTGGATGCCTATCCGGTTACGCTGGAAGAACTGCGGACCCGGCTGGGTCAGCTGAAAGCGGCAAACCCTGAGCTGCCGGTCGTGGTAAAGGGCGATACCGTAGTGCAGTACGGCAAGGTGATGGAAGTGCTTGAACTGCTTGGACAGCTCGACATCACCCAATTGGGCCTAGTGACCCAGCGTCTGGTGAAATGACGTCATGGATGAGAGCGGGCCGGCCTGGAGGCGCTGGGGGGGAGTCGCGCTTTGCCTCGCGGCTGCAATCTCACTGGGATTGTGGCTGAAGGATTTTCTGGAAAGCGATAGGCCTCCGCCGAGGCAATCGGTCCAGCAGATCACCCTGATCAAGCCGCCGCCCCCTCCCCCTCCTCCGCCTCCCGAGCAGAAACCGCCGGAACCCGTGGTCAAGGAAGAAGTGCCGCTACCCGACGAGGCACCGGAGCCGATGGATGAAGCCGATGAACCTCCGCCCGGACCCGACCTGGGTATTGATGCAGAAGGTACGGGCAGCGGCGACGGGTTCGGCCTCGTGGGTAAAAAAGGGGGAGCCGATCTGATTGGCGGCAAGAAGGGAAACCCCTGGGCCTGGTATGACGCGATAGTGAATGAAGCAGTGAACGCCGCTTTTCAGGAGGCGGTGGCGCGCGAAAAAGCACTCAAGGACAAGACATACAAGGTAGTGGTGAAAGTATGGATCGATTCCGGCGGAAAGGTGGAGCGGATCGCGCTGGTGGATAAAACCGGCGATTCGAAAGTTGATGAATTGCTGCAGGATGTGCTGCAGAGCTTGAAGGCGTTACGCGAAGGTCCTCCGGCAGATATGCCGCAGCCATTAAAAATACGTGTGACCTCGCGCGCCTGATGGTACGGAGAACAACATGAATATCCGAACGATGCTCGCAGGCGCTTCCATAATGCTTGTCGTTATGGGCGCCGACGTAAAAGCAGATGAGCGCGAAAAAGTCGAAATACTGTACGAGACCACGCTGAATCTGATCCATCTTCTGGTCGAGCAGGGCGTCATCAAGCAGGAAGTCGCGGACGAAATGATGCGCAAGGCTGAGCAGAAGGCGAGGCTTACACGGCAGCAGTCCCCCGAACAAACCGGCGTGGCCGGGGTTGTCGCCGACGGCGACAATGACGCTGCTCCACCGAAAAAAAGCGAAGTGCGAGTGACGTACGTACCGGAGCATATCAAGAAAGAGATTCGAGATCAGCTGCGCGAGGAAGTCGTAGGCCAGGCCAAGCAGGAACGATGGGGCAACGTGAACGCAGTGCCCGAATGGCTGGACAGATTTACGCTGGAAGGCGACATGCGTTTGCGCGAGCAGGCCGATTTTTATGCTAATGGCAATGCCCCCGCAGCCAATTTCCTGGCTATCGGGCAGCAGATCGGCAATACCACCGACGACAGCCACCATCGCGAGCGCATACGCATGCGCCTGGGCCTGAACGCCAGAGTCACCAAGGGCGTCGATTTCGGCATGCGCCTGACTACAGGGAATGTAAACGACCCCATCACGACCGGCCGGCTGCTGGGATCTCCCATCCTGATGGGGTCTCCAACCTCCACCCTGCAGACGCTGGGTACCTTCAACAGCAAGTTCAGCCTGGTCCTGGATCAGGCCTACCTCAAGCTCGCACCCTGGGATTGGCTTACCGTGAGCACCGGGCGTTTCCCCAACCCCTTCTTTGTCGGTACTGTCGGAAATATCTATGCCGGGACGATCCGGGGGGGCGGAACCCATACCATCCCGACCGCCGGAGTAGTCCACACCGACCTGTTATGGGACGTGGACCTGAACTTCGAAGGCCTGGCAGTCAACCTGCACCCATGGCGCAAGGAAAACAGGACCCTAAAGCCATTTTTCAATGCGGGCATTTTTCCCTTGCAGACGATCAATCAGAGCGAAACGGTCAAAGCCAAGGATAAATGGTTCTATGGGGCGCAGGCGGGGGTGGAATGGGCTCCAGAGGATACCGATACCAAAATCCGGATAGGAGCGGCATATTACGATTACCGGAATATCGCCGGCGTCCGCAACCCCAATTTCGGCGACACCCTGTACGATCAGACCGCCACGCTATTTCGCCAGAAAGGCAACAGCCTTTTCAATATCGATAATGACGGCGATCCCACCACCAACCTCTGGGCGCTGGCTGCAGACTACCGTATCGCCAATGTGACCATGGTGGCGGACTATTCCAGGTTCAAACCTATTCATGTCATCGCCGCTGCCGACTATGCCCGCAATGTGGGCTACGACCAGGGCAAAATCCTGGCGCGCACCGGCCAGAACATCAAACCGGAAACGGATGCCTATCAGATACGGCTGACGGTGGGCTACCCCGTCATATCGGAGCGGCACCAGTGGCAGGTTTTCGGTTTCTACCGCCACTCCGAGCGCGATTCCATGCTGGATGCCTTTACCGATTCGAATTACCTGCTGGGAGGCACCAATCACAAGGGCTATACCCTCCATGCCCTGTACGGTGTCGCTCGCAACACCTGGCTCGGTCTTCGTTATAACTCGTACAATCAGATCAGCGGCTTGCCGTTGGGAATCGATTCGATCAACCTGGACCTGAATGCCCGATTCTGACGATGAACGCTTTCATGAATGTCACCGGAAAGGAAATCGGCCACAAATTGCTGGGCCAGATACTGGTTGTCATTTTGCTCGTTGGGCTTTTGCCGTTCAATACCCAGGCCGCGCCCGCCGACAAAGCTGCAAGAAAGGAGCGGCAGGCGTTACGGCGTATGCAACAGCAACTGAATGAGGCGCAGCAGCAGAATTCGACGCTCGATCAGGAGAAAGCGGCTCTGGAAGAAACACTGAAAAAGGCTGGTGATGAAGCGGAGTCACATAAACGGTCAGCAGCAAGTTCGTCAGCCCGGGCATCCCGGCTTGAGAAGGATGTCGAGACGGTCCGAAGGGAAAAAGCCGAGCTGCAAGGGCAATTGGAGGAATTGCGTAAACAGAATCAGGAGCTGAGCGGCCAGCGTAAACAACTGGAACAGGATATGAAAAATACCTTAACCGTACTTGCGAGAGAAAAGGAGCAGAAAAACCTGTGCGAGACAAATAACGATGAACTTTATCGCATCGGTCGGGAACTGGTCGATTGGTACAGCCACAAGGGCGCATGGAACGCGATTCTGGAAGCGGAGCCGTTTACGCGGATGAAAAGCGTCGAAATGGAAAACATACTGGAAAATTACCGGGAAAAACTCGAAGGCCAGCATTTGGAGCATTCGATCAATTAGCGCATCCTCCCCGTGGGCTCTGCAGCGGCCGCATCCGGGCCTTCTTTTCTGAAGGACGGGACAGGATGACGATTCTCCGGCATGCCGGCTCCCTGTAACCCTGTCCTCCAGGCAAGCCCTGATGGATGCATTCTGTTTCCCCGGTTTTTTTATATGGATTGCATTAGCGGTTATACGACATATACTGTGTATTTACGGTTCCGTACCACTTGTGGTGTATCACTTGAACGAGGAGAGGGATCATGGCGACAACATCAAGTAAAAAGCCGGTAAAGACGAGTACGAAAGCGCCGGGCACTCAAGCCCGGGGCGCCGCTGCAAAGACTGCCGAGTCGAAGAAAGCCGAATCGAAGAAAGATACGGGCAAGGACGCAGCAGGGAAGAGCATCATGTCAAACCGTAAGGCCCCGACCTCCAAGAGCGTCCCGCCGGAGAAGGGAGCCGGCGCGGTGATTCCGGAAAAGGTTTCTTCCGCTTCGGTTAGTGCGGATAAAAGAACCGACACTGCTGGACCGGAAAAATCACCGGACGCAGTGGAGGCCCAATCGAGCCGGGCCCGGGAGGGTGGGAAATCATTGAAACAGACCGGTGGATCCAAGCAGGGTAAAAAAACGGGCAAGGCTCCTGAGAGCGCAAAATCAGGTAAAATCAAGGTGATGCGCGACAGCTATTCGATTCCCGAGGAGGAGCACAGGGAAATAGCCGCGCTCAAGAAACGTTGCGACAAACATGGGTGCGAGGTGAAAAAAAGCATTCTGCTGCGCGCGGGGCTTCAGTCGCTGGCACAGATGGATGACAATGAGCTTCTTGCCGCCATCGAGCGTATCCGATAGTCCACTGCGATCGCTTTGCGCAAAGAAACAATCACCAGGAGCCGGATCCTCATCCCTCCAGTCTTCCGTGAAAGGAAGATTCAACGCGCAAATGAAGGCCGGCGCGGTCCTTGAATGCGCCTGCTTTTCTTGCCTGTCGGCTGCCGAGCAGCGATAATACGTTTTTTCATGATTGTCCTGACCTTGCGGATCAGCCAGACTTGGCAACCGAAACGGCACGCCAGTCGAAAGGGCGAATGGGTGCCCGCAATGACCGAAATCCATGCTGTTGATGATTGATAATTATGATTCCTTCACCTATAACCTGGTGCAGTATTTTGGCGAACTGGGTGAAGAGGTGGCAGTGTATCGAAATGATGAGATCACGCTTCAGGAAGCCGCGCAGCTGCAACCGGAGCGCATCGTCCTGTCACCGGGACCCTGCACGCCGAGCAAGGCGGGCATTTCGATACCGTTGATCGAACATTGCGAGGGCAAACTTCCCATACTGGGCGTATGCCTCGGCCACCAGAGCATAGGACAGGCGTTCGGCGGGAAGATCGTGCATGCCAAAAAACTTATGCATGGCAAGACTTCCCTGGTCTTTCATGAAAGTACGGGCGTATTTCAGGGTTTGCCCAACCCCTTCACGGCGACTCGCTACCATTCGCTGGTCATCGAGCGTGAAACCCTGCCGCAATGCCTGGAGGTTACGGCCTGGAGCGAGGATGGGGAAATCATGGGGGTACGCCATAAGGCCTTGCCTATCGAAGGTGTTCAGTTTCACCCCGAATCCATTCTGACCGAGCACGGGCATCAGCTGCTGAAAAATTTTCTGAACCAGTAAATTGATTGGCGGAATTGCCTGCGTCGCATTGATTGTCGCGTATCGTAAGCGTTTTCGTTCCGACTAACATTGTCATGACACCTCAGGAAGCGCTTACCCGGATCATCGAGCATCGCGAGATCTTTCATGACGAGATGCTCTCGCTCATGCGTCAGATCATGCGGGGGGAAGTGTCGCCTGCCTTGATCGCAGCCATCATTACCGGTCTGCGGGTAAAAAAAGAAACCATCGGGGAAATTGCCGCGGCCGCTCAGGTCATGCGTGAATTTGCCACCCGGGTGGAGGTGGCGGATGATCGCCATCTCGTGGACACGTGCGGCACGGGTGGGGATGCGGCTCATACTTTCAATATCTCCACCGCTGCTGCTTTTGTCGCCGCCGCAGCGGGCGCGCGCGTCGCCAAACATGGCGGTCGCTCGGTTTCCAGTAAATCGGGAAGTGCGGATGTGCTCGAAGCGCTCGGCGTTAATCTGGAGCAGACATCCGATCAGATCGCCGAGAATCTGGCGGAAATCGGCCGCGGTTTCATGTTCGCACCGAATTTCCATAGCGCCATGAAGCACGCCGCCCCCGTGCGCCGCGATCTCGGCGTACGCACGCTTTTCAATATTCTCGGGCCACTGACCAATCCCGCGGGCGCAAAAAACCAGTTGCTTGGTGTTTTTCACCGCGATCTTGTTGGCATCCTCGTACGCGTTCTGCAGCGTCTCGGCAGCCGCCACGTGATGGTGGTGCATGGGGAAAACGATCAGGGCGGTCTCGACGAAATCACCATTGCAGGCGAAACCTGGATTGGCGAGCTCAAGCATGGCGAAGTCAGGGAATACGCGATCAGGCCGGAGCACTTCGGCATGAAAACGGCTGCTATTGAAACAATCGTGGCGCAGGACAGCGTAGAGTCCAGGAAAATACTGATTTCAGTGCTGGAAAATCGTCCCGGGCCAGCGCGCGATGTCGTGCTGCTCAATGCAGGAGCGGCGATCTATGTCGCAGGTATGGCGGACTCGCTGGAACAGGGAATTCAGAAGGCCCGTACCGCGATCGAGAGCGGTACGGCGAGAACGAAGCTGCGGGAACTCGTTGAATTCTCCCGTCGGAAACGGGAAGGAGAAGAAAGAGAGCTTCCGGTTTGATCATGAGCGACATTCTGCAAAAAATCCTGACGGTCAAGCGACAGGAGGTCGCATCCGCAAAGACTTTGCGGCCTCTCTCCGTACTCCGCCGTCAGGCGGACTCGGCGCCGGCGCCCCGGGATTTTACGAGGGCTATTCGAGACAGGATCGATGCCGGTTCATCCGCCGTCATCGCGGAAATCAAGAAAGCCAGTCCCAGCAAAGGAATCATGCGTGAGCACTTCGATCCGGCCGAGATTGCTGCAAGCTACGCGAATCATGGCGCTGCCTGTCTGTCGGTCCTGACCGACACGCAATTTTTCCGCGGTAACGCAGAATACTTGGGCCAGGCCAGAGCCGCCTGCAGCCTTCCGGTCCTGCGCAAGGATTTCCTGGTGGATGAATATCAGGTGCTTGAGGCGCGCGAAATGGGAGCCGATTGTATCCTGCTGATCGTCGCAGCCTTTATGGGGGCCGCCGAAGCTTCGCATGTAACAGCATCTTCCCTGACGCCGGAATGTGCGTCCGGGGGATCTGTGGTTCAGATGCGCAAACTGGAGTCGCTTGCTCATGATCTCGGGATGGCGGTCCTGATCGAAGTGCACGATGGAGCGGAACTCGAACTTGCCATGGAACTGTCTTCACCCCTGATCGGTATCAACAATCGCAACTTGCGCACCTTTGAAACCCGTCTGGCAACCACTTTGAGTCTCGCTGATCGCGTGCCATCTGAACGCATCGTGATCACCGAAAGCGGGATTCTGACCCCGGCCGATGTTGCGCTCATGCGGGATCATCAAGTGAACGCGTTCCTGGTGGGGGAAGCATTCATGCGGGCCGACGATCCCGGGGCCGAACTGGCCCGCCTCTTCAGGTAGGCATTTTCGTCTTCTGCCTTCTGCCTTCTGACAACCGCAGAGATTAGGCCAGAGTTTTTCTCGTTTGGGCGTGGAGCAGTGTGCCATTGTTGAATCCTTTTGTTGCAAAAAAGCAACACATTGTTCTTCGATATCTCTAAACTCTCCATATTTCCTTGCTAGCCGTTGCAGCGTTAGGCACAATCTCTCAACCCTCTCAATTTGCGAGAGGTCCAGGCAGCGGGTATATACTCCACCGAAAATAGGGTCGGTGCGAGGCCCCCACCGTTTCAACTTTAAAGGAGATTTTCCACATGAAAAAGAAACTGATTGCACTGGCGGCTGCCGGTGCACTCGCGACCCCGGTGGTTGCATCCGCTCAGGGGACAAACGTCACGATTTTCGGTCGGGCACAAGCTGAATACAGTCTCGTGGATTTTGCTGCACAGCCCAGCCAGGGCGCGCTGCAGGATAATTCCCGTTCTTCGCGCTTTGGCCTGCATGTAACCGAGGATCTGGGCAATGGCCTCAAGGCAAACGCCCGCCTGGAATTCGGCCTGAACACCGGCTCCGGTTCCGCTACCACCCCTCGTGAGCAATGGGTGGGCCTGTCCAGCAACCACTGGGGCGACATCAAATTCGGTCGGGTGCAATCTCCCTTCAAGGATTTTGCCGGCGGCATGACGATCGACCCGTTCGCCTACACCACCCTGCAAGCCAACGGCGCGGGCGGCACCATGTCCGGCGGCGCGAATGGCCTGGGCTCGGGCGCCAACACCTTTGTAAACAGCGCCATCCGCTACGATTCCGCCACCATCGAAGGCTTCTCCTTTGCCGCCATCCTGATGCCGGGCGATGCCAACAGCCTCGATCCCTTGAATTCCGGCGGGATTACCTCAAGCTTCCTGCCAGGGGGGCTTGGCAGCAATGGCAATACCGGTGGCCGAAACGGTGAGTTTGATGGCCAGGCCGCGGCCAAGTACCATGCCGATTTCATGGGCATGGGTTTCGATATCTTCGGCGGTTACTCGCGTGACAACGCCAATAACCTGCAGAAGAGCATTGGCCTCAGGACGGAAGAAGTATGGCGTGTGGGCGCGTCGTGGACCTGGGAAAACTTCAGGTTGAGCGGCCAGTATGAAGACATCAACAATGCTATCGGCTCGGCCACCTGTTCCACCGCCGCCGCGCTCGTGGCCAATCCGCTCGATGCCGGCCTTTCTTCCGGGCAGTGCAACTCCGCAATGAACTGGGGTGGCGACGGCAACATCTGGCACGCCGGCGCCCAATATCGCTGGGGCAACACCACGCTGGTCGCGCAGGGCGGTATGACCAAGGCCCATGCAGGCGGTGTCAATGCCGCGGCGGCACGTAAGGCCGACAGCTTCACCGTCGGTGCCATCCACAACCTGAGCAAGCGTACCAGCCTGTTCGGCGGCTACCAGCACGTCTATGTCACCAACCCGAACGGCGCGGCCGCAAACGACCTTGGAACCGCCACTGTCAGCTATGCCGCTCCTAACTATGCGACTAATGGCGCCAACCGCAGCACCTTCACCATCGGCGTGCGTCATAACTTCTAATCGGGATTAGACCTGAGAATGGGGCGCGAAGGCGCCCCATTTTTTTCGCATCGTCCGGTGGAATGATCGTTTCTCTCCCAGAGGTCTTCAGACTCTTTTCTGGCGAACTTTTAAAGCAAGGCGGGAGTTTGCAGCGATGGCGGAAATGGAGCCTCAAGATCGGAAATCCCTTAACCTTGAAGAGGTTGTGTGTTTAGTTTGGGAAATGGACGTGCTAATATGCCGGCTTGATTCGACCTGACACCGCAGAAAATCAGAAGGAAGCGACACGAACCTTCTTACGTGGAAAAAAGAACGGCGGAGCATGTAATCTGCTCCGGAAGCCCCGGATACGACTGCAGGAGTCCACGGGAAAGGGCGGCATTACGCGGGATTGAAATTCAGGGCCGCAGCCTTGGCTGCACCTGGCGTATAAATACAGAAAAATATGCCAGGCTAGTGAGTGTTCCGGCTATTGATAGTTTATCGAAGTTTTTTGGAGGATTTGCTCATGGGAGTTCCTTTACGTCAACAGATCGCTGTGGGCACCTATCTGCTCAAGCAAAAGTTGAGAGGGGTGAAAAAATACCCCATGGTGCTGATGCTGGAGCCCCTGTTTCGCTGTAATCTGGCTTGCGCAGGCTGCGGCAAGATTGATTATCCGGACCATATTCTCGATCAACGCCTGTCATTTGAACAATGCATGGAAGCGGTCGACGAGTGCGGAGCGCCCATGGTGTCCATTCCTGGCGGCGAGCCGCTGATACACAAGGATATGCCGCGCATCGTGGAGGGGATCATTGCGCGCAAAAAGTATGTCTATCTTTGTACCAACGCCCTTCTGCTCAAGAAGAAAATCGATGACTACACGCCTTCGCCGTATCTGACTTTCTCCATTCATCTGGACGGTCTGAAGGAGAGGCATGATGCTTCTGTCTGCCAGGACGGCGTTTTCGACCGGGCCGTCGAAGCCATAAAGATCGCATTGGAGAAAGGCTTCCGGGTCACGGTAAACTGCACCTTGTTCCAGGGCGAAACGCCGGAGGATGTCGCC
>CAYXQR010000101.1:0-4585 GCA_964466955.1 uncultured Nitrosospira sp.
TTGGTCGGCACGGTTGCAGTCGGTGGTCTTTCCATCGACGCAGCTGAAAAGAAAATCGCTGCCGCTCTCAAGGACGGGCGCTATATTAGGCAGCCACAGGTGACCATGATTCTCCTGCAGATCCGGGGCAACCAGGTAAGCGTGCTGGGGCAGGTAAACAGGCCCGGACGTTTTCCGCTGGAAACCCTCAGTCGGGTCAGTGATATGCTCGCGGCGGCCGGAGGTGTCACGCCGGTGGGTGATGACCTTGCCATTGTCACAGGAATCCGGGATGGCAAGCCTTTTCGCAAGGAAATTGATATTCCCGCGCTTTACCTGGCAGAAAAATCGGATGATGACGTAATTCTCAGGGGTGGCGATACCATTTATGTTCATCGCGCACCAATGTTCTATATCTATGGAGAAGCTCAACGACCCGGGGCTTACCGCATTGAGCGAGGCATGACGGTCAGGCAGGCGCTGGCTCAGGGTGGTGGTCCCACTGCGCGGGGCAGTGAATGGTGGCTGCGCCTGCACCGTAAAAATGCGGAGGGTGTTGTTGAGAGGCTTTCACCTGAAATGACGGACATTGTGCAGCCCGACGATATCATCTACGTCAGGGAAAGCATTTTCTAAGAGTATTCTGCCATGACATTCCACCAATTCCTGCTCATCATCCGATCACGCTACAAGATTGTTGTATCAATTCTACTTTTTACGGTGATAACCACGTTGGTGATCAGTTTGTTGTTGCCTAAGCAATATACTGCGAATACTTCTGTGGTGGTTGATGTTAAATCGCCCGATCCCATCGCGGGAATGGTTCTGCCCGGACTTGCATCTCCAGCATACATGGCCACACAGATCGACATCATCAACAGCGAACGGGTTGCGGAGCGGGTCGTGAAGATGCTGCGCATGGATGAAAACGCCGCCATCAAGGAACAATGGATGGATGATGGTGGAAAAGGCAGCCTGACGATCTGGCTTGTCAATCTCTTGAAGAAGAAGCTCGACGTCAAACCTTCACGGGAAAGCAATGTGATCAGTATCGAATACACCGGCGTTGATCCAGATTTTGCGGCGGCGATTGCCAACGCTTTTGCGCAGGCTTACATTGATGTCACCTTGGGACTTAAAGTTGCCCCCGCCCGGCAATACGCTGAATGGTTCCAGGATCAGACCCAGATAGCCAGAGGCGAACTCGAAAGGGCTAAATCAGCACTTTCTGCACACCAGCAAAAGACGGGAATAGTTGCGACCGACGAACGCCTGGACTATGAAATTGGCAAGCTGAACGACCTTTCAGCCCAATTGACACTTATCCAAGGACAAACTTCGGAGAGCAGTAGCAAGCGTAAAGCGGTGGAAAATCCTGAAACACTTCCTGAAGTCATTCAGAATCCCCTTATAAATAGTCTTAAGTCCGATATCGCGCGCCTGGATGCCAAGCTTCAGGAAAGCAATATCTATCTTGGACCAAACCATCCTCAAACCAAACGCATGCAATCCGAACTTGCCTCCCTGCGTGGCCGCCTTGCAATTGAGATCAAAAAAATCCACACCAGTATGGATACTTCCTATGAGGCGGGAAAAAGGAAGGAGCAGGAGATACTCGAGTCAATGGAAAAGCAGAAGGAACGTGTGCTTGAGCTGAACAAGCAGCGCGATCAGATCGGCGTGCTTCTGGGTGACGTCGAAGCCGCGCAACGTAACCTGGAGGCGATCAGCCTGCGTTCAAATCAGTCGCGCCTGGAAAGTCTCTCCGTTCAGACAAACGTGGTCACTCTCAACCCCGCGTCGGTACCTACAGAGCACTCCCGGCCCAAGATCGTGCTCAATGTTCTGATTGCTATTTTTCTCGGCACACTGCTGGGAATGGGAGTTGCTCTGATGCTTGAATTGGGCAATCGGCGTATACGTTCGTCGGAAGACCTTATCACGGCCGTTGACCTTCCGGTGCTCGCTGTTATCTCCAGCCAGCGGCCTCGCTCACTACCCAAGCAGTTAGGCACATCCGCCACCTGACATCCTGAAAATGGAAAATCCGACATGAAACCCTTAAGCGCTAGCTTTCCAACGATCAAACGGGATTACACGTCGAGTTCCGACGAGCCATTCCACAGCGGTAAGCCGCAGTCCCAGTTTCTTGGCAGCAACAGCTCAATTGGGACTATCCTTATGGATACAGGGCGACTTTCCCCGGAAAACGCCGATCGCATCCTGCGGACGCAGATCGAGCAGGGCAAACAATTTGGCGTCACAGCAATAGAACTCGGACTGCTTACGGAAGATGACGTGCAATTTGCTCTTTCTCGTCAGTTCAATAATCTCTATTTGCCGACTGGGGATAATAGTCTCGATCGTCGATTGGTGGCAGCTTACAAACCGTTCAGCCCAATCGTAGAGAAGTTGCGCGGTCTACGCAGCCAGCTCATGTTGCGCTGGTTTAACGCGGAGGCGAACCAAAATACGCTTGCCGTAGTAAGTCCAGGTTCACAGGAAGGCCGTAGCTTCATCGCGGCCAATCTTGCGATCATATTTTCACAATTGGGTAAGCGCACACTGCTCATCGACGCAGATCTTCGTACGCCTAGGCAACATGAGCTATTTAAACTCAGCGGTAATGGAGGATTGTCAAGCTTACTGGCTGGACGCGTGGGCATGGAAGTGATTGCTCGCATTCCTCCGCTGCTTGGCCTTTATGTACTTCCGGCGGGCACTGTGCCACCCAATCCGCAGGAACTGCTCGGTCGCAGCCGCTTTGCCGAATTGTTGCATGTAGCGATGCGTGAATTTGATGTCGTTATTATAGACACCCCTGCCGCAAGCCAGTACTCAGAGACTCAGATTATTGCAGCACGTACTTCTGCTGCCCTTATCGTTGCACGCAAGAACCATACTTCGTTGGAGGGAACTGTAGCATTGGTCCACAGCCTCCGGGAAACAGGTACGGCATCGGTAGGTACAGTCCTGAATGAATTTTGAGCCCGAATACAGGCGGTAAGGGAGATAGTCGAACTTCATATGCTTCCGATTTCTCGGGAAATGTTTTTGGGAGAGGTTTTGCTAAAACGCCGCTTTATCTGTCTTTTTTATAAAGGATCAGGGCTCGCTTAATGGCTGTTATTCAGCAATCTCCATGGCGCAAAAATTTTCTTATTCAATCGATTATTTGGCCAGATTATGCCGATAAAGTCACGGGCTCCCTCTTTAGTAACGCCCGATCATCTGGAGAGATGCCCGATGCAATTCTTCTGCTGCGCCTACCCGAAGCACTCCGGAAAAATGTACAACAAGCTTGTGCCAACCCTGCTGTCCACTACCCACCCGATTGTCAAGATAAGCAAGGGAAATATAAAACGGTGAGCCAGTTTATCCAACGGGCGAAAGATCAGATTAACGACAAACGGCTGCGCTCATCCAGTAAGCAAGGCGCGGCACAAGAACAAGATGAGCGCTGATTCATCAATTACCTTTAATAGATCCTCCAGCGAACCGGGAAATTGGCGTAATCAACTGCTGGTGTGGCTGCCGGTTATTATTGGGCTAGTAGTACTCTACTTGCCAAGTCTGGTCGATCTCTTCCGGGGTGTCTGGAGTACTGACCAGCAGGCTCATGGTCCCATTGTCCTGGGCATTGCTTGCTGGTTGATTTATCGGAAGTGGCCGGAAATGTGGCGCGCGAGTGAAGGCCAGCCTGTACATCCAGTTGCTGGGTGGCCGGTTTTAATTTTCGGTTTGATCTCCTATGTGGTTGGACGTTCACAGGAAATCCTTGTTCTTGAGATTGGCTCCGTCATCTGGTTGCTCGCTGGAGTACTTTTGCTCATGCGAGGTAAATCTGCCCTTAAGGCGCAATGGTTTTCTTTGTTTTTCATGCTCTTCATGATCCCATTGCCGGGGTCTATTGTCGACGCGGTTACAATGCCAATGAAGATGGCGGTATCCTACGTGGCAGAAAACATACTTTTTTCGGCAGGTTATCCCATTGCAAGAACAGGGGTGATTCTTCAGATCGGGCAATACAAGCTGCTGGTTGCTGATGCTTGCGCAGGGTTGCACACGCTATTCACCCTCGAAGCACTCGGCTTGCTGTACTTGAACCTTATTCGTCACGATTCACTTTTCCGCAATGTCACGCTCGCTCTCCTGATTGTGCCAATCTCTTTTACCGCTAATGTCATCCGCGTCATGGTACTGACACTGATCACCTATCATTTTGGAGATGAAGCGGGGCAGGGATTTCTGCATGGGTTTGCAGGAATGGTATTGTTTCTGAGTGCCTTGCTGCTCATTATCGCCGTGGACTCCATTCTTCAACTAAGCGCTACATTCATCAATCGTCCGGCCAGGACCTCTTGAACGCCATCCCGATCAGGAGAGTTATCATGACACGAGTTGGCTTGCTTATTCTTGCACTCATGTTTGCAGCGGCAGCATTGGCAATTGTAATGAAACCTCGGCCTGTCGGGCATGATCCAGTTGATCGTGTTGATTATGAACACTTCATCCCAAAAAACTTTGGGACATGGTCGATGATGCCGGTTGATATAACCAGCGTTGTGAATCCTCAGCAGCAGGAGATATTGGACCGTATTTATTC
>CAYXQR010000102.1:0-45407 GCA_964466955.1 uncultured Nitrosospira sp.
CCAGGCTCTGACTGTTGACGGGGGTCACCCCATCCGCTTTCACAGGGATGGGGCTTTTTTTGCGCTGCCGGCAGGGAATGCGCCGGGTTGCGGAAGCATTCCGCAGAAGCACCCGGTGTGCCGTCATCGCTCCTCTCCAACTGAAACCAGAGCCCTCCTTTTCTTCTAACCCTTGCCGTACTATCATTGGCACATTCGAACCGGCAGATTCCTCAAGCCTGAAACCCATGACTTTCTTGCTGGCGCTACTGCTTCCGCCTCTGCTCCAGCTCCAGCTTGTTGATATAACGCTGAATCAGCGACAGCATCGTCTCCCGTGTATCGATATAAGCGCATCGCGCGCGTTGGAGCCGGAGGCCATCTCTATGGCTGATTTCTGAAACGTGCTGCACCTTGAGGTTGACTCTGGCAGTACCTATCTCGGGCAACGGAACCAGGCAATCCTGATAAATATCCCCCACCTGGAAATCGATATTCGAGTGATGATCGATCACGGCCATGCCTCCGCAACTGATATCCTGCAGGATGATTTCCACGCGAGGCCGATCCGCGACTGGTAATGGGACAACGCACTTCACGGGAGCATTGATCGGGATGGTGATGCGGTAATACTCCCTTTTCTGCATGCGCAGCAATGCTTCCGGAATCGGGGCAAGGAAGGCGTCATACTGCCCGAACTGAATTTTCCCGACCCCTTCACAAACAAACTGAATCCTCACCTGGTCCAGAAAACCTACGACATTCAGCCTTTCGGCTTTCAACGCCAGCCGGCAGGATTCTTCATCCGCACCGTAGTCCAGCACCATTTTGCCCTGTTCCGCATCTACATCGATGACCGTGGTCAGGATAAAACGGTTGCCGTGATCGAAATAACAGGCAATCAGCGACTTGCTGCGCATCATCGATCGAAATAAGGAGAGTATCGCGGTTTTCGAGTGGACGCGATACTTCTGGTCGTTATCCATGATTTCAAATCTCAGCGGCTCGGCCACTGCGTTGCAGTCCTGTGACATGGTTATTGGGCCCTCAATTCACGTACATTCGGATGAGGCTTTAACGGCAAAACCGTGGATTTCTTGAGATTTCACATTCATGAAAATGCCGAATACCACGCATACCGGCTTTCCTTTCATGGAATGGGTTTGACATCGCCCCAAAAATATAGCACCATGAGCACCACTAGCAGTAGTTGAAAGATACCAATACAAATACTATATATAGTGGTATCCGGCGCCAACAGCAGGACGGCAGTCAATTGGCGCAGCCACTGTATTCCAGTTCCAGCAAGGGGAAAGAGCAGGCTTTCCCCGCAAACGAGGAGGATCGGCAATGCAGCTTGCAACAGATCACACGAGCCCGACAGCAGCGACAGGGTATGATTTTTCCGCCACCCCTTCCACTCCCGATACGCGTTATGCCCAGTACAGGGTCATTCGACGCAATGGCTCGGTAGTAGGGTTCGAGCCAGGGAAAATCGCCGTCGCCATGACCAAGGCATTCATTGCGGTCAACGGCGGCCAAGGCGCTGCTTCCGCAAGGATACGCGAGGTGGTGGCAAGGCTGACCGAGGATGTGGTGAACGCTCTGATTCGCCGTCAGCCCTCTGGGGGAACCTTTCATATCGAGGATATCCAGGATCAGGTGGAGCTCGCCTTGATGCGCTCGGGAGAGCACGATGTTGCCCGTGCCTATGTGCTGTACCGCGAGGATCGTGCGCGCAAGCGAGCCCAACTGAAAGAAATGGGCGTGACAGAAGCTCCCGCCAGTATTTTGAATGTGGTTGAAAATGGCTGTAAGGCACCCCTTGACACCGCACGGCTGTTAGGATTGATTGAATCCTGCTGCCTCGATCTTGGCGAAGCGGTGGATTCCTCCCTGATTCTAAAGGCGACCCTGAAGGACCTGTATGATGGGGTACCCATGGAGGAGGTCCGGAAATCGGCCGTTTTATCCGCACGGGCATTGATCGAAAAAGAGCCTGCCTATAGCTATGTCACGGCAAGGCTGTTGTTGCACACGCTCCGCCTCGAGGTACTGGGGGAAGAAGCCATGCAGCAGGAAATGCCGGAACGCTACCCGGAATATTTCCCGGAATTCATCAGACGCGGAATCGATGGCGAGTTGCTGGATGAACGCCTGGCTCATTTCGACCTGCCACGCCTGGCCAAGGTGCTGGACGCCAGCCGGGACCTTAAATTCGGCTATCTGGGTTTGCAAACCCTGTATGACCGTTATTTCCTGCACGTCCGCGAGCGCCGGATCGAGTTGCCGCAGGCCTTCTTCATGCGGGTGGCGATGGGACTGGCATTGAACGAAATCGACCGCGAGGCGCGAGCCATAGAGTTCTACCAGATACTGTCGAACTTCGACTTCATGAGTTCCACGCCAACCCTGTTCAATTCAGGAACCTGCCGCTCGCAACTGTCCTCGTGCTATCTGACCACGGTACCGGACAATCTGGATGGCATCTACGAGGCTATCAAGGAAAACGCGCTGCTGGCCAAGTATGCCGGGGGACTCGGCAATGACTGGACACCTGTCCGTGCGATGGGTTCGCGCATCAAGGGCACCAATGGCAAATCGCAGGGTGTGGTGCCTTTTCTCAAGGTGGTATCCGATACCGCGGTGGCAGTCAACCAGGGTGGCAAGCGCAAGGGCGCGGTCTGCGCATATCTGGAATCCTGGCATCTGGATATCGAAGAGTTCCTGGAGCTGCGCAAGAATACCGGGGACGACCGTCGCCGCACTCATGACATGAACACGGCTACATGGGTGCCCGACCTCTTCATGAAACGGGTGATGGAGGGAGGTGAGTGGACACTTTTTTCGCCATCCGATGTACCCGATTTGCACGAGAAATTCGGAAGGGCGTTTGAGCAGGCCTACCTTGCCTACGAGGAAAAAGTCGCGCGCGGCGAGCTGGCGCTGTACAAGAAGCTTCCGGCACAACAGTTGTGGCGCAAGATGCTCGGCATGCTGTTCGAAACCGGACATCCGTGGATCACTTTCAAGGATGCCTGCAACGTCCGTTCGCCGCAGAATCATGCCGGCGTTGTCCACAGTTCCAATCTTTGCACCGAGATAACCCTCAATACCAATGATCACGAGATCGCCGTATGCAATCTGGGTTCGGTCAATCTTGCCGCACATATCGACGACGGCAAGCTCGATACCGCCAAGCTCAAGCGCACAGTCAGCACCGCCATGCGCATGCTCGACAATGTGATCGACATCAATTTCTACGCTGTCACCAAGGCACGCAATTCGAACCTTCGGCATCGCCCGGTAGGGCTTGGGATCATGGGTTTCCAGGACTGCCTGCACATGCTGCGCATTCCCTACGCCTCCGGCGAGGCGGTGGAATTTGCCGATCGTTCGATGGAAGCGGTAGCCTACCAGGCTTATTGGGCTTCAACCGAACTGGCGGAAGAGCGCGGCCGCTATACATCCTACCGCGGCAGCCTGTGGGATCGTGGAATCCTCCCGCAGGATACGCTTGATCTGCTGCGAGAGGAACGAGGAGGTTATATCGAAGTAGACACTTCAACCACGCTGGACTGGAACGCGTTGCGCGAGCGCATCCGGCTGTATGGGATGCGCAATTCCAATTGCCTGGCCATTGCACCCACGGCAACGATCTCCAACATTATCGGGGTCTCCGCCAGCATCGAGCCCACCTTCCAGAATCTTTACGTCAAATCGAACTTGTCCGGAGAATTCACGACAGCGGGAGCATATCTGGTGAACGACCTGAAAAAGCTCGGACTCTGGGATGAAGTCATGATCGCCGATCTCAAGTACTTCGATGGCGCGCTGAGCAAAATAGATCGGGTACCGCCCAACCTTCGCAGCCTGTACGCCACCGCGTTCGAAATCGAGCCGAAGTGGCTGATTGAGGCGGCGGCACGACGACAGAAATGGATCGATCAGGCACAATCCCTGAACATTTACATGGCGGGGGTTTCGGGAAAAAAGCTGGATGAAACCTATAAGCTTGCCTGGCTGCGGGGCTTGAAAACCACCTACTATCTGCGCTCGCTGGCCGCGACTTCAGCAGAAAAATCCACTGTCGACGCGGGTGCGCTCAATGCAGTATCGGCGGCGGGAAGTATGGCAATAGCGGACCAGGCATCTGCAACCGAGGTTAAATATTGCTCCATTGATGATCCCGAGTGCGAATCCTGCCAGTAGTCCTGCCAACCATCCAAGGGAAGATAAGGGAAATAACATGTTGATATTCGAAGACGACTCAATACTACAACCGAAAATCATGCCGGAACAGGGCGCCTGCGGGGAAGATATCGCTGACGCAACCCGCCGCGTATCGGTGGAAGACAAGCGCATCATCAATTGCAAGGCGGACGTCAATCAGCTGGTGCCGTTCAAGTACAAGTGGGCATGGGAGAAGTACCTTGCCGCGTGCGCCAATCACTGGATGCCGCAGGAAATCAACATGAGCCGGGATATTGCTCTCTGGAAAGATCCCAATGGACTGACCGAGGATGAGCGCCGCATCGTCAAGCGGAACCTGGGCTTCTTTGTCACTGCGGATTCGCTTGCAGCCAACAATATCGTGCTTGGCACGTACCGGCATATCACCAATCCGGAATGCCGGCAATATCTGCTGCGCCAGGCGTTTGAGGAAGCCATTCATACGCATGCCTATCAATACATTGTCGAGTCGCTGGGGCTGGATGAGGGAGAAATCTTCAATGCCTACCACGAGGTAAAGTCGATTCGAGAAAAGGACGAATTTCTGATCCCTTTCATCGATACCCTGACCGATCCCGCATTCAAGACCGGCACTCCCGATGCCGACCAGAAACTGCTACGCAGCCTTATCGTCTTTGCCTGCATCATGGAAGGACTGTTTTTCTATGTTGGTTTCATACAAATCCTGGCGCTTGGAAGACAAAACAGAATGATGGGTGCGGCGGAGCAATATCAGTACATTCTGCGTGACGAGTCCATGCATTGCAATTTTGGGATAGATGTCGTAAATCAGATCAAAATGGAAAACCCGCATTTATGGACCAGGGAATTCCGGGAGGAAATCAGCGCGCTGATGCAAAAGGCGGTGGAACTCGAGTATCGGTATGCCGAAGACACGATGCCACGCGGTGTGCTGGGGCTGAATGCGCCGATGTTCAAGGAATACCTGCGCTATATCGCGAATCGCCGTTGCCAGCAGATCGGCCTGGATATTCTCTATCCCGGGGCGAGCAATCCGTTCCCATGGATGTCCGAGATGATCGATCTGAAAAAAGAGAAAAACTTTTTTGAAACCCGCGTTACCGAGTACCAGACTGGCGGAGTGCTGAACTGGGACTGAAACTGGAACAACCGGGGATCGCCTCCTGTTTGGAGACATTGCGAAAATCCCTGCTGCTGGAAAACGGCCATGACCTTGCCCGTCACCTTCCTGTACACGAAATCTATTTTCCGCTGGTATAATTTTACGGACGAGACTACCATTGAATCTGGTTCCAATCTGTAAATCTGGTGGAGGTAGACATGGCTCATACAATTCCACAAGGATCGCGCGACTACGATACCACGCGTGTCATTGAACGCCCGGATGGTTTTTACTGGCATGACGAGAACGAGAGCGACAAGGTTTTCGGTCCCTTTCCTACGCTGCTCGACGCAATCCAGGACATGGAATACAACGCGGACTCGGATTATGAACCAGGTGAAACCCTGGAGGAGGCCGAAGACGAGATCGGGATATCCGACTGGATTGATCCCGAGACAGGTCAGCCAGGGGAAGCATCATTCCGGCTTGAAAACTGATCAGCCTCCAATTCGTTTCACGCGCGCTTCGTGACTCAATTCACGCTATAACGGGGCTGATTTTCCGCATGCTCGCAGTGGCGTGTTCATATCCGGTTCAGCGCACGGGCACACGATAGCCTAACATAGGCTATATGCGGCTTAATCGGGGGAGCGCCGAAGTTCGGTTGCTTGCTCCCGGATAATTCAATCAAAACTTGGTCTCCGTAGCGATGCGTACTTCCAAAGCCGCGTCTGCGCCTGCTGCTGGTGGGCGTTCCCCATGATTTATCGCGAAGAACGGGACACCATGGGCATGATGCGGGTGCCCGCCGAGGCGCTGTGGGGAGCACAGACACAGCGGTCCCTGGAGAATTTCAGGATTTCCGGCGAACGCATGCCGCTTGCACTGATCCATGCGCTTGCCCTTGTCAAGCGCGCGGCAGCCAGCGTCAACCGTGATCTCGGTCTGCTTGAAGCCGCTCGCGCCCAGGCCATCATTCAGGCCGCAGATGAAGTCAGCGCAGGCCGGCACGACTCGGAATTTCCTCTCGTGGTGTGGCAAACCGGATCTGGAACCCAGACCAACATGAATATGAACGAGGTGCTGGCCAATCGCGCCTCGGCATTACTTGGATGCGGTCACGGAGCAGCGTATAGAATCCATCCAAATGATGATGTCAATCTAGGCCAGTCCTCTAACGACATATTTCCGACAGCGATGCATGTGGCGGCCGTCCTTGCCATCAGCCATCAATTGATACCCGCCATTGTCATGCTGCGACATACGCTGAATGACAAGACAAGTGAATTCTCCGGCATTATCAAGATTGGTCGCACGCACTTGCAGGATGCAACGCCCCTGACGCTGGGGCAGGAATTCTCCGGCTACGTATCGCAACTGGATCATGGCCTGGAACATATCAAATTGTCGCTCCCACATCTGCATGAGCTGGCGGCGGGTGGAACCGCTGTGGGGACGGGACTGAATACCCACAGCGAGTTCGCCGGGCGTTTCGCTGTGGAAATCGCAAAGCTGACGGGATTGCCTTTTATCACCGCACCGAACAAGTTCGAAGCGCTGGCTGCAAACGATGCGCTTGTCAATGCACATGGCGTCCTGAAAACGCTTGCGGCTTCCTTGATGAAAATCGCCAACGACATTCGCTGGCTTGCATCCGGACCCCGTTGCGGCATCGGAGAACTCAAAATCCCGGAAAACGAGCCAGGCAGTTCGATCATGCCCGGCAAAGTCAACCCGACTCAATCGGAAGCAATGACAATGCTGTGCTGCCAGGTAATGGGCAACGACGTGGCAATTAATATCGGCGGAGCCATGGGAAATTTTGAGCTCAATGTGATGAAGCCCCTGATCATTCATAATTTCCTGCAGAGCGTGCGCCTGCTGGCGGATGGAATGAGAAGCTTCAACGATCATTGTGCGACCGGGATTACCGCCAATGTGGATCGTATCGGCGACCTGATGCGTAATTCACTGATGCTGGTTACCGCGCTCACACCCCAAATCGGCTACGACAAGGCCGCCGAGATTGCCAAGACCGCCCATGGGAAGGATATTTCACTGAAAGAAGCTGCGATTGCATCGGGCTACGTTACAGCGGAACAGTTTGATGCGTGGGTAAAACCAGGGGACATGGTGAACAGTCACAGAAAGGACGCCGGAAGCCGGAGTCTTCTGTAAACTCTCCTCGGTACCCGACACCCTCAGCAACAAGAAATCCCGCGAGACCGGAGGATACATGCATTCAGGCCTGTGATCAGGCTCTCGTGGAAACAGTTGGCCGGAACACACAACATGCCTTCGCCTTGCCGGTCCATTTCCGCATCTTTGTCTGGCATAATTGTCACATGACCAGCCAGAGGTACAGAAACGGCGGCGACCGTTAATAGATGAGTTCGGCGCGACCTTTTACGCCACCGCGGGCAGGCCTTGTCCTGACTGGCGGCGGTGCCCGTGCCGCCTACCAGGTTGGGGTCCTGCGCGCGATCGTCGAGATGCTGCCCGAGGGGGCGAGCAATCCATTTCCCGTCATTTGCGGGACCTCCGCCGGCGCCATCAATGCAGCTGCCCTTGCACTTTCCGCCAGAAATTTCCAGGAGGGAGTCCGCCAGCTCCTGGCTGTATGGGAAAATGCGCATGTCGGCAAAGCATACCGCTCGGATCCGGTCGGTGTCTTCGGAAATGCCAGCCGCTGGCTGGCCTCGCTCCTATTCGGAAGCCTGAGCAAGTACGGTGTCGTATCGCTGCTGGACAATTCGCCGCTCGTTCAGCTGCTTGATCACACTTTGCCGCTTCAGGGAATCCAGAAAAGCATCAAGTCCGGTGCGCTGCACGCTTTGGGTATTACCGCCTGGGGCTATACTTCCGGACAATCGATCACTTTTTACCAGGGGGCAAAGGAGATCATTCCCTGGAAACGGGAACGTCGCATCGGCATACCTGCTCATATCGGAATCGACCACCTGATGGCGTCCTCCGCCATTCCCCTGTTATTCCCTGCAATCAGGATCAATCGCGAATATTTTGGAGATGGCTCCATGCGCCAGCTTGCGCCCGTGAGCCCTGCCTTGCACCTGGGCGCTGAGCGGGTTCTGGTGATCGGCGTACGAAAACCAGTGGAGCCCCAGCCCGAAAGGGTCAAGGTCGACAGTTACCCGACATTGGCGCAGATCGGTGGTCATATCATGGGCAGCATTTTTCTCGACAGTCTCGATGTCGACCTGGAGCGGCTCCAGCGCATCAACAAGACTCTTCGTCTGATACCGGATGAGAAACTGAGAAATGAGGACATTCGGTTGCGTCCCATCGAGTCCATGGTCATTTCTCCCAGTGTGGAGTTCAGCACGATCGCAGAACAGTATGCTCATACCCTTCCACTCACGATCAAGCTTTTTTTTCGGGCAATTGGAGCGATGAAGCATGACGGTTCGTCCCTTCTGAGTTATGTCCTGTTTGAAGAACCGTTCTGCCGCGCGCTGATCGAACTGGGATATCAGGACGCCATGCCTCGCAAATCTGAAATCCTGCGGTTCATCCATCCCTATAGTGAAAAAAGGGAAAAACAGGAGCCCTACCGGTAAATTTCATAGTGCGCTCATCCGCAGGTCTCGACGATGGACGCTGGTATAATCAGAAGAATCTTTCGTGGACAGAACATTTCGCCTGATTTACTCCGTAACTATCTCCTTTTCATCTCTTTTTGAGAGATCTTATGGACTTTGCCAGTCCGCAGTTCTGGGTCGCGGTACTTCAAATTATTGCTATTGATATCGTTCTTGGGGGCGATAACGCGATTGTCATCGCACTGGCGTGCCGGCGGCTGCCGGAAAAGCAGCGTAATCTGGGTATTTTTTGGGGGGTGTTCGGCGCGATCATACTCCGGGTCATATTGATTTTTTTCGCATTCAGATTGCTTGCCATTCCTTATCTGAAAATTCTTGCAGGTCTGCTATTGCTATGGATAGGGATCAAGCTGCTTCAACCGGAGCCGGAATCAGAAATAAGCGGCGGGCATGAGATCAATGCCAGTTCGACCTTGACCGGGGCAATCAAGACTATCATCGTTGCCGATGCTATGATGAGCCTGGATAATGTCATCGCTATTGCTGGCGCCGCCAAGGACAGTATTCCGCTGGTCATTTTCGGCCTGGTGGTGAGCGTGCCCATAATCGTATGGGGCAGTAAGCTGGTAATGAAGCTGATGGATCGCTTTCCTGTCACGATCCTCATGGGAGCCGGCCTTCTCGGCTGGATTGCGGGAGATATGAGCATTACCGATGTGACCGTACGGGAATGGGTCAAGGCCAACGCCATCTTTCTGAACTGGCTTGCGCCAGCGTTCGGCGCGCTACTGGTTGTCACAGTCGGGAAGTGGCTGGCAAGAAAAGCCAACGCTGGAAAAGCATCCATGATTGATCTGGGGGACGACGCAGATAAATCCGATCGCCCAGCACCCTGATACGCATAAAGGAGAGCGCGATGTTGAAATTCCTGTTGCCGGTAGACGGTTCTGAAACATCCACCCGCGCAGTGGCGGAATTCATCAGGCTGATGAACTGGTACAGGGAAGTGCCGGAAATACATCTACTGAATGTGCAACTGCCACAGCGCGGAAACGTTCCTCTTTTCATCGACCGGGAAACCATTGATCTTTATTACCGTGAAGAGGGCATGAGAGAACTCGCAACGGCATGCAAGATGCTGAAGGAGGCAGAAATTCCCTATTCCTGCCACATTGTCGCAGGAACACCGCATGACATGATTCTTCGTTACGCGGAGGAATCAGGATGCAATCAGATCGTCATGGGACCGCGAGGACTCGGGACAGTAAAAGGAATATTGCTGGGCTCGGTGGCCAGCAAGGTGATCCAGCTCGCGACTGTACCCGTTCTGCTCATCAAATGAATACATTCGACGACCGTTTACTGAAAGGAGGGATGAAAGGAATGCGGCAGGCTCAAGAGGGCTTGACCCTGATCGAGACAATGATGCTTCTGGCAGTGATCGGTATTCTGGTGACCATCGCTATCCCTCCTGCATATGAGGCCTACAAGGATTATCAGGCCCGGGAGCAAGTAAATGAAGCGCTTGATCTTCTGAACAATGCAAAATCCCGGGTCACCCAATTTCATACCAGTCACCACCGATGGCCAACCAAGGCAGAATTCGATGGTCTCATTCACGATCAAGCAGGTAAATATGTCGCAAGCCTTACTGCGCAAGCCCTCGACAAGGGCTTTCAGCTAACGGCCACGTTCAGGACGAATGGAGTCAGTCCAGAGCTTTTACATGAGGGAACCGGCAGGAAGCTGGTTCTCGCCACCATAGATGGCGTAAAATGGATATGCAACGACAGCGCAGACCCTGCTACGGGTGTTCCCGGAATCGATCCCGGAGATGTGCTGTCCAAACATCGTCCCGCAGCATGCGTGTAGGGCAGCTGGCCACTTAGCAGGTTCGGATCCACCTGCTGGTCACCTGTCTTCGTCTCAAATTTCATGCTGAACAGAACAATCGGAATCACCATATGAATGAGTTTACCGATCAAATAGCGGCATATTTCAGCCACGTACCCATGTGGCCTCTGGTTTTGCTCGGCGCAGGTGTGGTCGTTGCGGGGATCTACGAAATACTCAACAGCAGACGCCGCCTGGAAGCTGCCGATGAATTTCGTACCGCAATACTGGCTACCCTTTCAGGCCTCTACCCTGAGCCGACTCATTGGCCTAAAAGTATAGATACCTACCTTACCGCCCGGTTACCGGTCATGCACGAAATTATCGAATCCTTCAGATCCACCGTTCCGCAGGAGGACATTCCTGCGTATAACCGCGACTGGGACAATTACTATCACTTCTGCCGCAACGAGGTAACAGATGACAAATGCATGGAGGCGGAAATGAATCCCGGCATGTACCAGGATCCGAAAAAAACCTTCCATGCACTTGTCTCAAAACTGCTGAGCTATGCGAAATAGAATTTTGACAATGCTTTATAGGTAGCGGCAACGGAGATGCCGAATATGACATGCGTCACGACGGTGATCCAGTCACGCGCTGCGGAAAACCAAGGGTAGATATTGGTTACGATGTGCATGTTCACCGCATAAAGGATCAATCCGAAAACACAACCGGCCAGTAACGCTGTCCGCCGGGTTAGGCGAAAAATCATGCAGGCGAGAGCGAGCCCGTAAACCATGGAAAGCAGAACATGGATAAGGCCGGCTACCACTATCACCGCCCAGTCTGGTGTGGCCGGTGGCGGCAGCACCGACTGGCCCAGAAGAATCGCAGCGGTCAAGCGCGCGTCGCGGAAGAATATTTCCGGCAAGTCGTCCGTAAACGTCCACCACAGGATTACTTGCGCCGCGGTAGCGGCCGTTCCGGCCAGGATCCCGGCGGCAAGTGCCGCTCGCCAGTGCAATGACAGAAGGTTAGGCGGCGCTGATCTTTTATCATCCTGCACGTCTATTTTTACGGATCTTCCTGACAAATGGAAGAGATCTTTACTGAAGAATCCAGGATTATCGCATTTTTTGTCTCAGGCTATGCTGGCGTCAATGGAAGGACGATGTGGATTTTAAAACGTGCTACTGAAAACGGATTCGTTTTACAATGACAGAAGGAACTCCGATCAGCCCGCCCATAAATGGCAAATGGAAATAGCTTTGCGACTGGCATCCGCCCAGAGTGTCATCGGTAGCAGAAAGGCGGGGAAGATAAGCCGGGCTGCAGAGAAATAGCGCTCGTCCGGGAAACGGGAAGCAGGGATCAATTCGCTTATCCGGCACCGTGGAGCCTGTTTCGGGAACGATTCCATCATTCAAACCGCTCATCCATGCAAAATGTCGATTTGACCGGTCATTTCCTTATCGCCATGCCTGCGATGACGGACCCTTTTTTCTCCAGAACAGTGACCTACATCTGCGAACATACTGATGAGGGTGCGCTGGGACTGGTGATAAACCGGCCTATTGATCTGACCCTGAAGGATCTTCTTGACCAGCTTGAGATTTCACAGGGGGATCGGCCCATACAGGAACTTCCGATCATGTTCGGCGGCCCCATACAGGTGGATCGAGGATTTGTCCTGCATGAACCTGTAGGCACATGGCAGTCGACCATGGCAGTAAGCAGTGAAATTGGATTGACTACCTCGCTCGACATTTTGCGATCGGTTGCCAATGGGGAATGCCCCAAGCATTTGCTGGTTGCCTTGGGCTATTCCGGTTGGGCACCGGGACAGATAGAGCGGGAATTATCCCAGAATGCATGGCTGACCGTTCCTGCATCATCCAGTATCATCTTCGAGTTGCCGGTTGAGGAGCGGCTGGTCGCCGCAATGCGCACTCTAGGGGTCGATTTCTCGAGTCTGTCGGATGAAGTGGGCCACTCCTGAGATCCGGTTTGACGTAATCGCAAGCAGGAGATTTCGTCCTCGCTCATGCAACTTCATCGAGACCAGGCGGCGCGACGGTTGGCAGCTCGGATAGCGCCCGGCAGAAAGCGCGAAGCTGGAACCGTTCTGGCTTTCGATTTCGGCGAGAAACGCATTGGGGTGGCAGTGGGCAACACCGAATTGCGTTTGGCGCATCCCCTTGCCCCGATAAGCCATCGAAGCAGAGACGAATGTTACACGGGCATTGCACAACGAATCCAAGAGTGGCAACCGATTATGCTGGTAGTGGGATTACCGGTTCACGCCGATGGAACGGAACACGAACTGACCAGAAAATGCCGACGATTCGCCCGTCGGCTCGAAGGACGGTTCGGTATCGAAACCATGCTGATGGACGAGCGCCATACCTCGATTGATGCCAGTATTGCGTTGCAGAACGCCGGGGTCGGAGAAAAAAGACAGAAGCACCTGGTGGATTCGGTAGCAGCGCAGTTGATATTGCAGGACTACTTTGACAAACGAGATGCAGTTACCTGATGCAGAAAAATTGCTTGCCGACTTGACCGAAAGGATACGCGGTGACAATCCTTTCGATGCGGCCATCGTGGGGATTCACACCGGGGGCGCGTGGCTGGCGGAACGGTTACACGAGGCTTTGGGAATTGCCCTTCCAATGGGCACTCTGGATGTTTCGTTCTATCGGGATGACTTCGATCAGATCGGCCTGCATCCTCAGGTGAAACCGTCGGATATTCCCTTCAAGGTGGAAGGAAGCCATGTGATTCTGGTGGACGACGTCCTTTACACTGGACGTACAATTCGTGCCGCCATCAACGAATTATTCGATTATGGTCGCCCGGCGAGTGTGCGCCTTGCCACCCTGGTCGATCGGGGAGGCAGAGAGCTTCCAATCGTTGCCCAGTATATCGGCATCGTACTTGAACTCCCTTCGGACAAGATGCTTGCCCTGGAACAGGGTACCACAGGGAAACTGAGCTTGAGCCTGTATGACAAACGCTTGAATAATGGGCAATAACCCTCAGCTGAACAAAAACGGCCAACTTCAGCACCTCCTCTCTACCGAGGGACTTCCCGCCTCCATCCTGCAGCACATACTTGATACGGCTGAATCCTTTGTCGGCGTCACCGAGAGGGATGTCAAGAAAGTTCCATTGCTGCGCGGCAAATCTGTCTTCAATCTTTTTTTCGAGCCCAGCACACGCACGCGGACCACTTTCGAAATTGCAGCCAAGCGCCTGTCGGCCGACGTTATCAATCTCAATATTGCCGCTTCATCCCAATCCAAAGGCGAGACGCTGCTGGATACGGTCAACAATCTTTCCGCCATGTATGCGGACATGTTCGTGGTGCGGCATTCTCAAAGTGGCGCCGCGCATCTGATCGCCAGTCACGTCCAGCCCGAAATCCACGTCATCAATGCGGGCGATGGCCGGCATGCCCACCCCACACAGGGCTTACTCGATGTCTTCACTATCCGCCATTACAAACGGGATTTTCATAACCTGCGGGTGGCGATTGTGGGGGATGTCCTGCATTCGCGCGTGGCGCGCTCCCAGATTCACGCCCTGACGACGCTGGGTGTACCGGAAGTACGGGTGATCGCGCCGAAAACCTTGCTGCCATCGAAAGTGGAGCGGCTCGGTGTGCATGTCTATCACGACATGTCACAAGGATTGAAGGACGTGGATGTATTGATGATGCTGCGACTGCAAAATGAGCGCATGCTGAGCGCCCGCCTCCCCAGCACGGAAGAATACTTCAAGTATTACGGGTTGAATCAAGAGAAACTGGCGCTGGCCAAGCCCGGCGCAATCGTGCTCCATCCCGGCCCTATGAACCGGGGCGTCGAGATCGACTCCGCCGTGGCAGATGGCAGGCAATCGGTCATTTTGCCACAGGTAACCTTTGGCATTGCAGTGCGAATGGCGGTCATGTCGATTCTGGCCGGCAACTGATAGATATAGATGAATATAATCATTAAGAATGGTCATGTTGTCGACCCCGGAAACCGTATAGATGCTGTCAAGGATGTTTTCATTGCAGCCGGGCGCGTCGTTGCCCTCGATACGGTTCCGCGCGGCTTCCGGGCTGACCGTGAAGTGGACGCAAAGGGCCTGGTCGTATGCCCGGGGCTAGTCGATTTGTCTACCCGGTTACGCGAACCTGGACTGGAATACAAAGCCACTCTGGAATCTGAAATGAGTGCCGCGGTCGCGGGCGGCATTACCAGTCTGGCATGTGCCCCTGACACTGATCCGGTGCTGGATGAGCCCGGATTGGTGGAAATGCTCAAATACCGCGCCAGGAATCTGAATCAGGCTCACGTCTATCCCATAGGCGCGCTTACCCGAAGCCTGAGGGGAGAATGGCTGACCGAGATGGCCGAGTTGCGCGATGCTGGCTGCGTCGCCTTTGGGCAGTCCGATAAGCCACTCCCCAGCAATCGCGTACTGATGCAGGCCATGCAGTACGCTTCAACCTTCGGCTTCGGCGTATGGCTGCGTCCCCAGGATGCCAGCCTAGCGGATGGCGGCGTAGCGCATGACGGGGAAGTGGCGACTCGCCTGGGCCTGCCGGCCATCCCCGTCAGTGCGGAAACCATCGCCTTGTCAAATATCATTCTGATGGCCCGCGAGACAGGCGCCAGAGTGCATTTATGCCGCATCTCCAGCGCGGAAGGGATCGCCATGATCCGCGCTGCCCGGCGGGAGGGCCTGGCGATCACCTGCGACGTGTCGATCAATCATGTACATCTTTCCGAAATGGACATCGGCTACTTCGATTCCAATTGTCATCTGGTTCCCCCGCTGCGCAGCCTGAGCGATCGGGATGCCCTGTGCGCCGGGTTGCTGGATGGCACTATCGACGCCATATGTTCGGATCATGCACCCGTGGACGAGGATGCAAAGCTGCTACCTTTTGCCGAGGCGGAACCTGGCGCAAGCGGTCTGGAATTGCTGCTTCCTCTTACCCTGAAGTGGGGGTTGGAAATGAAGATTCCGCTCGCCGATGCGCTTAGAAAGGTGACTGCGGAGCCTGCGCGCATACTTGGCGTGAAAGCCGGGTGCCTGTCGCCGGGCTCCGCTGCCGACCTTTGTATTTTCGACCCGGAGCAATACTGGACAGTCGCCGCTTCGGCACTCACAAGCCAGGGCAAGAATACGCCTTTCCTCGGTATGGAATTACGAGGAAGGGTGAAATATACGCTCGTTGACGGCAACATTATCCATGAAGACTGACGCCCATTCCACGCTATGCTATGCATGGTCTTTTGCAACGAATTCCCCGTTTCTAATTCTTTTTTATTATTCCACTCGATGAATAGCTCCCACGACACTTTGAATCCTCTGCTTGATTTTTCCGGACTGCCGCGCTTTGAAGATATTCAGATCGCGCACATCACTCCAGCAGTTCAGCAATTACTGGCCGAAAATCGCGGGCTCATCAGCACTGTTCGCGAAGAGACCGCCATGCCGGACTGGGAAAATTTCGTTCAGCCCATGACTGATGCGAATGAGCGTCTCTATCGCACGTGGGGACAGGTGTCGCATCTCAATGCGGTAGTCAATACACCTGAATTGCGCGAAGTCTACAATGCCAACCTGCCACTGGTGACCCAGTATTATGCCGAACTGGCGCAAGACCAGATGCTGTTTGAAAAGTTCAAGCAACTGCGCGCCAGCGAGCGGTTCCACCATCTGACTTCTGCCCGGAAAAAAATCATCGAGAACGAGTTGCGGGATTTCCGCCTGGGCGGTGCTGAGCTGGAGCCGGTCCAGAAGGCCCGCTTCCTTGAGATACAGGAAGAACTGTCGACTCTTTCTTCCAGATTTAACGACAATCTGCTCGATGCCACCAATAACTATACGTTGACAGTAAAGAATATGGGTGAGCTTTCCGGCATTCCCGATGATGTCTTGCGGGCCGCGAAAGAGCAGGCGGAAAAAGATGGCGAGGATGGCTGGAAATTTACCCTGCATGCGCCTTCTTATGTACCTGTCATGCAATATGCAGACAACCGCATACTGCGCGAAAAGCTGTATCGTGCCTATTCGACACGCGCCAGCGAAATCGGATCAAAGGAAGACGGAGCATCCGCCGCGCAACTGGAGAACAATGGCCATATGGATAATGGACCTCTGATTGTACGCATCCTGCAGCTACGCCAGGAAGAAGCCCGAATGCTGGGATTCGAATGTTATGCCGAGGTATCCCTTGCTACCAAAATGGCTTCCACCCCAAACCAGGTAATGGATTTTCTGGGGGAACTGGCTGCGAAAGCAAAACCCCATGCTGAACGAGACTTGGCAGAGCTGCGCCAATTTGCCGCTGATCAGTTACAGCTGAGCACTTTGGAAGCGTGGGATCTTGCTTATGCCAGCGAAAAGCTGCGACTGGAACGCTATGCGTTTTCAGAGCAGGAGATAAAGCAGTATCTTCCGGAAACAAGCGTACTGCCGGGAATGTTCAGGCTGGTGGAAGCCTTATATGGAATTGTTATTTCTCCTGCTGAAGGAGAGGATATTCAACTCTGGCATCCCGATGTCAAATTCTTCACCATTTCTCACCCCAAGACAGGACGAATCGGCCATTTTTATCTTGACCTTTATGCGCGCGCCGGCAAGCGCGGCGGCGGATGGATGGATGACGCGATCAGCCGCCGCCATATCGCGATAAAAGATGCAGATGGGTCCGATATCCAGCGGCCGGTAGCCTACCTCAATTGCAATTTCTCCGGGCCGATCCGTCACGATGGCGAGGTTCGGCCTACACTCTTCACTCACGATGAGGTGATAACCTTGTTCCATGAATTCGGACACGGACTTCACCATTTGCTGAGCCGGGTGGAAGATCTGGCTGTTTCTGGAATTAATGGTGTCGAATGGGATGCGGTGGAACTACCAAGCCAGTTCATGGAGAATTTTTGCTGGGAATGGGAGCTGCTGTCAGATATGACCTGCCACATCGACAGCGGGGAAAGGATTCCACATGCGCTGTTTGAAAAGATGCTGGCAGCAAAGAATTTCCAAAGCGGCCTGCAAATGCTGCGCCAGCTGGAGTTTGCGCTATTCGACATGCATCTTCATGCCGACTTCGATCCTCAAGGCACCAAAACGGTGCAGCAGCAACTGGATGAAGTTCGCGAACAGGTTGCGGTCATTATTCCGCCGGATTTCAATCGCTTCCCCAACAGTTTTTCTCATATTTTTGGCGGCGGATACGCGGCAGGATATTACAGCTATAAATGGGCTGAAGTTTTGTCGGCGGATGCGTACAGCATGTTTGAGGAAAACCCGAAAGGCATAGTGATCAACGCTGAAACAGGCAGGCGCTTCTGGAATGAGATCCTTGCGGTGGGCGGTAGCCGGCCGGCCTTTGAGTCATTCGTCGCGTTTCGAGGCCGCGAGCCAAAAATCGATGCGCTTCTACGCCACAATGGAATGTCCCTGTCATAAGCGTTCCATATGCGCATAACGGAATTTCCGGCTTTCCCTTGCATCGGCTTACTGTCGGCGCTAGTATAAGTACGCCATGTGGAACGCCCGTCCATTCTCGCTCGATACCCATCTCGCGCCTTGCCCGGCGTGAGAATTTTGGGTAATCTTTTATGCAGTCAGCAACCGCCCTCGTTAACCGGCTTGCACTTGGGCCAGCATGCTGCAACAAAATCTGTACCAGACGACAGGAGAAAAATCTGATGAAACGTGCTATTTGGGGGGTGATTACCGCTACGCTGCTGATCGCAGGGCTGGACGGGTGTGCGAAGCGGCCGCCGGCACCTCAAACGCAGAAATACAGCGATGGTGAGCTGCCGGTACCTCCTGACTACAGGAGCTGGCCAAAATTCCTGTCTCATGTGGAACGTGAAGATACCAAACAGGTCCGCGAAATCTATATCAACCCGATCGGGCACCGTACCAAGATGGGTGAAAACTTCCCCAACGGAACCATTACCGTCATGGAAATTTACAAGGCGCGTGAAGCAGCGGATGGCACGCCGCTCAGAGGCGCTGACGGAAAGTATGTCAAAGGCGATTTGCTGAAAATCGGAGTGATGGGCAAAGGCCCAGGCTGGGGTGAAAGCGCGCCACCCGAGTTGAGGAATGGTGACTGGGTGTACTCCATGTATATGGCTGATGCGAAAACCAAGGCCCCGGATGACACCACGACCTGCCGCGCCTGCCATCTCCCTTTGAAAGACAAGGATTATATCTTTCGCTACGATGAGTATTTCCAGAAGCGCGCAAACTGATCGTGAATGCCGGGCCCGGGCGTTTTCCTGCAATCTCGGCGCATGATATAACAGCGATGCTTATCGCCGATCAGCGGATTCGGATCAATTCATCGTTACTCGACGCTTACCGAGCCCTGCTCTGCGGCGCAGCTTATGTTTTGTGCTGAAAAGCTCTATCCTCCATCGCGAGTTCGGAACAAATGTTAATAGGCTCTAGCTAAGCTTGCCATGACACTGTTTGTATTTTTTTCCTGATCCACAGGGACATGGATCGTTGCGGCCAATCTTCTCGCCCTGACGCACGAATGGCTGGGCTTTCTGTGGCTGATCAGCGGTTTCAGCATCACGATCGCCGTAGTGTTCCTCCTCATCCAGCGCTTCCTCAAAAGCTGCGTGATGATACTGAACATTGGTGGGCGCATGTTGCGTTTCCGTTACCGCTTCGACTTGCTGCTCGCTTCTGATCTGGACAGCGAGCAGTGTCTTCGTAACTTCGGCTTTGATCTCTTCAAGCATGGCAGTGAACAATTCGAAGGCTTCACGCTTGTATTCCTGCTTAGGGTTCTTTTGCGCATAACCCCGCAGGTGGATACCTTGCCGCAGGTGATCCAGTGAAGCAAGATGTTCACGCCAGTGGATATCCAGGCTTTGCAACATCACTGCACGCTCGTACTGATGCATGATATGCGCACCGACCTGATCCACCTTTGTGGAGTAAAGCTCGTGCCCTGCTGCGACAATGCGCTGACAGAGAGTTTCTTCATGAAGATCAGGTTCCGCCTCAAGCCACTCCCGCAGTGGTAGAGACAGATGGCATTCGGCGGCCAAGGCCTTCTCCAGTCCTGGTATATCCCACTCTTCCTCCACGCTCTGAACAGGCACATGCACCGCTACCAGGCCGCGTATCATATCCTCCCGCATTGCCGTAAGCGTCTCGGAAATATCCTGAGATTCAAGCAGTTCATTACGTTGCTCATAGATAACCTTGCGCTGGTCATTGGCAACGTCGTCGTATTCGAGCAGTTGTTTTCGTATATCGAAATTGCGTGCCTCAACTTTGCGTTGCGCATTCTCGATAGCCCGCGTCACCCACGGGTGCTCGATCGGCTCGCCTTCCGGCATATTGAGTTTCTGCATGATACCGGCTACCCGGTCGGAAGCAAAAATGCGCAAAAGAGGATCTTCCAGCGAAAGATAGAAACGACTGGAACCAGGATCCCCTTGCCGGCCTGACCGGCCACGCAACTGATTATCGACACGCCGGGATTCATGGCGCTCGGTACCGATAATATGCAAGCCTCCAAGCGCCAGTACTTCATCGTGGAGATGATTCCATTCCTCCTCCAACTTGGAAACGCGCTCGAGCTTGTGTGATTCATCCATTTCCTGATCAGTGCGAATACGGTCAATTTCAGGTTCCGGATTTCCGCCCAGCACGATATCCGTACCCCGGCCGGCCATGTTGGTGGCAATGGTAATCATCCCCGGGCGTCCGGCTTGTGCAACGATCTCCGCTTCCCGTGCATGCTGCTTGGCGTTGAGCACCTGATGCGACAGCTTCTCATTAGTCAGCAAGCTGGACAGCAACTCATTGTTTTCGATGGAGGTGGTACCGACCAGGACAGGCTGGCCGCGTTGCTGGCAGTCTTTTATATCCTCAATGATGGCCCGGTTTTTCTCGTCCATGGTACGGAATACCTGATCCATACGATCAGCCCGGATCATCGGTCGATGAGTGGGGATAATCACTGTTTCAAGCCCGTAGATTTGCTGAAACTCGTACGCCTCTGTGTCGGCAGTTCCCGTCATCCCGGCGAGTTTCTGATACATCCGGAAATAATTCTGGAAGGTGATTGACGCAAGCGTCTGATTCTCCTTCTGAATGGGAACCCCCTCCTTTGCCTCAACCGCCTGATGCAAGCCTTCTGACCACCTTCTCCCTGACATGAGCCGGCCCGTGAATTCGTCGACGATGACGATTTCGCCATTCTGAACCACATAGTGCTGATCCCGATGGAATAGTGCGTGAGCACGCAAGGCGGCGTACAGGTGATGGACAAGGTTGATGTTGGCGGGATCATAGAGGCTGGTGCCCGCGGAAAGCAGCCCGCTTTGGGCCAGGAGTTTCTCCGCATGCTCAAAGCCCGTTTCGCTCAGCAGCACCTGCTGGGCCTTCTCATCCACGCTGAAATCGCCGGGACTTGTCTCCGTTTCCTGACGCACAAGTTTCGGGATCAGCGTATTCATCCGCACGTATACTTCTGTATTTCCCTCCGCCTGCCCCGAGATGATCAATGGTGTACGCGCCTCGTCGATCAGAATGGAGTCCACTTCGTCCACAATGGCGAAATTGAGCGCACGCTGTACCCGTTCAGTCGGGTGACTGACCATATTGTCGCGCAGGTAATCGAATCCGTACTCGTTGTTCGTACCATAGGTTATGTCGGCGCCGTATGCAGTCTGCTTTTCCCCATGATCCATCTGCGAAAGAATGACACCGACGGTAATGCCGAGAAACTGGTAGATCCGGCCCATCCATTCCGCATCTCGCTTGGCGAGATAATCATTCACGGTAACGAGATGGACCCCTTTTCCGGCAAGCGCATTGAGATACGCAGGCAGGGTTGCCATCAAGGTCTTCCCTTCCCCTGTCCGCATCTCTGCAATCTTGCCGCTGTGCAGCACCATGCCTCCGATCAGCTGCACGTCGAAATGCCGCATCCCGAGAGCGCGTTTACCCGCCTCGCGCACCACTGCAAATGCTTCGGGCAGCAGTTCATCAAGCGTTGCTCCCTGGGCAATGCGCTGCCTGAACTCGTCGGTCTGACCGCGCAGTTCGTCGTCAGTCAATTCTGCAATTTTGGGCTCCAGTGCATTGATTGACGCTACGCTCTGGGAATACTGCTTGATGAGTCTGTCGTTACGGCTCCCGAAAACCTTCTTGAGCAGATTATTCAGCATGAAGTCTCGATGGTTCAATAAGCAACGTCAAAAAAAAGGGTGAGGTTTTTTGGCCTCACCCCGCTGCAGAGTTATGATCCGGCTCAACCGGGCATCTTCAAGAACCGTGATGGATTTTGCGGCAAGCCCTTGTGCCTGACTTCAAAGTGCAGATGCGGGCCGGTAGAACGGCCTGTGCTGCCCACTTCTGCAATCTTCTGTCCACGCACCACCACCTGCCCCTTTTTGACCAAACGCTTGGAAGCGTGAGCATAGCGACTGACGAAATCATTGCCGTGGTCAACGTCAATCATATTACCATATTCGGGGTGATAATCGGAATAGACGACCACACCACCGGCGGCCGCTACGATGGGCGTACCCACTGCGGCCGAAAAATCCACACCCTCGTGAAAGACGCTTCTTCCCGTAAATGGATCACTGCGAATGCCAAATCCGGAAGAGTACCACCTAGACGCGATCGGCATCACCGACGGGAGCATTTTCTTCTTGAGCCTGTCCTGCATCAGCATTGAATCGAGCGCATCGAGCTTATCGGCGCGGTCATCCAGAATACGCGCCATTTCCTGAATTTTATTGCTCACCTCCATGAATGAAACGTCCTTGGAGGGAAGGTTGGTCACCGTTCCGCCTTGGCCGGGCATCTGGTTGAACATGAATTCCTGTGACTTGATGCCGGAAAGCTCAGCCAGCCGCGCACCTACGGAGTCGAGACGCAGGAGTTGAGCCTGCATTTGTCCCATCCGTACAGCCATGGCATTGAGGCTGTCTCGAAGGTATAACTGTGCTTTCTGATGCTCTTCCTGTTGAATGTTCAGCACGAGGGGGCGCAGAATCGGGTTGTCAATCCGATGAGCATAGCGCAGCGAAACATAGTTGAGCGCTATCGCCATCAACATGGAGGAAAACAGAAATCCGGACGCCAGCAGCATCAGATGTGTGCTGGTCAGCGTCAGGGTTTTGGCTTTTGCAGAATTATTGGAAACTAGAATAATATTCATCTCATCCCCTGATTATGGTTTGGCCATGACCGTTCGCAAGCTCGATTTCTATTACAAAACCGCCGGGATGGCTCCCGAGCACCGTCAGCTATTCGCCCACCTGGAAACAATAGGTGCGATGCAACGGGTTCTTATGAAAATGCTCCCGCCATCACTGGCTCAATATTGCGCCTTAAGCGGCTTCTCTGGCGGAAACCTGACTATTTGCGCGGATAACGGGGCAACTGCTACGAAACTCAGGCAAATGCTGCCTTCAATATTATTCGAATTTCAGGCGACGGGGTACGAGGTTACTGCAATTCGAATTGCCGTGCAAGCAAATTACCGCAATACCCAGGGAGGAAAGTTCTTCCGAAAAAACCGGAGCATAGGCAGCACTGGCATCGAAAATCTCACTACCTTGGCGTCGGGTTTACCCGAGTCGCCCTTGAAAACAGCGATTGAATCGCTGGCAAAAAAAACTGCGGATGCAAACGCCCGAAAAAAGGAATGACAGCAAACTATTTTTAATCTGAATGTAGCGGCATCCACGGTACAGGAAGGCGCTCAGGAAAATTCCTGTTTTCCGCAACGAAAATACCCTTAAGGCACGCCTGAGTCCCTGCCGGCCGAAGCTCCATACCCCCGTATAACCCCGTTCTCCTTTTAATCCGGAATATTCAGCGTAACCGTTCTGATCAGCCTCAATCAGCCTGTTTTCTCAGGAAAGCGGGAATATCCAGAATATCAACACCCGACTGCTTCATGGCCTCAATGGTGGCGTCGCGCCGCCTGTTCGTGCGAATGGCCGCGGGAGCGCCGGGATCCCTCCAGTCGGCATCATCGGCCAGCGAGGCGTTGTCTGTGCCGGTACGCGCATGAATGACGCTCAAAGGCTTCGAGGCTGATCGATTACTAACTGCGCCCAAGCCCGTCGCTACCATGGTCACACGCAGATTGTCATGCATATTTTCGTCGATCACTGTACCGACGATTACCGTGGCGTCATCGGCGGTAAAATCACGGATAGTGCTCATCACCTCATGCACTTCCCGCATTTTCATTGCCGAGCTGGCGGTGATATTGACCAGGATGCCGCGCGCGCCGGAAAGATTGACATCTTCCAGCAATGGACTGGCAACCGCCTGTTCCGCCGCGTCCCGAGCACGGTCAATGCCAGAGGCGACTGCCGACCCCATCATGGCCATGCCCATTTCCGACATGACGGTTTTTACATCGGCGAAGTCGACATTCACGAGACCAGGACAATTGATAACTTCGGCAATGCCAGCCACGGCGCCATGCAATACATTATTAGCGGCCTTGAATGCATCGAGCATACTGACGTCATCCCCCAGTACCATCATCAGCTTGTCGTTGGGAATCACGATCAGCGAATCCACATACTGAGCGAGGGCGTCCATTCCTTGCTGAGCGGCCTTCACCCGACGGCCTTCAAACATGAAGGGTTTGGTCACTACAGCGACTGTGAGAATACCCATTTCCTTGGCCACCTGCGCCACGACGGGCGCCGCACCGGTACCTGTGCCGCCTCCCATTCCCGCAGTGATGAAAAGCATGTCCGCGCCTTGGATCAGCTCGGCAACCCGGTCACGATCTTCAAGTGCCGCGTTGCGCCCAACTTCAGGATCCGCTCCAGCCCCCAATCCCTTGGTAATGGTGGACCCCATCTGTAACAAAGTCTGCGCCTGATTACGTTTCAGCGCCTGCGCATCGGTATTGGCACAAATGAATTCGACGCCCTGTACCCCGTTATCGATCATGTGATCCACTGCATTTCCACCGCAGCCACCAATACCGATCACTTTGATAACGGCCTCCTGTGTCTGTGTGTTCATGATTTCAAACATTGTGTTTCTCCTTTTAGAACTGAAACAAGTAAATTTGGACCTGCCGGTGTCGCCTGTCTATCCCGTTGAATCGGGATGCTCAGAAATTGACCTGAAACCAGTTTCGCATCCTTTCCATTACCCGCTTGAATGACTTACCCTGCAAGCGGGTGTGTTGCTGGAGCCGCTGGTATTGCTCCATTGCCGCCACGACCAAGCCCATGCCAGTGGAGCAGCGAGGTGTCAGCACCACCTCTTCCAGGCTGCCACGGTAATTCGGCAAGCCGAGCCTCACGGGCATGTGGAATATCTCTTCACCCAGCTCTACCATGCCTTGAAGCGAACTGCTTCCGCCGGTAATTACAATCCCTGATGAAAGCAGTTCTTCAAAACCGCTACGGCGCAATTCTGCCTGCACCAAGGAATACAATTCTTCCGCGCGCGGCTCGATTACCTCTGCCAGCGTTTGCCTGGATAGCTGACGCGCGCTCCGCTCGCCCACTCCCGCCACCTCTATCATTTCGTGCGGGTCAGCCATGCTGCGCAGGGCGCAACCATGGCGGCACTTGATGTCCTCGGCATCCTTAGTGGGTGTGCGTAATGCCATTGCGATGTCGTTGGTGATCTGATCTCCTGCAATGGGTATTACAGCGGTATGGCGAATCGCGCCATGCGTAAAAACGGCCAGATCGGTGGTTCCACCCCCTATGTCGATGAGACAGACTCCCAGATCCTTTTCATCCTCCGACAATACTGCCAGCGCGGAAGCCAGCGGTTGCAGTACCAGGTCGCGTACCTCCAGTCCGCACCGACGCACGCACTTCATGATGTTCTGCGCAGCGGATACCGCTCCGGTAACAATATGAACCTTGACCTCCAGCCTCACGCCGCTCATGCCGATGGGTTCACGCACATCCTCTTGTCCATCAATAATGAACTCCTGATTCAGGACGTGGAGAATCTGCTGGTCGTTGAGGATATTCACCGCCTTTGCCGTCTCTATTACGCGTTCCACATCGAGCTGCGACACTTCCCGGTCTTTGATCGGGACCATTCCATGCGAATTGAAGCTTCTGATATGAGCTCCGGCGATCCCCGCGTAAACCTCGCGTATCTTGCAGTCCGCCATCAGTTCCGCCTCTTCCAGTGCGCGCTGAATAGCAGCAACGGTCGTCTCGATATTGACGACCACGCCTTTCTTCAGGCCGCGTGAAGGATGGCTGCCCATGCCAATTACCTCGAATCCGCCTTCCGGCCTGACCTCCGCAACGATCGCCACAATCTTGGACGTACCGATGTCCAGACCCACGATTAGGTTTTTTGCTTCGCCGTTTCTACTCATTAATTCTTTGCGTTCCCCGACCCGCTCTCATTCTCGGTCGTGTTCGTTTTCCCCGCCATCGGTTCGCCTTTATCCCACTTAAATTCATGTACATCGCTACCGCACGGCGAAACCGCTGGGATAGCGCAAGTCGACATGAGCCAACAACTGGCCCCGCAGGGTGGTAGTTCGGTCCATTGCCCGGACGTAGCGTTCCAGCCTTGTTTCTACCTGTTCACGCCCCAGCTCCAGTACCGTTCCACTTTCCAGCTGAATGCGCCATGCACGGCGGGGGGAAAGTTCTACTCGGGCAACTTTCTGCTCCAGCGGTCGTAGCAGGGTGTTATACACGGCGTAAAGGCGCGTTATCTCCGCAGAACTATCCTCCGGGCCTGCGAACACAGGCAATATCTCGTCCGATCCCGCCTCGAACAGCTCGCCTTGCCTGTTTACCAGGCCGCTCTCGCCCCAGCGCGCCAGTACCACCTGTTCTTCGAGTGACACTTCCAGGCCATCCGGCCAAATTCGCCGCACGCCTGCGAAACGGACCCAAGGAACCTTCTCGAATGCGTCTTGCACGGCTTCGAGGTCGACAGTAAAAAAGTTACCTTGCACTCCGCTTCTCACCGCGCCGCTGATCTGCTCCCGTGTCACATGCTTCAATCTATCGTCACTACCGCTGCTTCCAGCATTCGTAATCGTTACTTCGGTCAGTGGCAGCACGGGCACATAGCTGGCCACCCACGTTCCCGCGAAATAGAGCGCCATGAGCGCTACCGCTCCATACAGCAGATTTGCCAGGGAATTCAACGTCTGGTGGTTATCCCACATGAGCGAGTTCCAGTATCTGCGACACCAGTTCATCGAACAATATTCCCGCGGTTCTGGCCGCCATCGGCACGAGACTGTGATCCGTCATGCCAGGGGAGGTATTGGTCTCCAGAAAATAGGCATTCCCCGTTTTATCCAGTATCAGATCCACTCGCCCCCATCCCTCGCACCCCAGTATTCTGTGAGCCAGCATCGCCTGCTCGCAAATAGCCGCCTCCAGCGCAGCGGACACGCCACTTGGACAGAAATAGCGTGTTTTATCCGATACATACTTAGCCTCATAGTCATAGAGACCGCTTTCAGTCTCGATCCGGACAAGAGGAAGAGTCCTGTCGCCGAGTACCGCGGCAGTCAGTTCCGTTCCATCGATGAACTGCTCGGCCAGGACGATTGCATCATGCTGCGCAGCCGTGCGCCATGCCTCTTCCACATCTTTTTCACTGGTAACCTTGCTTAAGCCGATGGTCGATCCCTCTCGTGATGGCTTTACGATCAGCGGCAGGCCCAGTTCTCGCGCCACTGCCTCGAAATCGCTTTGCTCATCGAGCAGAACATGCCGCGGTGTATTGATTCCGGCAGCTTGCCAAAGTAATTTCGTGCGCCATTTGTCCATGGCAAGCGCGCTCGCAAGCACGCCACTGCCGGTATAGGGAAGACCCATGAGTTCCAGTGCGCCCTGTACCGTTCCGTCTTCGCCATAACGTCCATGCAGGGCGATATGAACCCTATTGAATCCTTTATTCAACAGGGCTTCCATATGCTGCTCCGCAGGGTCGAACGGATGCGCGTCGATATTCTGCCGCCTGAGCGCCTCCAGCACAGCTTGACCGCTTCTGAGCGAGATTTCGCGCTCAGCCGAACGTCCGCCAAGGAGAACGGCAACTTTTCCAAAATCCCGATCGATCACGCGTTTCATCTCCATTTGCTTTCAGTCAGCTCCTGCCGATCCTGATGCGGCTTGCAGCGGTCCCCCATAATTTTCACTTCCTGCTGCAGATCGATTCCGGTTTTTTCTTTCACCGTTTTTTGTACCGTCAAGATGAGGGACTCGATGTCCTCTGCGGTGGCGGTCCCCAAGTTGACGATGAAATTTGCGTGCTTGGGCGAAATGACCGCACCGCCAACACGCAAGCCTTTCAGTCCGCAGGACTCTACCAGGCGCGCTGCCCAATCCCCGGGAGGATTGCGAAAAACTGAACCTGCATTGGGCAGGCCTAATGGCTGGCTGTTGATCCGCCTGGAAAGCAACTCCTTTATTCTTTGCCTCGATAGGCCCATATCGCCACGCGGCAGGCTGAACCATGCCCCCGCAAACCATTCATCATAGATAATTGACGCCTGCCTGCCGCTTCTCCCATCACCTTCCGTCCCAGGCTTCAATGCAACTTGCCGGTAGCCAATCTCATAATCGTCCCGCGAGCGTTTCAGTGATTCGCCACGGCGGCTGAGCGTATGAACCTGTTTCACGATATCCCAGGTTTCGCCACCGAAACAACCTGCATTCATCGCAAGCGCCCCTCCCACTGTACCGGGAATTCCCGCCAGGAATTCCGCCCCCGCAAGGTCGTGTAAGGCCGCAAAACGCGCCACCTTGGCGCAGGCCACGCCTGCCCCTGCATATACCAGCCCGCCACTTTCGTCCTGCTGCTCCAGAAACAGCTCGCTCAGCCGGGCGTGCAGCACCACAACGGTACCCCTTATCCCCCCGTCTCTAACCAGTAGGTTGCTGCCAAGCCCTATCACATACAGCGTCTCATCCTGCCGCAAATGGCGGAAGAACCGCGCCAGATCAGGCAGATCGGCAGGCAGGTAGAGACGATCGGCTTCTCCGCCCACATGCCACGAAGTGTATTTTTTCATGGATTGGCTCAGACGCATCTCCCCGCGGAGATCGGGCGAATCACCAAATGATTGAATATCAGACATATCCATCTGTTATTGCGCAGGCTGGCCTGACATGGCAGCACCCGCTGTTCTGCCCTTTCTCGGCTTCTCGATCTGTTCCTCTTCCGCCTCATCGGCGGCAAAGGCTTTTGCCAATGAAGGCGCCACTCCTCCCACTGAGCCTGCACCCATTACCAGTACCACGTCGTCATGCCGGACAACATCGCAAATCGCATCTGGCAGATCGTCCGCTGTTTCGACGAAAATTGGTTCGACCTTGCCGAGAACACGCAATGCGCGCGCGAGCGACTTGCTGTCGGCCGCTACGATAGCCGCTTCGCCCGCGGGATAAACCTCTGTCAGCAGCAATATGTCAGCGGTGGACAGCACCTTGACGAAATCCTCAAAAAGATCACGGGTTCGGGTATAACGGTGAGGCTGGAATGCCAGGACCAGGCGTCTGCCGGGAAATGCCCCGCGCGCAGCCGCAATGGTCGCGGCCATTTCCACCGGATGATGACCATAGTCATCTATGAGCGTAAAGCTGACTGCACCGCCGCTTTCGTTCTCAGTCAGACTGACTTCACCGTAGCGCTGAAAGCGGCGGTCCACACCCTTGAAATCCGCCAGGGCCCTGATGATCGCGGCATCGGGCAGACCCACCTCATTGCATACCGCGATAGCCGCCAAGGCATTCTGCACGTTATGCAGGCCCGGCAGATTCAGCATGATCTTGAGCTTGCGCGTCCGGCCGTTTACCCCGATCAGAGCGGTAAAATGCATCTGCCCTTCATGGTGGGTGATATCCACGGCCCGCACCTGGGCGTTATCGGCGAGGCCATAGGTGGTAACAGGCTTGGTGATGGAGGGCATGATTTCGCGCACATTGACATCGTCTATGCACAAAACCGCCATCCCGTAGAATGGCAAATGCTCCACGAAATCCACGAATGCCTGTTTAAGCTTGGTGAAATCATGCCCGTAAGTATCCATGTGATCCGCGTCGATATTCGTTACCACGGCCAATACGGGCTGCAGGTAGAGAAACGATGCATCGGATTCATCCGCCTCCACCACGATGAATTCCCCTCCACCCAGCTTGGCATGCGATCCGGCTGCCTCGAGCCTGCCGCCTATGACAAAAGTGGGATCCATTTCCGCCTCTGCGAGAATGCTCGCAATCAGACTGGTCGTTGTGGTTTTGCCATGCGTGCCGGCAATGGCGATGCCCTGCCGCAATCTCAATAACTCTGCCAGCATGATCGCGCGGGGAACCACGGGCACATTGCGCTCCCTGGCCACGCGAACTTCCGGGTTGTCCACAGTGATAGCGGTTGAAGTCACTACAGCATCAGCGGATGCCACATGGCTTTCCGCATGTCCGATATGTACGTTTGCGCCGAGTTTTTTCAGACGGCGCGTGATAGCGCTGTCAAATAAATCCGACCCGCTGATCTTGTATCCCAGATTAAGCAGAACTTCAGCGATTCCGCTCATGCCGGAGCCACCGATACCGACAAAATGGATACGTTTGACCTTATGCTTCATATTTTTTCTGCATTAATCCGGAAACCTGTCGGCGAATGATGCTCATCTTCTGCGATCCTATGCTTTCGCCATCCCCATGCATGCCTGTGCGACCAGGCGAGTTGCATCCGGCCTGGCTGCTTCCCGCGCCTTCACTGCCATGCTCATGAGTTTTTCCCTGCTGAATCCTGCCAGCAGCTCGGCCAGTCTTTCCGCGGTCAGTTCTTTCTGGGGTATCAGTACTGCCGCATCTTTTTCGCTCAGAAACCTCGCATTGGTAGTCTGGTGATCATCCACGGCATAAGGAAAAGGCACGAGAACGCTTGCGATACCGGCCGCGCTCACTTCCGAGACCGTAAGTGCGCCGGCCCGACACACCACGAGATCGCATTCGCCATAGCGGGCGGCCATATTGTCGATGAAAGTGACGAGTTCTCCTTCCACACCTGCTGCGGCATAATTTTCCATCAGCGATTCCAGGTGCTTCCGCCCCGCCTGGTGCGTAACCTGCGGGCGCACCTCTTCGGGAATCAGCTTCAGCGCCTTCGGCACGACGATATTCAAGGCCTGAGCGCCCAGGCTGCCGCCAATTACCAGCAATCTCAATTTTCCGCTACGTGAGGCGTACCGTTTTTCCGGCGCCTCCAGCCGGGCGATGTCATCACGCACGGGGTTGCCACATACCATGACCTTTTTACCGTGCGTGATTGCACCGGGAAAACCGAGCAGAACTCTATCGGCCACCTTCGCCAGTATCCGGTTGGCCAGACCCGCGATCGAATTCTGTTCATGTATCAGCAGGGGTCGCGCCAGCAACGAAGCCATCATGCCCCCAGGAAATGCGGGGTAGCCCCCCATTCCCAGCACCACGTTCGGACGAACCTTGCGGATGACCCGGATGCTTTGCCAGAAAGCCAGCAACAGCCGCAACGGCAGCAGTGCCCAAGTGCGCATTCCCTTTCCGCGCAATCCGGAAAAACGGATCATCTCGAGATCGAGCCCCTGCTTGGGCACCAGGGTGGTTTCCATCCCCCCTTCAGTGCCCAGCCACACGACCCGCCATCCCGCGGTTTTCATGTATTCCGCTACTGCAAGACCAGGAAATACATGTCCTCCCGTGCCACCCGCCATAATGAGAATCGTACAGGTCAAGTCCGAATCCCCGGAATGAGCATGCTTTTTGTCCGACTGTCCTTCCCCGTATTCATACCTTGTAGCCCTTCATCAGTTGACGGTTTTCCCAATCAATCCGCAGCAGGATGGCAAGCGTGACGCAACTCGCCACGAGACTGCTTCCTCCGAAACTCATCAGGGGCAATGTCAATCCTTTGGTTGGCAGCACGCCCATATTCACGCCCATATTAATCAGCGCCTGCACGCTCAGCCATACGCCTATGCCTTGCGCCACCAGAGCGGAAAAATGCCGCTGCCTCAGGGCGGCTTGCCGCCCGATGATGAAGGCCCGCACCAGCAGCCAGGCAAATAGCGCCACCACTGTGACGACCCCGACAAACCCCAGCTCTTCCGCGATAACCGCCAGAAGAAAGTCCGTATGCGCTTCTGGCAGATAGAAAAGCTTTTCCACACTCCCGCCCAGGCCGACACCGAGCCATTCTCCCCGGCCAAATGCAATCAGGGCATGACTCAACTGATATCCCTTCCCGTAAGGGTCATCCCATGGATCCAGAAATCCGAAGAAGCGCTGCATGCGATAGGGTTCTTTCCATATCAGCATCAGAAAACTCAAGACCAGGAAGCCGATCAGACCCGCGAACAGCTTGAGATTCATTCCGCCCAGGAACAGGATTGCCATGACGATGGCGGTAATCACCACAAATGAGCCAAAATCCGGCTCCAGTAACAGCAATGCGCCCACGATGAGCATGACGACCAGCATGGGGAGGAATCCCTTTACAAAGCTCCCCAGATATTCTGCCTTGCGTATCGTGTACGCTGCCGCATAGATCACCATAGATAACTTCACGAACTCGGATGGCTGAAAATTGACAACCTTGAGCGATATCCACCGCCGGCTCCCATTCACCTCATGACTTACACCGGGGACCAGCACCAGTGCCAGCAACACCATTCCGACCAGAAACAATGGAAAGGAATATTTCTGCCACCATCGCAGGGGAATCTGGAATGCGATTGCGCCAGCCAGCAGGCCCACCGCAAGGTAAGCTGCATGCCGAAGGAGAAAGTAGGCTGGATACCCATGGGCGCCCCGACCAGCTCCGGCGATGGAAATGGATGCGGAATAAACCATGACCAATCCGAGCCCAAGCAGCAAAACCGCAGGCCAGATCAGGGATTGATCAAAATCCGACAGTGCTTTCCGGCTGCCGATATCATGCTGATACATCAGCATCCGCAAGCCTCCTGAGTTGCGAGCGAATCCGGGTCCTGAATACCGGAAGCCTGTACCCGTTCCACCGCCTTGACGAATACCTCGGCACGATGCGCATAATTTCTGAACATATCGAAGCTGGCGCACGCCGGCGACAGCAGTACCACATCGCCTTTATGCGCAAGCCGGAAACTTTGCCACACCGCCTCTTCCAAGGTCCCAGCCCGATGCAAAGACACGCCGCAGCACTGGATGGCACTTGCGATTCTTTCTGCATCGCGTCCGATCAACACCACCGCGCGCGCATGTTCCGCCACCGGGTTCGTCAGCGGCGAAAAATCCTGTCCCTTGCCGTCTCCGCCCGCTATCAAAACCACGTTTCGCCCCATGCCTTTCAGAGCTGCAACCGTCGCGCCCACATTGGTCCCCTTGGAATCATCGTAGAACGCGACCCCGCAAACCGTCGCGACCTTCTCCATCCGGTGCGCCAGTCCTCTGAATTTGCGCAAGGCACGCAGCAAGGGCTCGTACGATAATCCCACGGCACGACATAGCGCCAACGCGGCCAGCGCATTCGCTGCATTATGCAGTCCGGTCACTCCCAGTTCATTTGCATCCATCAGCCGATTGCTTCCCTCTGCCAGCCAAATGCTTTCATCCTCTCGCACCAGGCTGAAATCCGTGTCCCGCGTGGGTGGACTCAGGCCAAAGGTAATCTGCTGTCGTCCCGGAAGCGCCATTCCCAGCACAAGGGAATCATCCCGATTCAGTATCTGCCATCCCGCGCGGCTGCAATCACCTTCAGCGCCATCATTCCGGAATATCCTCGCCTTGGCGGCGGCATAATCCGCCATTCCCGCGTAGCGATCCAGGTGATCTTCACTTATATTCAATACGGTAGCGGCATACGCGTTCATGCCGTGGGACGTTTCCAGCTGAAAACTGGACACCTCCAGCACCCAGGCTTGCGGCAGTGCTCCCGAATCCACGCGGCGCAAAAGCGCGTCCAATACCGCAGGGCCGATATTGCCCGCCACTTCCACGTCCCAACCCGCCTGTTTCATCATCTCACCCACCATGGCCGTTACCGTCGTCTTGCCGTTTGAGCCGGTAATCGCCACGACGATCGGCCAGGTCCCCGGATCGGTTCCGGGCTGCCGTATTGCCTCATTAAATAGGGCCATGTCACCCATTACGGGAATGCCGTCCTTTATCGCCTGCTGCACCCGGCATTCACCCAGGGGCACACCGGGACTGATAGCAATAAGATCGATACCAGTGAAAGCCTCCGCTGAAAACGGGCCCGTAAACGAGCAATCAGGACGCACGATTTTGCGAAAGGTATCCAGACAGGGCGGCGCTTCACGGCTATCCGCGGCACGCACGCATGCGCCCAGACGCGTCAGCCATCTCGTCATGGAGAGCCCCGTTTCACCCATTCCCAGCACCAATGCGGTTTTACCGTGTAAATCCATCGCCACCGTCATCTCAGCTTCAATGTGGACAACCCGAACAGCACCAGCATCATGGTGATGATCCAGAATCGGACCACGACCTGATTTTCCTTCCAGCCCTTCAGTTCATAGTGATGATGGAGCGGTGCCATCCGGAAAATCCGCTTTCCGGCCAGTTTGAACGACGCCACCTGCAGCATGACGGACAAGGTTTCCACAACGAACAGCCCGCCCATGATGAGAAGCACTATTTCCTGGCGCACAATGACCGTAACTATTCCAAGTGCCGCTCCGAGAGCGAGGGCGCCGACATCTCCCATGAAAACTTCCGCAGGATAGGCATTGAACCAGAGAAATGCCAGCCCCGCTCCTGCCAGCGCTCCGCAGAAAACTGCCAGCTCACCTGCCTGCGGAATAAACGGAATGCCTAGGTATTTCGCGAATACCGCGTGGCCTGCGACATAGGCAAAAATTGCCAGTGCGCTACTGATCATCACCGTTGGCATGATAGCCAGGCCGTCCAGGCCGTCAGTCAGGTTCACCGCGTTGCTCGTACCGACGATGACGAAGTAGGCAAGAGCTACAAAACCGGTCACTCCAAGCGGTATGGCGATCTGCTTGAAGAATGGAACGATCATGGTAGTCTGTGCCGGAAGCTCTGCAGTCATAAAAAGGTATAGCGCAACCACGATGGCTATTGCAGATTGCCAGAAGAGCTTTGCTCTGGCAGACAGGCCCTTCGGATTCCGATAGACCACTTTGCGATAGTCATCCACCCAGCCAATCATGCCGAACCCCAGGGTGGTCACCAATACGATCCACACGTAACGGTTGCTCAAGTCAGCCCATAACAAGGTGGTAACCGCAACGGAGACGAGGATCAGCGCCCCTCCCATGGTGGGCGTGCCCGCTTTGACCAGATGAGTCTGCGGTCCGTCGCTGCGCACCGACTGTCCGATCTTATAAGCTGTGAGCTTGCGTATCATCGCAGGACCGACAATGAATGAAATCACCAGGGAGGTCAGCGCTGCAAGAACTGTCCGTAAAGTGATATAGTGAAATACGTTGAATGCACGTATATCTCTGGCGAGCCATTCGGCGAGTTCTAGCAGCATGATGACCGTCGAATCAGCGGACAGGAAGAAAACAGGAATCCCTGGCATGCGATTCCGTGCACGGCTCCTTCGGTAAGGATTTTGTTGTTTGCGCAGATAACGATCACGCTTCGATACTCCTGACTACGCGCTCCATCTGCATAAAGCGCGATCCCTTGATCAGCAATGTAGCTCCAGGCTCAAGCAACTTTTCCATCTCGACCAGCAGCTCATCAATGTTGTCCGAGTGACTGGCGCCGCGCCCAAACTGTTCAGCTGCGCGAGCGCTCAGCTCGCCCAACGTCAGCAGCGCGTCAACCCCCGCCGCTTTTGCTTCCCTGCCAATGCGCTCATGAAGCAACCCTGCGTCGATTCCCAGTTCACCCATGTCCCCGAGCACAAGGATTTTTTTTCCCTGTGCCCTCCCCAGCACGGCCAGTGCGGCCCTCACCGAATCCGGATTGGCGTTGTAAGTATCATCGATCAGAATCGAGCCGCAGCGGCCGTTTTTTTTCTGCATGCGTCCTTTCACGCCCTCAAATGCCTCAAGGCCTGCGCTAATCGCTTTTGGGTCGAGATCCAAGGCAACCCCCACCGCGGCGGCGGCCAGCGCATTTCGCACATTGTGTTCACCCGGTACTTGCAGGATCAGTTCTTCGCTTCCACCGGGAAGGATCAGCGTCATCCTGGTGCTGGCAAACTCCGCTTGGTACCGGGCGCTGACTTTCGATTGGCTCCCCAGCCCGAAATCAACCACGCGGCGATCGCCGGCCAGCTCGTACCATAAGGGGGCATATGGATCGTCGACATTGATGACGGCGATTCCCTGTCGATCGAGACCTTCAAAAATCTCACCTTTGGCCCGCGCCACGGCCTCTACCGATCCCAGTCCTTCGACGTGCGCTTCACCCGCATTGGTAATGACCGCAACATCCGGTTTTGCAAGATGAGTCAGGTATGCGATTTCGCCCGCGTGGTTCATACCCATCTCCATCACCGAGTAGCGATGCCTGTCCGTCAGGCGCAGGAGCATCAGGGGCATTCCGATGTCATTGTTGAGGTTGCCCTCCGTCGCGAGCACCTGACGCGAGCCATTCATCTGCTCAGCATTACCGGCCGTACAGCGCAGAATCGATGCGATCATTTCTTTTACAGTGGTCTTGCCATTACTGCCTGTCACCGCAATCACCCTCACGGGAAAACGCTTACGCCAGTATGATGCGAGCTTCCCCAGCGCCAGTCGCGTGTTCTCCACTTCTATCAGGGGGATCTCCATTCCGGATCCGTTCTTTCTATCACGCTGCACCAGGGCGGCTGCCGCTCCCTTCCGACTGACTTCAGCGATAAAATCATGCCCATCAAATGTCGGTCCGGTCAGCGCAACAAACAGATCGCCGTGAGCCAAGGTACGGCTGTCGGTGCTGACTCCGGTGAAGCAGGCGTCCGCACCCTCACATTCGCCGCCGAGCACGCCCGCCGCTTCCTGCACAGTCATCATGCCGGTATCCGCATCTTCTCCAGCGCCTGTCTGGCAATCTCGACATCGCTGAACGGAAGCTTTGCCTCCCCCGTTTCCTGGCTGATTTCATGTCCTTTCCCGGCAATCAGGACAATGTCACCCTTCCGGGCGCCCCCTATTGCCCCGTCAACAGCACGGGCACGATCAATCTCGATACGATGATTGGCCGCTGCCCCGGCTACAATCTCATCGATGATGGCTGCAGGATCCTCCCTGCGCGGGTTGTCGCTGGTGATAATGACATCGTCCGCCAGACGGGTTGCCACCTCCCCCAGCATCGGCCGTTTACCCCGATCACGCTCGCCTCCACAGCCAAAAACGCAGATCAGCCTTCCTGACCTGGAAAGTTCGTCTGGTTCTCTATCAAGCATTTCGCGCAAGGTGCCCAATACCTTTTCCATGGCATCAGGCGTATGCGCGTAATCCACTATCACAAGAGGCGCATCTCCCCCCCCCATTTTCTGCATTCTGCCCTCTACCGGCCTTACCGATCTCAGCGCGCCTACGGCGTCGGTCAAATCGATACCGCTTGCCAATAACACAGCCAGCACTCCCAAGAGATTCGAAGCATTGAAACGCCCCAGCAAGCTGGTTTCAAATTGAACATGCCCAGTTTCGAACTCAATATTGAATTTCAGGCCCTGAGCGGTCACCTCGAGATCTCGTCCGCGCATCATGCGGAATTGTAATGAATCATTTTTTTGAACGGGGAATTCCGTAAATCCATACCCGACAATCTTCGTGTCCGAGCCTTGAAGTTGCCGATACAAGTCGCGGCCGAATTCATCATCGAGATTGAGTACGGCATACTTGAGTCCCGGCCAGCGGAATAACCGGCCTTTTGCCTCGGAATAGGCTTCCATGCTGGCGTGATAATCAAGATGATCGCGAGAGAGACTGGTGAGCATCGCTACTGCAAAGGTCGTGCCGTTAATGCGCTCCTGCACGATCCCATGCGACGATACTTCCATCGCCACACTGCAGGCGCCGCGCTGCAGAAATCCCGCCATTTCCGACTGTAACACTACCGCATCCGGGGTGGTATTGACCCCTGATTCCAACTCTCCCGAAAAACCGGTACCCAGCGTTCCAATGATCGCGGTTTTTCTGCCAAGCAGCGTCATGGCCTGTGCAATCCATTGGCTGCAGGATGTCTTCCCATTCGTCCCGGTAATGCCGACAACCCACAAATTCTGGGAAGGATGACCATACAGGTGATCAGCGATCATGCCGGCCTTGCTTCTTAACCCTGCGATGGACAGATTAGGGACCTTCCAGGCGGGATCCCAGGTAAAGCCCTGCCGCTCCCACAGAACTGCGCGCGCACCCGCAGCAATGGCTTGCGGAATGAATCGGCGGCCGTCCGACTTGTGGCCGGCGTAAGCCAAAAAAGTCTCTCCGCCCTTTATCGCCCGGCTATCCGTGACCAGATCGCGGATCTCGGTATTCAGACATTCAAGCGCATGCATATCCGCGCGCACCTCCGGCATTGTCACGCCTGCTGGAGTTGCGACGAGCGGCCTCAGGCTCATACATCACCCTTTTCGCCTTTGATCTCTTTGACCCGCGGCGCCTCTGTCAGGGAAACCGCTCCGGATGGAAGCGCATCCGGAGGGACGTTGTGCATGCGCAGTGTTTCCGCCATTACCCGGCTGAACACCGGCGCCGCCACGGCGCCGCCGTAATACTGTCCGGCGGATGGCTCGTCCAGCATCACGGCAATGATGAATCGCGGATTGGACACCGGTGCATAACCCACGAAGGTGGACAAATAGCGATTTTTGGCATAGCCGCGCCCTTCCGGTTTATGCGCGGTGCCCGTCTTTCCTGCTACCCGGTAACCGCTGACCTGTGCTCGCAGCGCGGTGCCGCCAGGCTGGGCCACCATTTCCAGCATTTTGCTCACGGCCTGAGCATTATCGCGCGACATTACCCGCTTCCCTGCAGGAGGTGAATCAAGCCTTAGCAGCGAAACGGGCTTCAATTCACCTGCTCCCGAGAACAGCATATAAGATCGAGCCAGTTGCAGCAGGTTAACGGCAATGCCATGACCATAGGACATGGTGGCCTGCTCGATGGGACGCCAGGTGCGATAGGGACGCAGCTTGCCGCTGACTTCGCCGGGAAACCCCGAACCGGTCGCTGCGCCGAATCCCACATTGTTCAGCATTTCCCACAGTGTTTGCGGCGGTAACGACAGCGCGATTTTCGCGGCACCGATATTGCTGGATTTCTGGATCACCTGCGAAACGGTCAGCGCGCTTTCCTTATGGGCATCGCGTATGGTTGCCTTGCCTATGGTGAATGTTCCCGGCGCCGTTTCAAAAATCGTATCCGGCGTAATCCCCCCTGCCTCCAGCGCTGCCGCAACCGTAAATGGCTTCAGCGTTGAGCCTGGCTCGAAGACGTCCGTAACGGCACGATTTCGCGCCTGAGGACCTTTCGCGCTCGCCCGGTTGTTTGGGTTGTACGTTGGCAGATTGACGAGCGCGAGCGCCTCTCCTGTGCGTGCGTCCAGCACTACAATGCCACCGGCCTTGGCCTTGTGGGTCTCGATGGCGTGATTCAATTCGCGGTTCGCGAGATACTGAATTTTGTTATCGATGGATAAGGCAATATTCTGCCCCGCCCTGGGGGCCCGGATGCTTTCCACATCCTCGACGATGCGTCCCTTGCGATCCTTGATGACCCGACGGCTCCCCGGTTTACCTGCCAGTTCATCCTGCCATGCCAATTCCAGGCCCTCCTGTCCCTTGTCATCCACATCGGTAAACCCGAGGACATGAGCTGTCAATTCGCCGGTCGGATAATATCGGCGGTACTCCCGCTTGAGAAATACGCCAGGAATATTGAGTTCCACCACCTTCGTGGCAACTTCCGGTGACAAATGCCGCTTCAGGTAAACAAAATCGCGCCGGGATTCGTCCATCCCGGAGCCTGGCCCCCGCCGGGAACTGCCAAGACGTCCTTCCAATTCTCCCGTATCCAGTCCAATCAGATTTCCCAGTTTCTTCAGCTGATCAGATGTCGCATTCACATCGGCCGGACTTGCCCACACGGATTCCATCGGAGTACTGATCGCAAGCGGCTCACCATGCCGGTCGGTTATCATGCCGCGATGCGCCTTGATTTCGAGTACGCGGCTATAACGTGATTCGCCTTTCTGCTGCAAAAAACTGTTGTGCATTCCCTGAAGATAGACTGCGCGCCCTGCCAGTCCCACGAATCCGAGCAACAAAAGCACGACCAGCAAACGCGAACGGCCCGCGGGAAGAACGATGCGCGGCAGGCGATTGACCTTCATCTTGCTGGCACTGCCTCGGAAAGCAGCGGAGAAGTGTCAGCCGTTAGCTGAATAACACGAATGTGGGAAGCATCGGGCACCTGCATCTGTAACTGTTCTCTCGCAATTTTTTCGATCCGGGTGTGTTTTGCCCATGTACTCTGCTCAAGCTGCAACTGGCCCCATTCCACTGCCAGTTGTTGCGCGAGCTCCTGCTCCTTTTCCAGTTCCACAAAAAGCTTGCGCGCCTTGTGCTGCGAAGTCACAACACTCAGCGCGCAACCGATGAGGATCAGAATCAGTAGGATATTTATTTTAGCCACGTCAACCTCTCACAAGCTGGGAACGCTCGCATCGAGTATCACTCATATTTGCCACAAATTCCCGCTATGCCTCGACTGTTTTTTCCGCCACACGCATGACCGCGCTCCGTGCCCGTGGATTGGCATGAATCTCCCCCGCGGGGGCACGTAAGGCCCTGCTGGCCAGACGCAATTTCGGTTTCGCCAAAACTCCCAGATCTGCTTGTCGCAAAGGCAAATGACGGGGCAACGTATCAGTGATTGTCATTCTGCGCATGAAACGTTTCACAATCCGGTCTTCCAGCGAATGAAAACTGATGACAACAAGTCTGCCGCCGTCATTTAGCTTTTCCACACACTGCGGCAGGACCAGCGATAGCTTCTCAAGTTCCTGATTGACGAAAATCCGGATACCCTGAAAAGTGCGCGTTGCCGGGTTTTGTTTGATCTCCCTCGAACGCGCGGGTATTGCCGCTGCCACGATAGCGGCAAGCTGAGCCGTAGTGGTGATGGGCTGCCGCGCTCTAGCCGCGACAACCGCTCTTGCAATCTGCTTAGCAAACCGCTCTTCGCCATAATTCCTGATCACCTCTTCCAAGTGCGCAAGCGATGCGGTTGCAAGCCATTCCGCTGCCGTCTGTCCCTCGCTGGTGTCCATGCGCATATCGAGCGGCCCCTCCAATCGGAAACTGAAACCGCGTTCCGCATTATCCAGCTGTGGGGACGACACACCCAGGTCCAGTAATATCCCATCCACTTTGTCCACTTTCAGCTGTTTCAAAACGTCCCCAAGTTGGGAAAAACTGCTGTGAATCATACAAAAACGTTCATCATGGATAGCGTGGCCGAAGGATATCGCGGCCGGATCCTGGTCGAGGGCGATGAGCCTGCCGCCGGGTCCCAGTCGCGCCAATATCTCACGGCTGTGCCCGCCGCGTCCAAAAGTTCCATCCACGTAGACTCCGTCAGACTTGACTGCTAGGGCGTCCACCGCCTCATGGAGAAGGACCGTTGTATGCCGATTAGCATCAGCCACAGCATTACAGCGAAAAACCTTCGAGTTCTGCCGGGACACCTTCCTTGCAGGCCAGCGCGTTCTCGATCTGCTGATTCCATTTTTCGTCGTCCCACAACTCGAATTTCGTGCCTTGCCCCACCAGCACCACTTCCTTGGTCAACCCGGCAAACTGACGCAGCGCCGGTGGCACAAGAATGCGCCCCGCGCCATCCATCTCGACATCGCTGGCATAACCGACGAGAAGACGTTGCAAGCTGCGTGTCTGTGGATTGAAGCTGGAAAGACTATTGAGCTTTTGCTCGATGGGCTCCCAAACTGGTTGGGGGTAAATCAGCAAACACCGGGAAGGATCCGCTGTAATAATCAGATGACCTGCACAGAGCGACGTCAATTCGTCGCGGTATTTTGCGGGTACCGCGAGTCTACCCTTATTGTCCAGACTGATAGGCGTCCCGCCGCGAAACATTGCTGCCCCCTTTGTTCTCCCGGAGGAAGAGAGTATGCAATATTCCTCCCACTTTCACCCACTTTTACCCACTGTAGTTAAAAAAAAGGGGAACGTCAAGGAGAAAAATGGGGTTATCCTAAGCCAGAATATGGGACACAAAAAACCAAAAATACGCATCCATAACTCTTTTCCGCCATAAAATCTCTACGGATTAAAGGGATAAGGAATATGGGCAAGGAAATAGCGGCCCCCCATGGATGAAAGCGAAAATCCAGGAAGGAACAAAGATTCTCGCAGGCCGCTAGCCGGACTATTTGAAAAGATGATACTCGACAATCTGGGGAACTATTTTCGGGCTGCCGACATTACGCCCGGGACATTCTCTATCAACGCGAGAACACGACGCAACTGGGACAGATCGACGATTCTGAGTGTAAACCGGAGGAAAGCCGTCACGTCGCGGCTCTGGGTGTAGGTGGACGTCACGTCGATTTTCTCGCGCGACAGGACCTGTGAGATATCGCGCAGCAGTCCCTGCCTGTCGCTTGCCTGTACTTCGATGTCGACCACATAACTGGCAGTTTCCCCCCTTCGGGAGGCGTCCCATTCGGCCGTGATGAGGCGGGCATTGCTGTTATCCGACAGGCGCGCTACGTTTGCGCATTCGCGCCTGTGCACCGTAATTCCGCGTCCACGTGTAACAAAGCCAATGATCGGATCGGGAGGGACCGGCTTGCAGCATTTGGCCAGCACCGTCAGGAGCTTATCCACCCCCACGACGAGGATTCCTCCTGCCTGCGTAGCCGGCTTTTTGACTACCGGCAATTCCGATAGGAGACCAGCAGGTTTTACCTCGCCGTTCAGAGCACTCGCCAACTGTCGATTATTAATCTCACCGCGCGCTACTGCAGCTAGAAGTCCGTCAATTTTGGCAAAATTGAGTGCGCCAGCCAGCTTTTCCAGGCTCATGGAATGCATGCCATGACGCTGCAATTCCTTCTCGATCAGTGCCCTCCCTTGCATAAGCATGGCCTCGCGAGCCTGACCGCTGAACCATTGCCTTACTTTTGCGCGCGCGCGCGTGCTTTTGAGATAACCCAATGCGGGATTGAGCCAGTCACGACTGGGTCCGCCCTGCTTGACCGAGATAATTTCCACTCGCTGCGCGTTCTGCAACCTGTAATTAAGCGGAACCATTGCACCGTCGACCTTTGCTCCGCGACATCTGTGCCCGAGGTCGGAATGAATATGATACGCAAAATCCACGGGTGTCGATTCTTTCGGCAGGGAAACGACCTTACCCTGCGGGGTCAGCACATACACGGAGTCTTCGAAGAGCGCAGTCTTGAACTGGTCGGCCAGTTCGCCCGCGTCCTCCACGTCGTTTTTCCACCCCAGAATCTGTCTCAGCCAGGCGATTTTTTCCTCGTATCTGGCATCCTGCCGAACGCCTTCCTTATAACGCCAGTGTGCGGCCACCCCCATTTCCGAGTGACGGTGCATCTCATGGGTACGGATCTGCACTTCCACGATCTTGTCCTCTGGTCCGGTGACCGTGGTATGCAAGGAGCGATAATCGTTGCCTTTCGGTTTGGCGATATAGTCGTCAAACTCCTTTGGGATGGGAACCCACAGATTGTGTATCACGCCCAGCGCCCCGTAGCAGTCCTTTACGTCATTCACAAGTATGCGCACGGCCCGAGCATCATAGATTTCCCTGAAGCCTACGCCCTTGCGTTTCATTTTCATGTGAATGCTGTAAATATGCTTGGGGCGGCCCGTCACATCGGCTTCAATGCCCGCCTGCCGCAGCTCATCCTGTAATAGGCGTACGACCAGGGCGATATGCTGTTCCCTGCTGTGCCGCGTCTCTTCCAGCAATACGGCAATTTTTCTGTAGCGTTCGGGTTCCGTTATCCGGAACGAAAGATCTTCCAGTTCCCACTTCATTTGCCACAGCCCCAGCCGGCTGGCCAAAGGCGCGAAAATACTTAAGGTTTCATGCGCAATCTCCATACGTTGAGGAACTTCATTTGCTGCAACATACCTGATCGTCTGCAGACGGCTGGCCAAAGCGATCATGACGACACGAATATCATCCGCCATCGCCAGCAGCATTTTGCGTAACGCTTCAACCTGACCGGTGCCGTCGGCCAATCCCAATCCCTGTGATGCGCCACTTGCTCCCAACTCGCGGATTCGGCTCATCCGAGCGACGCCTTCCACAAGGTGCGTCACCGTGGGACCAAAGACGGACTTCAATCTCTCCTCGTATCCATCCAGATAATCCGGTATCGCGTGCAGCAGGCCGGCCAGCAGGGCATCGCTATCTGCACGCAATATGATCAGGGTAGTGGCGATACCCTGTATGTGCTGGACAACAGGTTCGCCGGTGAAAAGATGCTTGTCCGTGTAAAACGGCCGGGAGAACAGCAGCGCATTTTTCACGGCTGCTGCTTCTTCAGAGGAAAGAACAGTCAATGTCTGAAGCCACGGGTCCGCGGCCGGATGGCTCGCGACTCCAGCAGTTGCAGTCACGGCCTCCGATTGATCATCACTCATAGTATGGTTTCATGTCGGTAGGGTTGCTGACGCATCAGGGATATATCGGTGTATCCTGCCAGTAACGCCGTCGCTGCTCCCGCCAGCTTTCCACAACGAAATGATTATTGGCAAAGCGCAACTGGATAGCGCCATGGTGATCACTGCGGAGCAGCTTGCTCCCAAGGGTCCGGTAGCGCTCTACTACTTCATCCTTCGGATGACCGAACCGGTTGCGATAGCCCGCTGTAAATATTACCAGCCTGGGATTCACCTGACGTACAAACTCCTGGGTGGAAGAGGTCTTGCTGCCGTGATGAGGCGCCACCAGGACCGCCGAAGCAAGAAGCCCTTGAGCCCGTTTCACCAATTGACGCTCATCCGTTTTTTCTATATCGCCCGGAAGCAGTACACTGCCATGGGAAGTTGTAATTTTCAGAACGCAACTGAGCGCATTGCTTTTCAGCTTGGGATTATCGTAGCTTTGCTCCAGCGGATGCAGCATATCGAAGCGAACCCCATCCCATTCCCAGGATTCTCCGGCATGGCATCGACGTCGGCGGGACGCGGCAAGCTGTACAGGATGGTCCTCGCCGAGCGACGAGGTCAGCCGTCCGACCGGAACCGTCTGCAGCACGGACAAGGCACCGCCGCTGTGATCAGTATCGGCATGGGTTACTACCATCACTTCAAGATGGGTTATGCCCTCTCCCCGCAGAAACGGAACAATCGTGCGACTGCCGCTATCCGCCTCTGTACTGAATGCCGGCCCGGTATCATAGAGCAAGGCGTGATTTCCCGTACGAGCCACTACCGCCAGACCTTGCCCGACATCCAGTATGTCCAGCCAGAGCTCCCCAATCGCTGGTTTTGAGGCGGGAACGAGAAACAGAGGGAGCATTGCGATCATCCCCAGCCAACGCGCCGGGAAGCCTGCGGTGAGGCCCGACCACAGGCCGAATCTGCCGGGCAGCAGCATCCAGGCGATTCCTGCCGCCCCCGCAGCTACGGTCCAGGCTCGGGGCGCATGCTGAGCCCAGACCCCCTGTGGCAGTTCGCTCATCCACGTCATCGCTTCCATGCAACTGCTCAGTATC
>CAYXQR010000103.1:0-5879 GCA_964466955.1 uncultured Nitrosospira sp.
TGCCCAAGAACGTTTGGGTGCACCATACCGCAGCCCAGCACCTCCAGCCATCCAGTATATCCACATACCCGGCAGCCATCCTGGCACATCACGCAGCCAATATCCATTTCCGCGGAAGGTTCTGTGAATGGAAAAAAAGAAGCTCGAAAGCGTACTGATAAATCTTCCCGCTCAAAAAAAAGCTGCATGAAATTTGTCAGCACACCCTTCAGTTCCGAAAAACTGACGGCTTCGTCCACCCATAAACCTTCCACCTGATGAAACATCGGAGTATGCGTCAGGTCGGAATCACACCGATAAACCCGCCCCGGTGCAATGACTTTGACAGGAGGGGGGGTGCGTTCCATATAGCGGATCTGCACTGGAGATGTGTGCGTGCGCAGCAGGTATTCATTTTTTTCGCTATTGCCTGCTTCCACGTAGAACGTATCGTGCATGGCGCGCGCCGGATGATTTTCCGGAATGTTAAGCGCGGTAAAGTTGTAAAAATCATTTTCTATTTCGGGACCTGCTGCTACCGTGAACCCAATGGAGTGGAACAGCGCCTGAATACGCCCGAGCGCCCGCGTGATAGGGTGCAGGCCGCCGGTTCCCTGCCCCCGTCCCGGCAGGGTAATATCGAGCTGCTCCTGAATCAGTCGCTCCTCGAGTTTTTTTCCCTGTATTGCCTCACGTCGAAGATTGAGGGCCGATTCCAGCGCCTGCTTCACCTGGTTGATGCGATTTCCTACCACGGGACGCTCTTCCGGAGAAAGCTTGCCCAAACCCTTCAGAAGTTCGGTCAGCCTTCCCTGGCGGCCAAGATAGCGCGCTTTGGCCTGATCCAGTTCTGCCAGATCGTCGACACGGTCGAAGAGTTCGTTCGCTTCGTTGAGAAGATCGTCCAGATTGGTCATGGAATGATGCTTACATTTTTTACATAAGAAAAAAGGAGGCAAGGCGTCTCTGCCTTCAGCCTCCTTCGAGCTTTTTCGCTACTGCCTGGAAACTAATTTGCGTTTATGGCCAGGCTGGTTTTAGCCTGCTCGGCAATTTTAGCAAATGCCGCTTTATCGAATACGGCAAGATCAGCCAGAACCTTGCGATCCACTTCAATCGCTGCCTTTTTCAATCCGTTCATCAGTACGCTATAGGACAAACCACATTCGCGCGCAGCCGCGTTGATACGGGCAATCCACAAAGCACGAAACTGGCGTTTCTTCTGGCGGCGGTCACGATAAGCATATTGCCCAGCCTTCATTACCGCTTCCTTGGCTACACGATATACATTCTTGCGACGCCCGCGATAACCTTTAGCTAAATCCAGTACCTTTTTGTGACGGGCATGGGCCGTGACGCCACGCTTGACTCTTGGCATATATGAATCTCCTCAGGCGTAGGGCATCATGGCGCGAACAGACGCCACATCGCTGAAATGCACGCCAACGGTTCCCCGCAACTGGCGTTTGCTCTTCGTAGTCTTCTTGGTAAGAATGTGGCGCTTGAACGCTTGCGAGCGCTTGACGCTGCCCCCTGCGCGCACGACAAAACGCTTTGCCGCGCCGCTTTTTGTTTTCATCTTCGGCATGAATACTGCTCCTGCTTTATCTAATATGACACCGGGTGGTTCCTGACGGAACGCTTCGACCCTGGGATCACTTGTTGGATCAAATGATGTGCAATACAACCCTAGCGATTGCGTCGGTATGAATCTGACTGATTATAGACAATCGATTACCCCGCTTCTGCTGTGCCTCGGACCGGAATAATCCTATCGCTATCCATACCTCAATCAGGCTGAGCAATATCAACGGTAGCGGTCTTCTGCTCCTTTTGCTTGGGTTCTTTTACTTCTTTCTTCCTGGGCGACAACACCATCACCATCTGTCGACCTTCCATTCTGGGAAACTGCTCGACGATCGCACGAGATTCCAGATCACCCCTTACTCTTTCCAGCAGACGTACGCCAAATTCCTGATGGGCCATTTCTCGTCCACGAAAACGTAACGTGATTTTGGCCTTATCACCTTCTTCGAGAAAGCTGATCAGGTTGCGCAACTTGATGTTGTAGTCGCCTTCGTCCGTGTTAGGGCGAAATTTGACTTCCTTGATCTGAATCTGTTTCTGCTTGAGTTTGGCCTCGTGCTTCTTCTTGCTTTCCTGATAACGGAACTTGCCGTAATCCATCAGACGACAAACAGGAGGACGTGCCGTAGGCGCGATTTCCACCAAGTCCACTTCCGCTTCTTCTGCCATGGAATTGGCGATCGCGAGAGAGACTACTCCTATCTGTTCTCCATCCACACCAATCAGCCGCACCTCCGGCACTGTAATTTCCTGATTGATGCGCGCTGCTTTTTCTTGAGCTATATTGACTCCTCGTAATGTTGATCAATCAAGCTGCACCGGCTCGCGCGGAAATTTCCGCCTGGAGCCGTTCGATCAATGCCTGAAGGGACATCTGACCGAGGTCGGCGCCCGTACGGGTTCGCACGGCCACCATTTGTGCAGCGACTTCCTTATCTCCAACAATAATCTGATAAGGCAGTTTTTGCAAACTATGCTCCCGTATTTTATAGGTTATCTTCTCGTTTCTCAAGTCCGCGCTTGCACGGATGCCATTGCGATTGAGCTCCCCGGTGACCGCTTTGGCATAATCGATCTGCCCGTCGGAGATATTGAGCACGACCGCCTGATCCGGTGAAAGCCACAGGGGCAAGGCGCCCGCATGATTTTCGATAAGAATACCAATGAAACGCTCCAGTGATCCAAGAATCGCCCGGTGAAGCATGACGGGCACCTGACGGGAATTATCCTCCGCCACGAATTCAGCCTGAAGGCGTTCCGGCATGGAAAAATCGAGCTGCAGAGTGCCGCACTGCCACAGCCGGCCGATGCTGTCCTTGAGTGAAAACTCGATTTTAGGTCCATAAAAAGCGCCCTCTTCCGGCTGCAATTCCCAGATGAGCCCGGCGCGATCAAGGGCCGATCGCAAGGCTTCCTCTGCCTTGTCCCATTGCGCTTCCGAACCTACGCGCTTTTTTGGGCGGGTCGAGAGCTTCACGAGAATCTCATTGAATCCGAAATCGCTGTATACCTTCTGTAGCAATTCGATAAACCGTACGGCTTCATCCTGAACCTGCGGCCCGGTACAAAAAATGTGCGCGTCGTCCTGAACGAACGCCCGTACCCGCATGATGCCATGCAGCGCCCCCGATGGCTCGTTACGATGGCAGGAGCCGAATTCCGCCAGCCGCAATGGCAGGTCACGATAGCTTTTCAAGCCCTGCCTGAACACCTGGACGTGTCCGGGGCAGTTCATCGGCTTGACCGCGAATTCGCGCTCTTCGGACTGTGTGACGAACATGTTTTCGCGAAAATTCTCCCAGTGCCCGGAGCGCTCCCATAAGGCTTTATCCAGCACGGAAGGTGTGCGGATTTCGAGATAACCATTGTTGCGAAACACGTCTCGCATGTACTGCTCGACTTGCTGCCACAGGACCCAGCCCTTAGGATGCCAGAACACCATGCCGGGTGCTTCTTCCTGAAGATGGAATAGATCCAGTTGCCTGCCAAGCTTGCGATGGTCACGTTTCTCGGCTTCTTCGAGACGAAGAAGATAGGCGTCCTGGTCTTCCTTCCTGACCCAGGCAGTGCCATAAATCCGCTGAAGCATTTCATTGCGCGAATCGCCCCGCCAGTACGCGCCGGCAAGCTTCATCAGCTTGAACACCTTGAGTTTCGACGTGACCGGTACGTGAGGTCCGCGACACAGATCGGTGAAGTTTCCCTGGGAATAGAGGGAAACTTCTTCGTCACCCGGAATCGCCTCTATGATCTGGGCCTTGTAGTGCTCGCCCTGGTCCTTGAAGAAGTTGATCGCTTGGGAGCGATCCCACACCTTGCGCTCAACTGGCAAATTGCGTACGCTGATTTCCAGCATGCGTTTTTCGATGGCCGCCAGATCCTCCAGTGTAAACGGCCGTTTGTATGAAAAATCGTAATAAAAGCCGTCTTCGATCACGGGACCAATTGTTACCTGCGCATCCGGAAACAGTTCCTTCACAGCGTGGGCCAGCAGGTGTGCACTGGAGTGGCGAATAATGTCGAGCCCGTCCGTATCTTTTTCCGTGATGATCGTGACGTCGCTGTCGTCTTCAATGGGAGTGGAAAGATCCACCAGCTTGCCATTCACTTTGCCCGCCAGCGCAGCTCTAGCCAGCCCTTTGCCAATAGAGGCCGCGACTTCGCCTACCGTTACCGGCAACTCATAGCGTCGCTCAGAGCCATCAGGCAAACGTATGACAGTCACGACTTCATCCTTGTCGACGTATCTGGTTCTAAAGGTTGGATTCTACAGGATTGAGGGCCGTTCCTGAACGGTTCGCGACGCAAATAGCACAGGTTGCGGATTTTCCATTACCGCCCATACCTGCTTGACAGGAAGATTGAACGCAATCCGTCTCGGCCAGACGGCCGGTACGGATTGCAAAAGGTTAAAAAGGATAAGAAGCGGCGACCACAAAGGGGCAGGGCTCAGCACCTCACGGTCGGATCGACTGGATGCGCTACGCTTCAACTGCCATTGTTTTCGCCATGGGGTTATTGAGTCGCCTCGCGCTTAAGCAGCTCTTCAATCCGAAGCCCCACTTCAGATTTACCCCCAAAGACAGTCCCGGCTTTTTTCTTTTCCAGATGCGCGAGGTTGGTCGCATAGGCTTCGGAAGGCAGCGGAAAAAATTTGACTTCCTTTACCAGGGCGGGTGCGTTCTTCATGTAGAACTCGACAAACTGCCTGACCTCCGGCCTCTCTGCAGATTTGATATTTACATAGATGAAAATCGGACGGGATAGAGGTTGATAGGTACCATCTTCAACTGTCTTGGAGGATGGCAGGACGGCGCCTTTGCCCGCATCGATGGCGACAGCGGTCAGTTTTTTCTGATTTTCGAAATAGTAGGCGAATCCAAAAAATCCGAGCCCGTTCTTGTCGCTTGCGACCCCCTGCACCAGGACATTATCATCCTCGGAAGCAGTGAAGTCTCCCCGGCTGGATTTAGCCTTGCCGACAATGGCTTCGGTGAAGTAGTCGAACGTGCCCGAATCCGCACCCGCCCCATAGAGCTTGATGGTCTCATCCGGCCAGGCGGGATTGATCTGGTTCCATCTCGTGATCTTTCCCTGCGCTTCAGGCTCCCACATTTTTTTCAGTTCAGCCACCGTAATCGACTTGATCCAGTTATTTTTGGGATTGACCACCACGGTCAGCGCGTCAAACGCTACCGGCATTTCGACATATTGCGCTCCCACCTTCTTGCAATCTTCCATTTCCTTCTGGAGAATGGGACGGGAAGCATTGACAATATCCGTTTCTCCCCGGCAGAACTTTTTAAATCCTCCACCAGTTCCAGAGATGCCGACTGTGACCCTTGTCGCTCCCCTCTGTGCATTCTGAAAATCTTCCGCGACGGCTTCCGTGATGGGGAAAACAGTACTGGAACCGTCGATTTTTACCATTCCCGCGGCATAAGCCATCTGTGAGATACCAATCAGGACGGCCAGCGCAGCCGACGCTTCAACTGCACGATTCAGCAACTTGAACATTTCATTTCCCATATAATTGATCGAACACTCTACATAGTCATGCTAGGGAAGCGCCGAATAAATCTCCGCTGGCGCGACGGTGGCTTTTCGGGATGGGATGCGCGAAAGGCGCCGACGAGAATGGTCGATCCCCTTCGCCAGGAGCCTGACAAGACAGACCGCCCGCAAAGCCCCGTCCCATCCGGGTTGCGGTAAAATCGGGCAGACCGCGCAGGGCGAAGCAGTATCTTCCAGAGGAAGATGCGACCCCGTAGCGGGCTGTTGGCGCCATATGTATATTTTGGCGCGGCCTGGCA
>CAYXQR010000104.1:0-62653 GCA_964466955.1 uncultured Nitrosospira sp.
ACGAACATTCGTCGCCCGGCTTTTCCAGTTTACCCAGGAGGTGGAAAGGCAGGAGAGCAAATGGCCGACGGTAAATTGCACTGCGCAACGCACGGCAACCGAGACAAGTGTCCAGGGCTTCCTTAAGGAAGCCCTGGAAAAAACAGGACGGAGCGGAACAAGAAGAAGTGTGCGTTTACAGAGGCGAACTGTCGCTGGTTAAAAGTCAGGATGGGGTTGGGGTCAAAATAACCTTGCGGCAACTATCCTCTTTCTTATCAAACAGGCTGTAACCGGTTGCAGCCTCGGAGAGCGGCAGACGATGGCTGATGATGACATCGGGGCGCAGTTTTCCCGACTCGATATGACTCAGCAGTTCCGGCAGGAAGCGCTGGACATGCGTCTGGCCCATCTTGAATGTAAGGCCTTTTTCGAACGCGTCCCCGAAAAGGAAGCCATGAATGAAACCGGCGTAGACTCCCGGTACGCTCACTGTCCCTCCCCGCCGCACAGCGGCAATGCACTGCCGCAATGCTTTTCCGCTGCTGCTCTCCAGCTTGAGAGTGGTCATCACCGTTTCGAGGGCGCTACCCTTGGCTTCGAATCCTATTGCATCGATGGCGGCATCGACACCTCTGTATGAGGTTTTTTCCACGATGAACTCGGCGGGGTCTAGCTCATCGAAATTTATGGGGACGACATCGTACAACTGCTTGGCAAATTCGAGCCGGTATGGATGATGATCCACCATGAAGATCGTTTCCGTCCCCAGCATGCGGGCACAGGCAGCGGTCATGAGCCCTACGGGACCAGCACCAAAAATGGCGAGACTTGATCCGGGTCCTGTCTCCGCGTTTACCACCGCTTGATACCCGGTGGGCAGGATATCGCTCAGAAACAGCACTTGTTCATCTTTCAGGATCTCCGGTACCTTGATTGGACCGACATTGGCCTTGGGCACCCGCACATATTCCGCCTGCCCGCCCGGAACTCCGCCATAAAGATGGGTGTACCCAAAGAAAGCGGCGCCCGAGCGAACGTTTTTCCTGTTCATGAGCGCACCCCGATCGAGGTTCGTTGTCTCGCATGCGGCAAACAGCTGTCGTTCACAAAAGAAACATTGACCGCAGGCAATCACAAACGGCACCACCACCCGATCGCCTTTGCGCAACTTCGTGACATCGGGTCCGGCATCGACTACCACCCCCATAAACTCGTGGCCCAGGATGTCGCCATCTTCAAGGTTCGGCATTTTTCCCCGGTATAAATGCAGATCCGATCCACAAATCGCGGTGGCCGTGATCTGGAGAATGACATCGTCGGGTTCGTGCAGGACAGGGTCAGCTACCGTTTCTACCCGGACGTCATAGCTGCCATGATATGTAAGAGCTTTCATGGTGGTTATTTTTCTCCAGTGAACGGGTATGATTAGCTGCTGATGCGCTTGTAGCGGGCATTTCGGATACGGCTATTTCGGTAAAGGGGTTCCGAGGGGCATACGTGTCGCTTCTTCCGGACCGATGAGGCCATCCCGATTCAGGTCCGCTGCTTCTCTGTTTGCTCTGTCCAGCCTGTCCTTGGCCGGGTCGCTTTTGAGCGCGGGAGCCGTGCTCGGCGAAATGGGCTGGACGGGCTGGCTTTGTCCCGGAACAGGCTGTCCAATGATGGATCCGCCCTGATCGCCGGGCAGCGGCTGGCGTGGATTGTACCCGCCTTGCGACGGAGTCGGCGGCATGCCTACGATAGGATTGGGACCGGCCGGGACGCCTCCGGGCCCAGGGGTAACCTGTGCCTGGATTACGTCTGAGGCAAGGAATAACGCGCATACGCCAATGCAGGAAAGAGACGAAGATAGAAAGCGTTTCATGGGTCGCTCCAGATCGAATGCCGAATTGGCAGAAAAATCCTACGATGTCTGTTCTCGTTTTTCGGTGCGTCACCGCACGGAGGGGCTCAAGTTTGGGCTGTGCCGCAAAGGGGCGCAACGCATCCGTTGTGAAATTTTCGACTTAAAGGCCGGCGAGCACCGCGAGGCTCTCGTGGAGTAGTGTTTCGCTGGCCGCCGCGATGATGCGCCCATCCGATTGCAGATCGAGAGAACGTCCCTCCCAGTCGGTGATCAATCCTCCCGCTCCCTGGACAACTGCGACGAAAGGCAGATAGTCGTAAGGATCCAGTCCCGTTTCCACGACAAGTTCGCAGTGCCCCGAGGCAAGGAGGGCGTAGGCGTAACAATTGCAAACCGGACTTGAAAACGCGGCCCGCTGGAGCAGCCCTTCCAGTGCTCGTCGTTCCTGGATGGGCGCCTCATGCGGGGGTGTGATATAGAGGCGTGCGCATTCCATGGCCTTGCCACGACTGACGGTAGCTGTCCATTCCTCGGCTCCATTACTGAACCTCGTTCGCGCACCGTCGCTCATGCATCTTTCGCCGGTCACCGGAAAATCCATCAGCCCCAGTACGGGCTTCTTGCCATGCAGCAATGCGATAAGGGTGCCAAAAAGCGGGTTCCCCATCACGTAGCTGTTTGTGCCATCGATGGGATCGAGCACCCAGTCATAATCGCCGTTCAGTCGGTCTCCGTACTCCTCTCCCAGGATTCCATCCTCGGGATACTGCTCGTGGATCAGTTTTCGAAGCAGATGTTCAATTTCCCGGTCTGCTGCGGTTACGGGAGTATTGTCGGCTTTGCGGATAATAGCCGGATGCGCACGAAAATAACGTAGCGCGACCGGGCGCGCGGCATCAGCGAGCGACTGGGCAAATTCCAGGGCCCGCCTAAGAGCCGGCCCGCCTGAACCTGCTGTCACGCGAAGTCCTTGGAACTTCTAGATCGCTTTTTTGCTTCCGGATTGACCCGAGTGCGCCGGCTCGCCGCCGTCATAACGCTGTACACTGATTTCTCCATTTTCTTCAAGATAAGCGGTTTTTACTTCATCGACTTTTTCGATTCCCTGTTCGCGCAACTTTCCCTTCAATTCTTCCATCGTAATGAGCTCCCTGCGCATGGCCCTGCGCTGCAATTGCCCGTCGCGTATCAACGGCAGAGGAGGCGGCTGGATCACGCGCCGCGCAGCCGGGAAATGAAAGCTCATCCAGTCGAGGATATAGTTCCATCCTGCCAGCGTAGCGATCAGGACGCACCCATCCGTGATCGATTCGTATCCTCCCGACATGCCGTTGCTGGCCGCATCCGCGATCAGCACCAGCAGCATGATATCCGTGATTCCGATTGCGCCGATATCGCGCCGAAGTATGAATCTGAATAGCAGCAATATGAACCAGTAAATGGCGGTCCCTCGAATCACGATTTCCAAGGGATTGGTCGAAAAACCAAAAAGTTGCGACCAGTCAATCATTCTGCATCCTGAATGGAAAGTTCGCCCGACGCATGGAAGGTGACGCAAAATACTCCCCTCCTGTCGGTTTTACTGGGACTGGCTGCGCATCCAAGGGATAGGAAGTGGGCGAATGGGCGTGTCGACTAATGATTGATATTTCCAGGAAGGATTTCAGTGCGATAACGTACATTCAGCGAGCAGATTGATAAGGTAGGGTTTGAATTGCAAAGCGTTGAACGGATAGTCGAGGCGCGAGCAGAACGAAGCTGGGTCTCCGGTGCATGCCACCGCTGATTTACCGGGCAAAGCGAGTTGGGCTCCGGAAGCGGGATGGTTTTTTACGGGAACGGTGTGGCGATGCGGGCCGCCTGAACAACGCGGCTGCAGCTAATCCCAGCGCGAACGTTCCATAAACAATGAGCAAGGAAGGTTTCGACAAGCGATGTTCGAAGCCGGGTGTCAGCCGCTTCGGCGTGAAATGAAAGTCAACCATGTACGCAGCGGCGGTGGTTATGACGGCAGGAGCAAGAACGGCTGTAACGGTTTGAGCAGGAGCGAACCGCTGACGCAGCCGTTCGTACCAGATTGCCCAGAAAACAGATGCCGCATGGTGAATTATATAGCCAACGATGGTGTATCGAAGCGTGAAGCGGTTCTGGTAAGGCGCATGCCTCCCCCAGAGCCATTGGCTTGGCCCGTTTACAGGTGCCGCCGAGTCACCCAGTTCCGCCTTGCCCAGAATGGAAAGGGAGATGGTGGAAGCAATGCTCGCGATCGAACCCGATACCAGGCCGTCCTGGATTATCCGACGGATGCCCTGACTCGGGTTTTTTACCGGATGGGCCATAATTACAGCATACTCGATTCTGGACGGTAAGGAATGATTGAGTGCGACAAGTTCAGGGCTGCTTCTGATCGTTCCACCCTATTCGGATTTTTCCAATGTCCACGATTCTGATAACAGGTGCGACAGGATTTATTGGCAGACATCTTGCGCTGACGCTGACTGATGCGGGACATCGGATCATTCATGCTGTTCGATCTCCCCCTCGGGAGCCTTCGGGCTGCTCCGTTCATATAGCCGTCGACTATACCCGGGATTTTGATGTCGAAACATGGCAGCCCAGGCTTGAAGGTGTAGATGTGGTGATCAATGCGGTAGGCATCTTGCGAGAGCGCGGTCCGCAAACTTTCCAGGCACTCCATGAGCTTGCGCCTCAGGCGCTTTTCAGGGCATGCGCGGCACGGGGTATCAAGGTGGTGCAGATATCCGCGCTGGGAGCGGATGAGAACGCTCGCAGCCGCTATCATCTCAGCAAGAAAGCAGCGGATGATGCGCTGCTTGCATTGGGAAACCCGGCGGTAGTCGTGCAGCCTTCGCTGGTATACGGTCCGGGAGGTGCAAGCGCGAAACTTTTTAACCTCATCGCAAGTTTGCCGCTGATCCCCCTGCCCGGATCCGGCGATCAGAAAATACAGCCCGTGCATATCAGCGACCTCGCCCAGGTGCTGGCTGCGCTGGTCGAAACGGATCGATTTCTTGGGTGGCGTGTTCCCGTGGTTGGGCCGGAACCGCTTTCCCTTCGGCGTTATCTGAGTGAGTTGCGCCTGCTGATGAAGCTGGGGCCTCCAACATTCATCCCTGTGCCGCTTGCCTTTGTCTCATGGAGTGCGCAAGCGAGCCAGCGCCTGGGCGGTCTGTTCGACACGGAGACATGGCAGATGCTGCAAAGGGGAAATACAGCAAGTCCGGACGCCGTCCGGGAGCTTCTGGGACGCTCCCCTAGAGCGGTAAGTGAATTCGCCTCTCCCGTCGCCGTTCACGGACTGCGGCGGGATGCGCTGCTGGATTGGCTGCAGCCGGTGCTGCGTCTTGCACTTGCGGCTGTGTGGCTTGTTGCCGGTATCGTATCAATGGGTGTCTATCCCGTCGAAGAAAGCTATGTTTTGCTGGAGCGGGTGGGAATCAGCGGCAGCCTTGCGCCTGTGGCATTGTATGGAGCTGCCGGGCTGGATATTGCTTTCGGGTTGGGGACATTGTTCCTGCGCCGCCGCCGCTATCTCTGGATCGCGCAGGCGGCGTTGATCGGGGTTTACTCCGTAGCCATTACTTTCTTTCTTCCCGAGTTCTGGCTGCATCCATTCGGTCCGCTGATAAAGAATCTCCCGATTCTCGCGATCATCCTGCTGCTGTACAAACTGGAGAACGCGGATGCTGAAGGCAACTGAAGGGATTTATGTTCGGGCCGCCCACTGCGAAATCCCACCGGCACTGCCCGATCCTCGATGTTCTCAGCTTTCCTGGCATTTATGGCCCGAGATGGACTGATGGACTACGTTATCGTGAAGTGGCTTCATATCCTGTCCTCGACATTGCTCTTTGGCACGGGTATCGGGACAGCCTTTTATATGTTTTCCGCCACCATGGGCAGGAATCCGGCGGTTATCGCAGCTGTGGCGCGTAACGTCATCACTGCTGACTGGATATTCACTGCGACGACCATCGTGCTTCAGCCCGTCACGGGGTTTTATCTGGCCTACGTCGCCGCGATGCCGGTGACCAGCCGCTGGATCGTCTGGTCGACGGGTCTGTACCTGATTGCCGGCATATGCTGGCTTCCTGTCGTCTGGTTGCAGATACAGATGCAGCGACTGGCGGCGGATGCCGCCACAAGAAATGCCGGCTTGCCCGCTTTGTACTGGCGCTACTTCCGGTTGTGGATTGCTCTGGGCATCCCTGCTTTCATCGCCCTGGTTATCGTGTTTTATCTCATGGTGGCCAAGCCGGTATGAATATGGAATGGGTAATCGATGGATGAAAACTGTGTGCTTCACAGGTCTCCGGTGGCGCTTCTTCTGATCGACGTGATCAATGATCTTGAATTCGATGAAGGAAAGAAACTCGCTGAGTACGCACTTCCCATGGCACGAAATATTGCCAGGTTCAAGCAGGAAGCAAAGAACCATGGCATTCCCTGCCTGTACGTAAATGATAATTTTGGTCAGTGGCAGTCGGATTTTAAAAATCTGGTGTCGCGTTGCGTAGAGAAAGGCGTGCGAGGACATGCCATCGTAAACGAGCTTTGTCCCGAGCCTGACGATTACTTCGTGCTCAAACCCAGGCATTCGGGGTTCTTTCAAACTCCTCTGGAGCTTCTCCTTGAGGGCTTGCATACTGAAACATTGATCCTTTGCGGGTTGACTACGGATTCCTGCGTTTCATTCACTGCCAATGACGGATATCTTCGTGGCTTCAACATTCTCGTTCCTGCGGATTGCTGTGCCGCGGCATCCCGTCACAGACACGCCGGTGCCCTCGGACAGATGCGGAGAACGTTGAAAGCGGTGACAGCGTCATCAACCCATATCCAGTTCGAGCAGCTGCTGCAGGAATAGCAAGCCGGGAATACGCCTTCAATGTCCTGGCGCAATGAATCAGCTACCAGCTCATTGGCGGATAAACGAAAGCGTGCTGAAGGCCGGAAGCAGTCTTTATTTATCCTCGACGACGCGGATAATTTCTTGACTCCGTGGGCGATTAGCTTTAAATTTGGATGTCCCTTTCCCCCGGTGATTCGTATCCTTTCGCTCCCGCACTTACTACATAAAAGGTCAAAAAGATGACTTTAGGTCTGATCGACTTACCATGGTGGGGCTATATAGCCGTCACCTTGGGTCTTACGCATATAACCATTGCAAGCATCACCATTTTTCTGCATCGGCATCAGGCTCACCGGGCGCTTGATTTGCACCCCATTCCCAGCCATTTTTTCCGTTTCTGGCTTTGGCTTACGACGGGGATGGTCACCAAGGAATGGGCGGCGATACACCGCAAGCATCACGCGAAATGCGAGACAGTTGATGATCCTCACAGTCCGCAAATATACGGTATAGGCAAGGTATTGAAGGAGGGGTCCGAACTCTATCGTGCAGAGGCCAAGAACCTCGAAACGCTTGAGAGATATGGCCATGGCACGCCGGACGACTGGCTGGAGCGGAACGTCTATTCAGGCCGCAGCCGGCTTGGCGTATCGCTGATGCTGGTCATCGACCTTGTTCTGTTCGGGCCCATCGGGCTGACGATCTGGGCGGTACAGATGGCTTGGGCGCCTGTCATGGCAGCCGGCATCATCAATGGTGTAGGGCACTTCTGGGGATATCGCAATTTTCAGGCGGAGGACGCCAGCCGCAACGTCGTTCCCTGGGGAATTCTCATCGGCGGAGAGGAATTGCATAACAATCATCACGCCTATGCGACTTCAGCGCGGTTGTCCAACAAATGGTATGAATTCGATATCGGCTGGATGTACATCCGTATTCTTGAATGGATGGGGCTGGCCCAGGTAAAGAAGGTGGCGCCTAAGCTGCGCCTGAACACGAACAAGACCACCTGTGATCTGGATACCTTGCAAGCCGTTATATCACATCGCTACGAGGTACTGGCCAAGTATGCTCAATCCCTCAAGCATACGCTGGCAACGGAAATCGATCACCTGAAGGAGGCTCACCCAGGTATCGATCGTTCCACGCTCAAGCGCTGGGTGCTGGCTGATTCCGGGACACTTCAGGAAGACGAGCGCGCCAGGTTGAACATGGTACTAAGCAAGACAAGCACGCTCGACAAAGTCTACAGGATGCGCGAGGAACTCAAGGCGGTGTGGCAGCGTTCGGCCTCATCCAAGGATGAGCTGGTCAAACAGCTGGAGGATTGGTGTCATCGCGCCGAGGAAAGCGGCATCGAAGTGCTGCAGAATTTTTCGCGCAGGCTGCGGTCCTATGCCTGAATAACACGGATTTCGGGAGTCAGAAACAATAAAAAACCCGCCATCGGCGGGTTTTTTATTGTTGCATATCTTCTGTTTACCGTTCCCTGATTCCAGGGGCTAGCGCTTTATTTGAGCTTTGTTTCCTTGTATTTGACGTGCTTTCGCGCAACCGGATCAAATTTCAGAATTTCGATTTTTTCGGGAGTGGTACGCTTGTTCTTCGTTGTTGTGTAAAAGTGCCCGGTTCCCGCAGAGGATTCCAGCTTTACTTTCTCTCTCATGATTATGTCCTCGTAGATGCCGTGACAGGCAACGCTGCATGCTTAAACGTGGCTACCTCGCGCACGTGCTTCCACCAGCACTGCATCGATGCCATGCTTGTCGATTGTGCGCAACGCACTGTTGCTGACGCGCAGGCTGATCCAGCGATTCTCGCTTTCAACCCAGAATCGACGCCGCTGCAGATTAGGTAAAAAACGCCGCTTGGTCTTGTTGTTCGCGTGGGAAACATGATGACCGGTCATAGGCTTCTTCCCGGTGATTTCGCATACTCGTGCCATGATGAATCCAATCCAGAAGCGGAAAAATGCGCATTATACTCTGGTTCTCCATATTTCTTCAAATCAAATCAGCCCGCGTTCCGCAAACGACATGGCTGTTCCGCTTCCCACGATAAAATGATCGAGGACTTTCACGTCCACCAAGGCGAGCGCTTGTTTCAGGGATTGCGTCAGTACCTCATCGGCATGACTTGGCTCGGCCATGCCGGATGGATGATTATGAGCGAAAATGACTGCTGCCGCGTTATGGTGCAGCGCTCGCTTAACTACTTCCCTTGGATATACGCTCGTCTGGGTGAGAGTACCCCTGAACAGTTCTTCCATGGCAATTGTGCGATGCTGGGCATCCAGAAAAATGCTGGCAAAGATTTCGTGCTTTCTGCCTTGCAGGCTCAGGCGCAGGTAGTCGCGCACTGATCCAGGCGAACCCAGGGTGTCGCCACATTTCAGTTTTTCTTCCAGCACCCTCCGCGCCAATTCCAGCACGGCCTGCAATTGCGCGAACTTGGCCGGACCCATTCCCGGCATCTGGCAAAAGGCATGCTGATCTGCGGCAAACAGGCCCGTTACACCTTTGAAGCGGTGGATCAGGTCCCGCGCCAGATCCACGGCACTCTTGCCGGTCATGCCCGTGCGCAGGAATATCGCCAGCAATTCGGCGTCGGAGAGGCATGCCGGGCCATTTTTCAGAAGTTTCTCCCGCGGACGTTCGGATTCGGGCCAGTCGGAAATTGCCATAATGAGAGGATATCCTGTCAGATCATGCTGTAACGGCGTGATCTTGAAAAAACTTGAGTAAGGGGCCTTTTTTCCGTCATGTAACGGATCGCAGGTTTTAGGTTAAACTTCCTTTCCATAACACAAGTAATTCCGAGATATGAATGGCAAGTCTATTGAGGCCCGACGCCTTCTCCTGGGACTGACCGGCGGGGTTGCTGCATATAAGGCGGCGGAACTGGCCCGACTCTTGATGCAAGATGGCATGGTCGTGCAGGCGGTCATGACGGAATCTGCGCACCGCTTTGTGGGGGTGTCGACTTTACAAGCTCTCACGGGCAAACCCGTGTTTACCGGACTATGGGACACAGGAATGGCAAGCGGCATGGCGCATATCGATCTTTCGCGCACCGTGGATGCCATTCTTGTGGCCCCTGCCAGCGCGGATTTCATTGCCAAACTGGCCAACGGTCTTGCAGACGATCTGCTCTCCACATTGTGTCTAGCGCGTGATTGCCCCATGCTGATCGCGCCCTCGATGAACCGTCAAATGTGGGAAAATCCTGCGACTCAGCGCAACCTGTCCACGCTGCGAAGCGACGGCGTCGCCCTGCTTGGCCCCGCCAGCGGGGTACAGGCGTGTGGAGAGACAGGCATGGGCCGCATGCTGGAACCTTGCGAACTGTTCGAGGCGATACGGGCTTTTTTTCAACCGGGACTGCTACAGGACAGGCGTGTCCTGATCACGGCAGGGCCCACCTATGAGGCTGTCGACCCGGTTCGGGGGATCACCAATTCGAGTTCCGGAAAAATGGGCTACGCGATAGCGCGTGCGGCCCTGGAAGCCGGCGCGGACGTCGTTCTCGTCTCGGGACCGGTATGTCTGGATGCGCCCTCGCCGGCGAGGCTGGTCAAAGTAACCAGTGCACGCGACATGCTGGCAGCGGTGAAGAATGAAATTCACTATACCGACATTTTCATCAGTGTTGCGGCAGTGGCGGACTATCGGCCAAAGCATGCCCGGAGCCAGAAGACGAAGAAGAATGGAGAGAGCATCACGCTTGAACTGGTGCCTAACCCGGATATCCTCGAATATGTGACCGGGTTGCCTCATCCTCCCTTTTGCGTAGGATTTGCCGCTGAAACGGAAAATCTTGAGGAAAATGCCGAACTCAAGCGACGCAGAAAAAAACTTCCGCTCCTTGCCGCCAATCTGGCTCAGGAGACGATTGGTGCGGACGAGTGCGTGCTGACGCTGCTCGATGACTCTGGCAGACATTTCCTGCCAAGAGCAAAAAAAACGGAACAGGCGCGGTATCTGATCAGGCATGCCGCAGCCCTCTATCAAAAGTGGATTTAAGCATGCAGCGAAAAATCGATATCAGGATTCTGGACAAGCGCCTGGAAAAGCAGCTTCCATCCTATGCGACTTCCGGCTCCGCGGGGCTGGATCTGCGGGCATGTATTGACCATGTCATGACTATCGAGCCTGGGGAGGCCAATCTTATTCCGACGGGTATCGCGCTGCATCTTGCCGATCCGGGGCTGGCCGCAGTGGTGCTTCCTCGTTCCGGTCTGGGGCACAGGCATGGCATCGTCATGGGAAATCTGGTCGGACTGATCGACTCGGATTACCAGGGCCAGATACTCGTGTCCTGCTGGAACCGCGGGCGGACGGCGTTTCTGTTGAATCCGCTGGAGCGCATCGCGCAACTCGTGGTCATACCGGTCATACAAGTGGATTTCAATGTGGTAACGGAGTTCGAGAAAAGCGGCCGGGGAGCGAATGGCTTCGGCAGCACAGGAAAGCACTGATGCGATTCCTTGCGGCTCTCTTCTTGTTCCTCGTTCCGGCTCTTGTCCATGCGGAAATACCAGTACGCCAGATCCATATCTCGGATCACCGTGTTTCCGTCGAGGTCGCGCATACCCAGCTCAGCCGGTCGCAGGGGTTGATGTTTCGCCGATCACTCGGTGAAAACGACGGAATGCTGTTTGTATTCCTCGAGCCCGGACGTCACAGCATGTGGATGATGAATACCGAAATTCCGCTCAGTGTCGCTTTCATCGATGAGAAAGGCCTGATTCTCAATGTGGAAGATATGCTGCCGCATACGCAAACCGCCCACACTTCTGCAGGTGCGGCCAAGTATGCCCTGGAGATGAATCTGGGCTGGTTTGCGAAGAAAAACATAAAGCGAGGGGAGCGCGTTACCGGGCTTCAGAGCGTGCCCCCGGCGGAGTGATCCGCCACAATTTCCGTGGCAGACTCTCAGCGCATGCCGGGAAGTATTCCTTTCATGCTTCGCATCATCTTCGCCATGCCGCCCTTGTTCATCATCTTCATCATCTTTTGCGCCTGCTCGAACTGGGTCAGCAGACGGTTGACTTCCTGCACCGTGACCCCGGCGCCAGCAGCGATACGGCGCTTGCGTGAAGCTTTCAGGATATCCGGCCTGGTTCGCTCCTGCGGTGTCATCGCATTGATGATGCCCTCGGTACGCTTCATCACCTTATCGTCCATCTTCACGTTCTGGGCAGCCTGACTCAACTGGGCGGGCAGTTTATCCATCACTGCTCCGATACCGCCCATGTTTTTCATCTGCTGAAACTGCATTTTGAAGTCGTTCAGATCGAAGCTCTTGCCGGACTTCATTTTCCTTGCAAGCTTTTCGGCCTCACGCTGGTCTACGCCGCGCTGGGCTTCTTCGATCAGGCCCAGCACGTCGCCCATGCCCAGGATGCGCGAAGCCATGCGGTCAGGATGGAATGGCTCCAGGCCGTTCAGTTTCTCGGCTACCCCTGCAAACTTGATGGGCTTGCCGGTGACATGAAGCACCGACAGCGCAGCACCGCCCCGGGCGTCGCCGTCCAGCTTGGTCAGCACCACGCCCGTGAGCGGCAGCGCCTCGGCAAATGCCCTGGCGGTGTTGACGGCATCCTGTCCCTGCATCGCATCCACCACGAACAGGGTTTCAACCGGTTTAAGCAACGCCTCCAGGTCCCGTATTTCCGTCATCATTGCTTCGTCGACCGCCAGGCGTCCCGCAGTATCCACGATCATGACATCATGGAAGTGCCGTCGAGCGAAATTCATGGCGCCTGCGGCAATTTCTTTCGGCTGCTGCCCTGGCTGAACCGGAAAGAAAGCCGCACCCGCCTGGCGCGCCAGCAATTCCAGTTGCTGGATGGCTGCCGGGCGGTAGGTATCGCAGGAAACCAGCAGCACCTTTTTCTTCTTTTGCTCTATCAGCAACTTCGCCAGCTTGCCGCTGCTGGTGGTTTTGCCGGCCCCTTGCAGTCCCGCCATGAGAATGACCGCGGGCGGTACCGTGGACAGGTTGAGATCGGCTTTTTCGCCTCCCAGGAGCGCGATCAGTTCCTGATGCACGACGCCAACCAAAGCCTGGCCGGGAGACAGGCTGCCTATGACTTCCTGGCCAACGGCTTTCTCTTTTACGCGCGCGATGAATTCCTTGATTACGGGCAAGGCGACATCGGCTTCCAGCAGCGCCATGCGGACTTCACGCAGCGCTTCCTGTATGTTGGTTTCAGTAAGCCTTGCCTCGCCTCTCAGCGTCTTGATGACGCCGGAAAGCCGGTTAGTCAGGTTGTCGAACATGCAAAATGCCTCTTGGGGAGAATTGGTGTAGACTAACTGAACGTTCCGTTCAATCCGCAATGTCAATGCCAGGTATTTTAGCCTATCTCGTCGCTTCGCTGCTGTACGGACTGATCGGATGGCATTTCTGGCGTACGCGATGGAACGCCTCTGCAAAATCGGCAGACCGCGGGGCCGTTGCTGGAGGATGGGAGCGTTATGCCATTCTCGTGCCGCTTACGCTTCATGCCTATACGCTTTACGAATCCATTTTCTCAGGTATCGGCTTGAGCTTTGGCGTGGGAAGCGCCGTTTCTTCCATCGTATGGCTCACTGCAACGATCTACTGGCTGTCTGGTTTCTTCTACCGCCTGGAGGGATTGCAAACCCTGGTCGCGCCCGTGGCGGCCGTGGCGATCCTGCTTCCGCTGGTATTCCCTTCGCTGCGCCCCCTGGCAAATACCGAACTGCCCGCTTTCAAGGCGCATATCACCATCGCCATGCTGGCATACAGCCTGCTGACTATCGCCGCGCTCCATGCATTGCTGATGGCAGTGGTGGAGCGACGTTTGCACCATCCCGCCATGCCTTCCGTGCTGAACAGCCTGCCTCCGCTTCTGGCAATGGAGACATTGCTGTTTCGCGTGATCTGGGCAGGATTCATTCTGCTTACATTGACGCTCATCAGCGGAATCGTTTTCTCCGAGGAGATATTCGGCCAAGCGGTCAAGTTTACTCACAAGAACTTTTTCGGCATCATTTCATGGGGCGTGTTTGCCGCGCTTCTTGCAGGCAGGCAGTTCTATGGCTGGAGGGGACGCATTGCCATCCGCTGGACGCTGACGGGATTCATCATTCTGCTGCTGGCCTATCTTGGCAGCAAGTTCGTACTGGAGGTGGTATTACACCGTTGAAAGCTGGCCTGATAGAAGAGGTCGATTCCGATATGAATTATCATCGGGCAGGCGCGACCTTGGCGCCTGGATCACCGGCTTTCATGATTCCGAATATCTTATTCGTGTAAAGGGGTCTCTTGGAAGACATGCCGTGGTATGTGCTGCTGATGGCACTGGCTGCACTGTTGATTCTGTCTGCATTTTTTTCCTTGTCCGAAACCAGCATGATGGCAATCAACCGCTACCGGTTGAAACATCTTGTAAAAGAAGGGCATCCCGGCGCCATCCTGGCTACCCGTTTATTGTCGAATACGGACCGGCTTCTGGGTGTGATTCTATTGGGAAACAATCTTCTGAACGCCGCTGCGGCGACGCTCGTGGCGGTGATCGTTTCCCTTTTTTTCGGCCATAACGACCTGGCGCTTCTTCTGGGTACCGTAGGCGTCACCTTTGCCATACTGGTATTCAGTGAGATCACGCCGAAAGTCATCGCAGCATCCTATCCGGAACGCATTGCTCTCGCGTCAAGTTATGTACTGACGCCCTTGCTGAGAATTTTTTATCCCCTGGTATGGTTCATCAATCTTTTCGTAAAGGCGCTTCTTGTCATCCTGCGACTCAAGCCCAGAACGGAGGATACCGGTCATAAAATCAGCGTTGACGAACTCAAGACCCTGGTGCTGGAAGCAGGACATTTCATCCGCCAAAAACACCAGAGCGTGCTGCTCAACCTTTTCGAACTGGAGAATGTCACGGTTGACGACGTCATGGTCCCTCGCAGGCAGATCGAAGCCATCGATCTCGATGCCGACGATGAGATCATTCAGGATCAACTGCTCACCTGCTATCACACCCGATTGCCGGTCTATCGGGGGACACTGGATAATGTGACCGGCGTCATCCACGTGCGGAAGGTGCTGAACCAGATGCGAAGTGATGAAATTACCGCTGCGACCCTGGCCAAAATCATGCGCGAGCCTTACTTCATCCCCTCCGGTACTCCGTTATTCTCACAATTGCAGTTGTTTCAGGAAAACCGTGAGCGCATGGGTCTCATCGTCGATGAATATGGCGAATGGATGGGACTGGTAACGCTCGAGGATATTGTCGAAGAGATCATCGGTGAGTTTACGACGCACGCGCCTTCCCAGGCCGGTACGCTGCTTAAACAGGAGGATGGCAGCGTGCTGGTGGAAGGCAGCAGCCTGTTGCGGGATCTCAACCGTAAACTGGGCTGGAATCTGCCGATCGGGGGGCCAAAAACGCTGAACGGGCTTATCCTGGAGTATTTTCAGGATATTCCTGAAGCCGGCACCAGCGTTAAGATTGCAGGTTATCCCATGGAGATCATCCAGACACAGGACCGGGTGGTCAAAGTTGTACGCATCTTCCCCGCCGCGGTGCCTCTCGAAGAGCATTTGTCCGGCTCATCCACGGAACCGTAGGCGCTGGCGGTCGGGGAAAGATGTCATTCATCGAGTTGCTGCAGGTGTCGCCTGCGTTTTTCATCTCTTTCTGCTCGGTGATCGGCCTCATAGCAGGCAGCTTCCTGAATGTGGTGATTCATCGTCTGCCGCGAATGCTGGAGCGCGAATGGCGTGAGCAATGCGCCCAGTTGCATGGCGAGATCCCCGCATCCCCATTGCCCGAAGGTCGGGTCTATAACATCATTACGCCGCGGTCCTCCTGCCCTCATTGCGGTTATCGAATAAGTGCGCTGGAAAATATCCCGCTCATCAGTTATATGGCATTAAGAGGTCACTGTTCCCATTGCCATGCACTCATTTCCATGCGCTACCCCATCGTGGAAGGTCTGACAGGTTTTTTCAGTGGTTTCATTGCATGGCACTTCGGTTATGGCGCTGCCGCCTTCACGGCGCTCATTTTTGCCTGGGCGATGGTTGCGCTGACGTGCATCGATCTGGACACGCAATTGCTCCCTGACGATATTACGATCCCCCTCATATGGGGCGGACTGCTGATCAATCTGGACAGTGTTTTTACCGATATCCATTCCGCCGTTCTGGGAGCGGTGGCTGGGTACATGGCTCTATGGTGCGTCTATTGGGGTTACAGGCTGGTTACTCACCGTGAAGGCATGGGATATGGCGATTTTAAATTGCTTGCGGCCATTGGCGCCTGGCTCGGATGGCAGGTGCTGCCGCTGGTCATCCTGTTTTCATCCATCGTTGGCGCCGTAGTTGGAATCGGACAGACGCTGATCGGTAAACGTGACCGGCACGTTCCCATCCCATTCGGGCCCTATCTCGCGGGCGGAGGTTTGCTTGCCATGTTCTGGGGAAGCGAAATCAATCGTGCCTATCTGGGATTGCTGTAGTTGCGGTTCAAATCGGATGGAGCAGGCAAATGTCTCTGATTATTGGATTGACCGGTGGAATCGGCAGTGGCAAAACCACGGTTGCTGGTATTTTCGCTGCTTTAGGTGCCAGTATCGTTGATACCGACGCGATTGCACATGAACTGACGGGGCCCCGCGGCACCGCCATGGCTGCCATTTGGAAGGGCTTTGGTGGCAGGTTCGTTGCCGCGGACGGGTCACTGGACAGAAAGAAAATGCGCGACCTGGTATTTTCCGATGGTGTGGCCCGACGGAAGCTCGAGTCCATTCTCCATCCACCGATACGTGATGAGGTAGACCGCCGCGTCCGCCTCTCCTCGGGACCCTATGCGATTGTCGTCGTACCTCTGCTGCTGGAAACCGGCAGTTATCGAGACTTGATCAGGCGGGTTCTGGTGGTGGATTGCAGCGAACGTAAGCAGGTTGCTCGGGCCGTGGCGCGGGGCGGGCTGGATGAGCACACCATTGGGGCGATCATGGCTGCACAGGTTTCGCGCCACGAGCGCTTGCAGAAAGCGGACGACGTGATCGTGAACGATGGGGACATGCAGGATCTGCAACGGCAGGTGGAGATGCTGCATGGCAAATATGTCGAACTGACTGTCGGAAGCGGGTAGGCCGGATGTGAGCGTTGGAGCCTTTATGGTGGCTACACGTTTATCGTAGCGCCATTTGATTGTAAAATAGCGAATCAGGACGCATACATCGAGTACTTCATTTTTTTACCCTCCACCTTTTGGCGCCCACGTGATCTGTTACGAACATCCACTCAACGAACGCATCCGCATGTGGCTGCGACTGGAGGAGCTATTTGACAAGGTGTCATTCTTTTCCACGAAGGAGGATGCGCTTGATCATCACGTGGCGCTCGTTACCCTTTTCGAGATCCTGGATGTCGCCAGCCGCACCGATGTGAAATCCGATCTGTTGAAGGAACTGGATCGACAGAAGCAATCGTTGGAGGCAGACCAGAATGCTTCGGATGTGCGGAACGGGATATTGAGCAGTATTCAGATCGCTTCCCAGAGCATGCGAAGCATGTCGGGAAAAGTCGGTGATCAGATACGCGAGAATGAATGGCTTACGAGCATCAAGCAGCGTCTGGGAATACCGGGGGGAGTGTGCGAGTTCGACTTGCCTTCGTATCACCACTGGTTGCATCTGGACCCGCAGGAACGTCGCGATGATCTGAAAGAGTGGCTTGAACCGCTTTTGCCCATCGAGAAAAGCTACAGCGCACTGCTTCAGGTACTGCGAAACAGTGGCAAGACCGTGCAGTGCAAGGCGCAGCGCGGTATGTTTCAGCAGATGGGGGCAGGAAGGGTGGCGCACATGCTGTCTCTGGAGGTGGACAAGAGCCTACGATGCATTCCGGAAGTCAGTGCCAACAAGTATGCGATCACCATCCGTTTCCTTGTTTTCAGCTCGAAGAAAAAAACGGGAATCTATGAAGAAGATGTGGATTTCGATCTGACCTTCTATACCTTGTAACGGGCGCTCGTAACCGCCGCAAGGAAGCCATTGGCATGGAGCACTCCGCGGCACCGTTACATTCGCCACTCAATGAATAATTTTTATGCACTGATTCCGGCCGCCGGCTCAGGCTCGCGCATGGGCGACGAAATGGCCAAGCAGTATTTGCCTCTGGCGGGGAGACCGATGATTTATCATGCTCTGCGGCGACTTTGGAGTTCTCCGCGAATCCGTCACGTGTTCGTGGTATTGGCCTCCGGTGACGAAGAGTGGATGCGGCATGACTGGTCGGAGTTCGCCAGTAAACTGGTTGTGCTCGGATGCGGTGGCACAACCCGGGCCGAAAGTGTGCTCAATGGATTGAAAGCCGCCCGGGAAATCTCATCCATTGCAGAGAATGACTGGGTTTTGGTGCACGATGCCGCCAGGCCCTGCCTGAGCGGCACGCAGCTCGACAGATTAATGGACGATCTGGCTGAAGATGAAGTGGGCGGATTGCTGGCGGTGCCGGTGGCAGATACATTGAAGCGCAGTAACGACAACGAGTGCAGCCGCGTGTGGCGTACCGAATCGCGGGAAAATCTGTGGCAGGCGCAAACCCCCCAGATGTTTCGTTACAGGTTGCTGGTAGAAGCCCTGGATAGGAGCGGTGCTTCGGCAGTGACCGATGATGCGGGCGCGATCGAAGCGTTGGGTTTGCACCCCAGGCTGGTTCCGGGCGATGTGCGTAACCTGAAGGTGACCTATCCTCAGGATCTGGTGCTCGCAGAGATGATACTGGAGCGGATTTGATCACTATGAGCGGTATAGTGGCTGCTTCACGCCAGCCTCTTGTCGGGTCGACAGGAAGACAGGAAAGAGAAGCGAAATGAGCGGATTCAGGATCGGGCAAGGATTCGATGTTCATCAGCTGGCGGATAACCGCAAGCTGATCATCGGTGGCGTGGTGATTCCTTACGAGAAAGGCTTGCTCGGACATTCCGATGCGGATGTACTGCTGCATGCCATCTGCGATGCGCTTCTGGGAGCTGCGGCTCTGGGGGATATCGGAAGGCATTTTTCGGATACCGATCCGCGGTACAAAAATATCGATAGCCGCGTGTTGCTGCAGGACGTGCACCGACTGGTGAAACAGCATGGCTACAGGGTAGTGAACATCGATGCAACCATCATTGCCCAGGCGCCGAAGATGGCTCCGTATATTCCAGCGATGATCAGCAACATCGCACAGGATCTTCAAATGCAGCCAGCCAGCATCAACGTCAAGGCCAAAACCGCTGAACGTCTGGGCCCGATCGGCAGAGGTGAGGGGATAGAAGCGGAAGCAGTATGTTTGATTATTTCCGTCAATCATTCAGATGATTGAAGAAAACCGGAACTCAGGGCAAGAAGGCGTACGCGTATTTTTTGCGATATGGCCTGATCCAGTTGCGAAAAGCCGGTTGATTGAGCTGAGCAGGAAACTGCAACGGGAATCCATTTGCAGCGGGCATGCGACGAAAGAGGAGAATATCCATCTTACGCTGGCGTTCCTCGGAGAGGTAGATCTTTCGAGGCTGGCAACATTGTTCCGCATTGCCACTGAGATTCCGCCTTCGGCAGCAAGGGTGTTTGATCTCGTGATCGAGAAAATCGGCTACCGGAAGCACAAGGGCATTCTTTACGCGGGAGTGGACCACATCCCGGATGAGCTTGATAAGCTGGTGCAAGCTTTGCACAGTGCCCTGATTTCGGGCGGATTCATGCTTGAATCCCGACCTTACTGGCCGCACATTACCTTGATGAGGCACGCCTCGTGTTCCGCGCTTCCAGAACTGCCGGAACGGATAACGTGGCAGGCACGCGAATGGATGCTGATCAAGTCGGAGCAGACCAGCGGCGGATCGGTTTATACTCCAGTAGGCCGCTGGTCGCTGGCGGCTACTTCATGATCGCCTGACGGCCGCGGGCGCCTTCAGCCTGAAGGTGGGCATCAAAGATATATGCACGTCTCAAGCTGTCTCGTCAGGTTCTTTTCACTGGCTCTGGTGTAGTCCTTTTCAAAGGTATCGCTTACAAGCTGTCGCACGTGGTCGCCAAGATTGCTGTTGATGAGACCCATGAATGGTGCGGACACGACCAGAATCAAACGTTGATAACGGTTGGTCTTGCGTCCCTGCTCCAGTTCACGGGCCAGCTGCGCGGCGAAGTTCTGGGCTTCGTGATGTTTCGGGTCGGTGGCCGGTATGTAAGCCCCCCGACCGTTTCCGTTACTATTGTTCTGCCCGGGGCGATCGGAAACAAGGTCCACCCGTTTTTCCCGGCTGGCATCATGTCTGAATTCCTTGAGTTTCTGCAGCCCCTTTCTGGGCCCGTAGTTTACATAAAGATAAGCTGCGCTTGCGTTGGCGACAAGAACCCACGTGATGCTCATGACTCCTCCGTGCGGTGGTGGTAAAGTGAATCAATATTAGGCGCTACTCAGCAAATGGACAATAAATTTCGAAAAGAAGTTTCAGGCTGGATGAGCTTGCCGGCGCGGGATTGCCGCTCGATCTCATCTTGAGAATTCTGGCACTCGATACCTCCAGCGAGTACTGTTCGGTTGCGCTGGTCCAAAGCGGAGAAATGCTGAGTCGCGATGCTCTTGCTGAGCAGAGTCATTCGGCGTTGATTCTGCCGATGATAAGGCAAATACTGGAAGAGGCTGGTCTCAATCTGGCGCAACTCGACGGTATCGCCTTCGGCGCAGGGCCCGGCTCCTTTACAGGATTGCGTATTGCTTGCGGCGTCACGCAAGGACTGGCCCTGGGGTCGTGTCTTCCCGTGGTCGGTATATGTACGCTGGAAGCACTGGCACAGGAGGCAGGTGGCAGCAAGGTAATTGCTGCGCTCGATGCGCGCATGAACGAGATTTATCATGCTGCCTACAAGAAAGCGGAGGATGGCTGGCAGACGATGAGCGAACCTGTGCTGTGTTTGCCTCAGGATGCGCCAGCCGTGCCAGAGGATAACTGGAGAGGTTGTGGCAGCGGCTTCGACCGGTACGGCCGGGAGTTGCGGGCCCGTTACGAAGAACTGCTCAGCGACACGATCACCGGAATGCGGCCCCATGCGAGGGCGATCGCTCAACTGGCGGTCACAGCATTTGGAAAAGGCCTGGCCGTTGATCCTGCGGATGCGGCTCCGTTTTACATTCGCGACAAAGTCGCTCTGAAGGAGAATGAGCGTTGAGCGCGCAGTGGCGGGAGATGCCCCGTATCAGGCGTATGGTGAACACCGACCTCGATGCAGTGGTTGCGATCGAGCGAGAGGTTTTTCTCTTTCCCTGGACACCGGGCAATTTCGGTGATTCGCTTGATTCCGGCTATCACTGCCTGGTTCTGGAACTGGAGGGGCAGATTTTCGGCTACGGAATAATGACCATAGGGGCGGAAGAAGCCCATTTGCTGACTCTCGGCATTGCTGCGGAATTCCAGCGGAAAGGTTGGGGAGAACGGCTGCTGCGACACTTTATTCACATCGCCAGAGAGCGGCGTGCGCTCACTATGTATCTGGATGTTCGGGTGTCCAATCATGCTGCTGCGCGGCTCTATGAGAGGTTGGGCTTTCGCCAGACAGGAAAGCGCAAGGGCTATTACCCTGCCATGGGGGGGCGGGAGGATTCGCTGGTCATGGAGTTGGTGTTATGACCGCCCCGGCCAATCGGCGGGGAACCCGGCGGATGGAAGTGCTCAAGGAACTCGGGCTGACGCCTGTGTGGCGCGTCGGCGCAAAACCCGCCCCCAGCAGCCACGTCAACAGGCCTTCGGAGTCGCGCGCAAATGATACCTGCCGTACCGTGAATATATCTGCCGAACCGGAAGAGCACGAAAAAAAACAGGCTGCCGGTTCTGCTGTTCCGTCGGATATCAGGCGTTCGCGGATCCAGCACATGGATTGGGCCGAGCTTCAGGCGAGCGTGGAACGTTGCGTTGCGTGCAGATTATGCGAGTCTCGTACCCAGGCGGTATTCGGCGTAGGGGATCCGGATGCGGACTGGCTTTATGTGGGCGAAGGACCGGGGGCCCGGGAGGATGCCACGGGCGAGCCTTTTGTCGGCCAGGCAGGGAAGCTGCTGGATAACATGCTGGTGGCGATCGATCTGAAGCGCGGCCGAAACGTCTTCATTACCAATATCGTGAAATGCCGCCCGCCCGGAAATCGGGAACCTCAACCGGATGAGGCACAATGCTGCGAGCCCTATCTTGCGCGGCAGATCGAACTGATCAGGCCCCGACTGATCATAGCCCTGGGAAAGACAGCTGCCCAGAACCTGCTGCATACCAGTGCCAGCATCGGTAGCCTTCGGGGGCGACTCCATCAACATGCGGGCATCCCTGTCATTGTGACCTATCACCCTGCCTATCTGCTGCGAACGCTTTCCGCCAAAGCCAAGGCATGGGAAGATCTATGTTTTGCCCGAAGTACGATGGGGGCCCTGGAAACTTCCCGATAGTGTCTTTTTTCCAGACGCTTGCGACCTTGCGACCCTGTATCCCCGGTATCCGTCTTCTCCGGGAATTTTTTCCGAGATATTATTGCAACCTGGTGCTGGAACCCCACTTGATATCGTACACTTTGTGGTGCGATAACGTAGATAGCGGATTGTCAACTTTTTGGATAATGCCATGAACAGATTGCTGCCATACGCGACGTTGCTGCTGGTCTTAGCCTTGAGCGGATGTGGTTACAATACCTTGCAGTCAACCGACGAGCAGATCCGGGCGAGCTGGGCGGAAGTTCTGAATCAGTATCAGCGTCGCGCCGATCTGGTTCCTAACCTTGTAAGCGTGGTAAAAGGCTTCGCAGCGCAAGAAAAAGATGTGCTGCTGGGCGTGACCAGTGCGCGCTCGAAGGTGGGCAGTATCCAGGCGACGCCGGAACTCATCAACGATCCCGATGCGTTTGCGAAGTTTCAGAGCGCACAGGGAGAACTGTCGAGCGCCTTGTCAAGGCTGCTGGTCGTGGTGGAGAACTACCCGCAGCTCAAGTCCGACAGGAATTTCCGCGACCTGCAGGCGCAGCTGGAAGGTACGGAGAATCGGATCGCGGTTGCCCGCAACCGCTATATCAAGGCGGTTCAGGAATACAATGTGGTGGTTCGATCATTCCCCACCAATCTGACGGCCATGGTATTCGGCCATCGTGTCAAGCCAAGCTTCGCGGTCGAAAACGAGCAGGCGATATCCACCGCGCCGAAGGTTGATTTTGGCAAGCCTTAGGGTAAAACATAGTTTACGGGTGGGCTTGCAAATGTGTACTCCCGAAAAAAGGCGCTCCGCTCACAGGCCGATATTTCATCGGTCTCATTATTTATGATTCTCATTGGGAGAAAAGCCCTTGCGTTCGTCGTTCTGCTTTCTTCCATCACCTGCTCGACGGGAACGATGGCGGAGGTGGCCGTGCCGCCTCTCAAAGCGCGTGTTACCGATCTGACCGGCACGCTTTCTTCCGCCCAGATTGCGCAACTGGATCAGAAACTGGCGGCATTCGAAGCAAAAAAAGGCAGCCAGATTGCCGTGCTGATGGTGCCTACCACCTCTCCGGAAACGATCGAGCAATACTCCATTCGTGTTACCGATGCCTGGAAACTCGGGCGCAAGGGGGTGGATGACGGTGTTCTGCTGCTGATCGCCAAAGAGGACAAGTCACTGCGCCTGGAAGTAGGGTATGGCCTGGAAGGTGTACTTCCCGATATCACGGCGAAGCGCATCATTGAAGACATCATCATTCCGGAATTGCAGAAGGGAAGTTTTGCGCGCGCCATCGATGCCGGCGTGGACCGGACCATGCGCGTGATCGAAGGAGAGCCATTGCCGCCTCCTTCAGCCAGGCAGGGGGCCGGGGGTGCCTCCGGCGGGGCGGATTTCTTTTTTAATAATCTCTTTTTCGTATTCATCGTTCTTGTTGTCGCGGCAAGAATGCTGCAATCCATTTTCGGCCGATTTCTTGGCGCGGTCCTGACCAGCGGAGCAGCAGGCATTCTGGGCTGGCTTGTTTTTTCTTCAGTGGCAATCGCCTTGGTGATAGGACTGCTCGCCTTTTTCCTCAGCTTGTTTGGTCAGTCTCCCGGAGGGACCACAAGAGGCGGGCGCCATGGCTGGCCCGGCGGTTTCGGCGGAATGGGCGGACGAGGAGGTTTTGGAGGTGGCGGGTTTGGCGGTGGTGGCGGAGGTTTCGGGGGTGGCGGGGCATCCGGGAGGTGGTAGCATGAATCGTATCCTGCGGCATCTTGTTACCGGCTCTCTGACAGTGCGGCGCGCATTTCCGGACGCTTCGCTCACAGCAATCGAACAGGCCATACGACAATCCGAAACTGGCCATAATGGCGAAATCCGCTTCGCCGTAGAAGCTTCGCTGGGCACGATACCCCTGCTCAAAGGGCAATCCGCGCGCGAGCGGGCGATCGAAGCATTTTCACAGCTTCACGTATGGGATACCGCTCAGAACAACGGTGTCCTGATTTACCTTCTGCTTGCGGATCGCGATGTCGAGATCGTTGCCGACCGGGGTATCGATGCCAAGGTCGGCAATGCAGACTGGGAAGCCATATGCCAGGAAATGGAAAATGCGTTCCGTGAAGGTCAATTCGAATCCGGAGTGCTCGCGGGAATTCACGCGATCGGTATCCGGTTGCAGACTCATTTTCCGGCGGAGCGGACAGGGGAGGGCAATCAGCTTCCGGATAGCCCCGTGATACTGTAATGCAGCAAGACGCGGTCGCCCGCCTTCCACGGATCCTGCAATCCTCCTAATGGCCTTTATGAGCCCCGATCAGATGGAGCGAATCCTGAATGCTTTGGTTGCGAAGATGCCATTGACGAATGAGAGCCATAATGACCGCGACGAACAGTCCAAACAGTATGATGACCGTATAAACATGGACATCCAGGCTTACGAGCAGCGCATATAGCGCCAGCATGGCAAGAATGCTCAGGTTTTCATTGAAATTCTGCACCGCGATGGAGTGACCGGCGCCCATCAGGATATGCCCGCGATGTTGCAGCAAGGCATTCATAGGGACCACAAAAAATCCTGCAAGGCCCCCGATCAGTATCAGTAGAGGAATAGCGATCCATATATCGCGCGCCACGACCATGGCCATCACCACGATACCCATGGCGATACCCAGGGGTATGACCTTTACGGACTGACGCAGCGATACCACCCGGGCGGCTATCACCGCGCCTATTGCAATCCCGAGCGCGACGACACCTTGCAGTTGGGCGGCCTTGCTCAACGGATAGTCGAGCGCCACCTCCGCCCACTTCAGTACAATGAACTGCAGTGTTGCCCCCGCTCCCCAGAACAAGGTGGTGACTGCCAGTGAAATCTGACCGAGCTTGTCTTTCCACAGCAATTTCATGCAATGTGAAAACTCATGCACGAGGAATACGGGATTTTTCTTGAGCATGCGATGGTCGACGCCGGTGTTGGGAATGTAGAGGTTGAAAATGGCGGCTGTCGTATAAAAGACGGCGACGATCAGTATGCTTGCTTCGATTACCGAATCCACTCCCGTATCGATGAGAGGAAAGTCAAATTGCAGCAGTATGACGGAGATCGCGGGCGAGATCAGCAATCCTCCCAGGACCGTTCCGAGCACAATGGATGCCACGGTCAAACCTTCGATCCAGCCATTGGCGATAACGAGCTTTTCCGGGGGCAGCAATTCAGTGAGAATGCCGTATTTCGCAGGGGAATATGCAGCGGCGCCCAGTCCCACGACCGCGTAGGCGGAAAGCGCGAAATACTGATGGGATGCAAGAAAAAGCAGGGCGCAACCCACAATCTTGATGGTGTTGCTGATGAACATCACCTTCCCCTTGGCCATCGAATCGGCAAAGGCGCCGACGAAGGGTGCAAGGATCACGTAGAACAGTACAAAAACGAATTTGAGCATCGGCGTGAGATACGCGGGAGCGTGCAATTCCAGTAACAATGCAATGGCAATGACCAGTAGCGCGTTGTCCGCGAGGGAAGAAAAAAACTGCGCGGCCATGATGGTGTAGAATCCACGTTTCAAACTTGCTTTCTCCCCTTTCTTTCTTGAATCAAGCCGTTTCCCATCTTGCAGTCCTGAGGCGTGGCATTATACAAGGTGATCCAGTCCGGTTTTGAAGAGACCGTTTTATATCACGAAACCCTTGTCGCCACCAATCGATTCCCCGGATCGAGTGATCTGGGATTTTCCTTCTTTTCTATCAAGAAAACACTGAATGTCACGTCCCATTCAGGCGCTGATCGACCTTTCAGCGCTCGAGCACAACCTGTCTATTGTGCGCAGTCACGCGCCCCGGTCGCGCGTGATGGCAGTCATCAAGGCAGATGCATATGGCCATGGGTTGCTGCGTGCGGCAGAAGCGCTTGCGAAGGCGGAAGGATTCGCCATGCTCGAGCTTGATGCCGCTATCCAACTCCGGGAGACAGGCTATGAGCAGACGATTTTACTCCTGGAAGGTTTTTTTGATGTGGATGAGCTGGACTGGATAGAGCGGTATCATCTGAGCACCGTGATTCATCATCGAGAACAGGTGGCCATGCTGGCGACATCCAGATCTCGGGGAAGGCTGAACGTATTCCTGAAGCTCAATACAGGCATGAACAGGCTAGGATTTACGCCAGCGGAATTTCCCGCTGCGCTGGAGGCAATCCAGTCGAATCCTGCTGTAGGCTGTATTACCCTCATGACCCATTTTGCCTGTGCGGATGAACCTTCGGGAAGCCGAGGCATCGCTGCTCAGGTACAGCAGTTCCGTGCAGTCGCAGCCGGACGATATTTCCCATGCTCCATGGCAAATTCCGCCGCAGTTTTACGTTTTCCTGAAACACATGCGGATTGGGTCCGGCCCGGCATCATGCTTTATGGCGCGTCGCCTTTTGCCGACAAAAGCGGGCGTGATCTGGATTTGCGCCCGGCCATGACGGTATCGAGCAGAATCATTGCGGTGCAGACCCTCAGGGTGGGGGATGGCGTGGGATATGGTCATGCCTTTCGCGCTGATCGACCCATGCGCGTGGGGGTTGTCGCTGGCGGGTATGCTGATGGATACCCGCGCCACGCTCCTACTGGTACCCCCGTACTGGTAGACGGCAGACGCACACGCGTTGTAGGACGCATCTCAATGGATATGCTGAATGTCGATTTGACCGATATCGGAAATGCCGGAATAGGCAGCCGCGTCACCCTCTGGGGACGGGACATGCCGGTCGAAGAGGTGGCGCACGCTGCAGGAACGGTGGGGTATGAGCTGCTGTGCGCTTTGGCGCCCAGGATGCAAAAGGTGAGCTGGTCCTGATCCGTCGATCTCTTGTGCTACCGGCCGAGCTGGCTGGCTTATCACGAGGAAAAGAAAAAAGGCAGCCGAAGCCGCCTTTTTTTCGATGCGAAGCTATCCCGCTTATTCCACTTTCGCCTTGGCTCGCAGATCGCTCACGGCTTCGGCGAACTGCCGCTGGAGCACGCGCTGTGCCAGACTCTGCTTCAACTCCTCGAACGGGGGAACCTTCAGGGGGCGTATGTCGTCCAGCCTGATCACATGCCACCCAAACGGGGTTTGCACCGGCTGCTCGGTAAGCTGCCCTTTGGATAACTTCGTCAGGGCCTGCGCAAAGGGCTGAACGTAGCTTGCGGGCGGACTCCAATCGAGCTCTCCCCCCTTGTTCTTGCTGCCCACATCAAGCGTTTTTTCCTCCGCAATCTTTTCAAGCTTCGCACCCTTCTTGATCTGGGCAATGATGTCCTTCGCTTCCGCCTCGCTGCCGACAAGAACGTGATGGGCCTTGTACTCCTTATCTCCCATCTGCGCTTTCACTGCTTCATATTCCTTACGCAACTCCTCATCGCTGACAGGATGGTTCTTGATGAAGTCGACTTGGTACGCGCCTACCAGAGCTGTCTGGCGCGCTATGTCAAGCTGGTTGGAAAAATCCGGGTCCTTGTCTAGCTTTTTTTTGAGCGCCTCCTGGGCAATGATTTCCTGGGTGATCAGATCTTCGCGCAACGCTTTTCTGGCTTCAGGCGTATCCTGCTGACCCTGGCTGGTTCGCGCCTTCATGATAAAGTCGAGGCGCGACTGAGGAATTGCCACACCGTTCACCTTGGCCATGGTCGAGCCGGTTTGAGCCTGCGCGGACGCGATGGTCAAGAGCCCGGCAACGCCTAGCGCCATGAGTTGAAAAGATTTCAAGAAATGCATGAGGCCTTCCTTTTCGTGGGTCAATTAAATTCCTCGGGAGTATACGCTTTTACGCTCAGTGCGTGAATATTCTTGTTCATCATGTCGTGAAGCGCGGAGTACACCAGGCGGTGTCTCGCCAACGGGGATTCACCATCAAACCGGGCCGAGATAATGGTAAGCTTGTAATGGCCGCCTCCACTTTCAGCGCCCGCATGTCCTGCATGCCGGCTACTGTCGTCCAGAATCTCGATCCTTTCAGGTGCGAGAACAGCAAGCTTCTGTCTCATCAACTCGATGGTGCTCATGGAAAGGGCCTGCTACGGTTGCTACGGTAGTACCTTGCGGAAAGGCCTGACAACGAGATTCGCGAAGACGCCGGAAGTGACATACGGATCTGCTTCAGCCCATGCCTGTGCTGCTTCCAGAGATTCGAATTCGGCTACGATCAGGCTTCCCGAGAAACCTGCCGGGCCAGGGTCGGGGGTGTCGATCGCGGGGTACGGTCCGGCCAGGAGAAGGCGACCTTCATCCTGAAGAAGCTTGATGCGTTCCAGGTGGGCAGGGCGAGCAGCGAGCCTTTTTTCGAGGCTGTCAGGCACATCGTCAGCACTGATCGCGTAAAACATCATGCTTCCTTATCCTCATCGTTCACCATGTATTTTCCCAGCATCAATCCCTGCAAGACGACGAAGGCCAGCATCAGGCCCATGAATCCGAACAGTTTGAAATTGACCCAGGTCTCGGTGGAGTAATTGAAGGCAACATACAGGTTGGCACCGCCCATCAGGGCAAAAAATCCGGCCCAGCTGGCATTGAGACGACTCCATATCGGCTCGGGCAACGTGATCTGTTCTTTCATCATGGCACGGATCAGGTTTTTCTTGAAAACCGCATGGGCGAGCAGCAACGCAGCAGCAAACAGCCAGTACAGCACGGATGGCTTCCATTTTATGAAAGTCTCATCTTGCAGGATCAACGTTGCGCTGCCGAAAATGACAATGAGAACAAGGCTTACCCACAACATCTTGTCGACCTTGCCTTGTCGGAACCAGACCCAGCCTATCTGACCAAAAGTGGCGATGATGGCGACCGCAGTGGCTGCGTAAATGTCGTAAAGCTTGAACGCGACGAAAAACAGGATTACCGGAAAGAGGTCAAAGAGAAATTTCATGTTGGATCGATCCGGTCATGCCGGAGGAAGTATTGATTATGGCGATCACCCTGAACAAAAATCTGCCGAATCTGATTGTTGTCAGGCCAGTCGCGGGATTCATACTCTGTCACACACAGCGGGGCATCGCGACAATCTGATATCTGATATAACTCGGAACAGGAACAGCAATCTGCAATGAAGTGGGTTGTGCCATTTTCCATCGTCGACAATCTTACCTGGGTTTCCAGGCTGTTCGTGCATTGATATACCGTAAAAATATGACAGACCCGTTACCTTCCTAAATCCCGGGATGAAGGATGGATCGATGGTATGACTGATCGGGTGGAGCATGGGTTTCATCAACCTGTTCAATGCAAGTGTATCGGCGCCACTTCGCCTTCCTCCGGAAACTCGGCGTGGACCACCTCACCTTCCGGGTTAGGGAACAGTGGCGCCCCGCAATCCTCACAATACTCCAATAGAAAATGCATTTGCAGCAGCGTTGTCTGGGTCACGCCACATTCGCGCAACGTGGTTTCGATTTGCGACACGATGTCGCTATTTTCATCCTCATCTCCCACCAATGACCAGACAATACCGTAAAGCACGTCGTCCCGGTCCTTCAGGGTAAACGCAATTCGATACTCCTCCAGCCATTGGTCGTGGAAAGGCGCGATCACAGCCCGTAACTGGTCCGGAGAGATGCTCAGCGTGGTCTGCAGGAAATCCACCGTCGCGTGGATGGAATAGGGTCGAGCCAGACGATCGGCCGTGCGCCATGCCGAAAAAAAGCCATCCGGCATCAGCAGTTCGAAACCGCATCCCTGAAACAGGGACCTGAGAGCCTCTCCGCCGCGGATTTGCCATGTTCTCAGAATTTCTTCCTTCAGCAGCGCGGGCGCAGGTGAACCGCCGCTTCTGCTTCCGCCTCTGCTGGCTTCCTCTCCCTGCTGCCAGCGGAACATGGGATTCCCCTGCGGAACTGCGATCGCTCCGAGAAGATAGCGTGTATCGGAGAGAAAACGGCCTGTTTCAGCAAGCTGGCGCGGGTTCATGTGGACATCGTGCTCTCCCGCCAGGGCCGCAGCCCATAGTTTTCTCGCGAGTTCATGCGTGAGATGATAGCCGCGCGGCAACTGATCCGGGCTGAAGAGACAGTCCGCCAGCACGAATCTTGCGCCGGTGGCGAGCACGTGTGTCTGGAGTTCGATCCGCAACTGCCCAAGCACGGAATCGGCGACCGGACCCGATGGGATCGAAAATCGCGACCAGGTAAGCACTGGCATGGCGAACATCAAAACATCATAATCGCTTCCTTCGCGAGCCAGAATGCTGCATTCGATTGCAGCTTCGATCGCGTAGATGAATTCGCTGTAGCCAGAGGGATCGGCATCGTAGAGCAGATCAAGCGTGGCTTCCAGATTCTGGTCGTCGCCTGTGCGTAACTGGGCATGGATCTTTGCTGCGAGACGATTCTCCCAGAACGCGTCTTCCATGCGGCTCCCGGATGCCGCGAGTCCGGAAGCCAGGCGGGATAATTCCTGAACGACGCGGGCGGATCGAGTGCGGTGAGGAACGCGGATTTTTTTCATGCAACGGGTACGCCGATCGGCGCAGCGGATAAAGAACTATTCTAACCTAAACTGGCTGTTCAAAAACAGACCAGGCCGGATTTCGCCGTTTTCCCATTCAGACCCCCTCTCTCTGGAATCGGAGATGGGAAAGGCGAGCGCGGTGCCCGGCCAGATGATCATTCAATCAGGCGCTTGAGAGAGATGCCGGCCCAGGCTTGCCGCTGACTGCGTCCCTTGCGTGAACCATTCGGTACAGGACCGGCAGCACCAGCAGGGTCAGCAGCGACTGGGAAAGGGTGCTGCCAACCATCACCGTTGCCAGCGTTCGCTGCACTTCCGCCCCCGTACCTGTGCTGAGCGCCATGGGCAGAAAACCCAGCGTTTCCACCAGTGTTGTCATCAGCACAGGGCGCAGCCTGAGGAGGGAGCCGGTGTGTAGCGCCTCATCCAGAGTCATGCCGCGTGTCCGAAGGTCGTGAACGAATGACATCAAAACCAGCCCATCCAGGACGGCCACTCCGGACATGGCAATGAACCCGACTCCGGCGGAAATGGATAAAGGAATGTCTCGTAGCCACAGGGCGAGAATCCCACCGGTTGCGGCCAGCGGCACGGCCGTGAAGACGAGCAGACCGTCGCGAAAACTTCCAAGCATGGAATAGAGCAGCAGAAAGACCAGGCCAAGAGCCATGGGAACCACAATCTCCAGGCGCTTGGCTGCGAGGATCAACTGCTCGAATTGCCCACCCCATGAGACCCAGTAACCCGGAGGAATCTCTATTTCACGCGTTATCCGTGCCTGGGCTTCTTCCACGAACGTACTGATATCCCTGCCGCGTACGTTGGCGGAAACGACTGCCCGCCGTTTGCCATTTTCGCGGCTTACCTGATTCGGCCCCTGAACAATTTCGAATAGGGCGATTTCGCCCAGAGTCACATAGCTGGGCAACGCGGACGGATTGCCATTTTCCCTGCCATGGAGGGCTTCGGCGGGAAGGGCAATCGGCAAGCGCTTGAGCGATTCGACGTCGCCTCGCAATCGTTCCGGCAACCGGACCTGAAGCTCGAATCGGCGATCACCCTCGAAAATCGTTCCGGCATTCTGTCCGCCGATCGCAACCGCCACCGCATCCTGCACGTCCGCAACGTTCAGCCCGTAGCGCGCGATCTTCTCGCGATCCGCCACGATGGAGAGCACGGGTAAGCCGGTCAGCTGTTCTATTTTGACATCCGCGGCACCGGGAACCGTAACGAGAACGTTTTCTATTTGGCCGGCGACGTCGAACAGCTTGTCCATATCGTCACCGAAGACCTTGACTGCGACATCCGCCCGCACACCCGATAGCAATTCGTTGAAACGCATCTGTATGGGCTGGGTGAATTCATAGTTGTTGCCAGGTATTTTCTGCAGCACCTCTTCCATTTCGGCGATCAATTCAGGCTTGGTGCGACGAGGATCCGGCCACTCGGACCGTGGCCGGAGGATGATGAAGACATCGGCAACGCTGGGCGGCATGGGATCGGTCGCGATCTCGGCGGTTCCGATTTTCGTGAATACCCGCTCCACCTCAGGAAACGTTCGGATGGTTTTTTCCAGCTCATACTGCATTTCGATGGCAGTCGTGAGACTGGTACCAGGAATGCGTAGCGCATGCAGCGCGATATCCTCCTCGTCCAGGCTTGGGATGAACTCGGCTCCCATGCGTGTTGCCAGCAGCAGGGAAAGAACGACGAGGATGATGGCAGTTATGACCGTCAGTGCCCTGTTGCGCATGGCAAAATCGAACGCGGGCAGATATGCTTTCGTTGCCCACGCCACGACGGCCCCTTCTTTTTCGGTTACCTTGCCGGAAAGAAAAAGGGCTGTGGCTGCGGGAACAAACGTTATGGAAAGAATCATTGCCCCCAGCAAGGCCATGAGGACGGTAAAGGCCATCGGATGGAACATCTTGCCTTCCACTCCGGATAACGCAAACACCGGCAGATAAACCACCATGATAATCAGTTGTCCGTACAGCAGCGGTCGGCGAACTTCCCTGGACGCATCGAAAACGGTGGCAAAGCGCTCGGCCAAAGTTAATTCCCGGCCGAGCCGTGCCTGTTCGTGGGCCAGGTGCCTCATGCAGTTTTCAACGATGATAACTGCTCCATCCACGATGATGCCGAAGTCCAGCGCGCCCAGGCTCAGCAGATTGGCGCTGACGTCGTTGGCCACCATCCCGCTGAGCGTGAACAGCATCGAAAGGGGAATGACCAGCGCAGTGATCAGCGCTGCGCGGAGATTGCCGAGCGACAGAAACAGCACCACGATGACCAGGCTTGCGCCTTCCAGCAAATTGTTCCCGACCGTCTGAATGGTTTTGTCGACAAGGGTCGTGCGGTTGTAGACCGCCATTGCGACCACGCCTGCGGGCAGGCCGCGATTTACTTCCGCGAGTTTTTCGGCCACTGCGAGCGAGACCGTACGGCTGTTTTCGCCCATCAGCATGTGAGCGGTGCCCAGCACGACTTCCTTGCCATTCTGCGTGGCGGCGCCGGTGCGCAATTCCTTGCCGATCAGGATGTCTGCCACATCCCTGATGCGTATGGGTATCCCTCCGCGCGAGCCCAGCGTGATATTGCCGATTTCACTCAGATTCCTGACCTGCCCGGGCAGGCGGACGAGGTACTGCTCACCGCTTCTTTCAATGTAACCCGCACCCACATTGAGATTGTTGCGCCTCAGCGCGGCAATGACGTCATTTAGCGTCAGACCGAAGGAAATCAGTTTTTCCGGATAAGGCGCGACATGAAACTGCTTGACATAACCGCCAATGGAATTCACTTCAGTGACTCCTGGAACCATCCGCAACTGCGGCCTGATGATCCAGTCCTGTATTTCGCGCAGGTCGGTGGGGGTATAGGCTGTTCCGTCCGGTTTTCTGGCTCCGGTATCCGCATCGACAGTCCACATGAATATCTCCCCCAGGCCGGTGGAAATGGGTCCCATTGTGGGCTCCACGTCTGCCGGCAGCTTGTCTTTCGCTTCCTGCAGTCGCTGGCCTACCAGTTGACGTGCAAGATAGATATCGGTCCCGTCCTTGAATATGACGGTAACCTGGGAGAGCCCGTAGCGCGAAAGGGAACGGGTATATTCGAGGCTGGGCAATCCCGCCATCATGATTTCGATCGGAAACGTCACGCGCTGTTCCACCTCGACCGGGGAATACCCTGTTGCGCGCGTATTGATCTGCACCTGAACATTGGTGATATCCGGTACGGCATCAATGGGCAGCTTCTGGTAGTTGTAGACGCCCATCAGAGCCATGGCCGCCACTGCCACCAGTACGAGCCCGCGCTGCTCGATGGATACACGCAAAATCCGCTCAATCATGATGCGATCACGCTCTGCGTTTTCACTACGGGAGCTTGTGGTGGCTCAATGGTCATGGGAAGCTCCGGATTTGCCTAGCTCGGCCTTGAGGGCGAAGCTGTTGCCGACGGCGTATTGCTCTCCTGCATGCAATCCATCCAGGACTTCGATCATCCTTCCATCGCTGCGTCCCAGTTCCAGCGGACGGGCTTCAAAGTATTCTCCATAGCGGCCGAACACGACGGTCCAGTCATACAGCGTCTGAATTGCATCTGCCGATACCGCGACCGGCACCTGAATTTCTTCGGCTATCAGTTCCGCGTTTACAAACATGCCTGGACGCCATCTGCCATCCCGATTGTCGAGTTCGATGCGCGCTGTCGCTGTGCGTGTCTGTCCGCCGATCAGCGTGGTGACGTAGGTGACCTTGCCTTCCCCTTGAATATCCGAAGCGGTCGCTCTTACGATTGCTTTCTGTCCGACCCTGATCGTGCTCAGGTCTTTTGGATAGACGGTCGTCGCCGTCCACACGGTTGATACGTCGGCAATGACGAAAATATGATCGTCCGCAGCGAGGGTTTGTCCTTGCGCGACGGTTTTATCGATGATGAGTCCTGAAATCGGCGCCTGAATTTCATATCGGGCCAGATTTTCTTCCTGTTGCCCTGATTCAGGCTTGACCCTCAGCGCGCGCAGCTTCACGGCCGCAAGCTCCACCGCGATTTCAGCTTCGCTCAGCGCCGTCTGCGCAGCGAGATAGTCCTGTTTGGCGCTGATCTTTCCCTCCCAAAGCTGTTTTTCCCGCTCGAAGGTGGCTCTCGCGAGACCCAACCGTTTTATGGCGACCAGGTACTGCGTGCGAAGTTCAGCCAGCATCTGGCTTTCAATGACTGCCAGCACTTCACCTTTTCTCACTTCCTGGCCATGGTGACGGTAGACCGCGGTAACGAAACCCGGCAAACGAGGCACCACTTGCACAATCGTGTGCTCGTTGAAGATGATTTCCCCCGGCAGCTTGAGGGCGGGTTTGAGGATGGCAGGTCCCGCTGTAGCGATCTCGATGCCCATGCTTTTCAGCATGTCAGCGGGCATTTCCACTCTTGCCTCGACCTGGCTGTATTCCCAACGGAGTGTTTTACCCTGCCATTCCGCCGCAACCGCCACGTCGAAGGAATGGGGCTCCTCCACTAACTGATCGCTGATCAGATAGCCGGACTCCGGTCGGAACCTGAAGACTTGGGCGGGCTGACCAAGCCGGGATAGCGTGATGGCAACCTGCGCCGCGGAGGGCGCAAGGGATTTGCCATTTTCATACAGATAGAGTCGGAATCGGGGCGGAACGCCTTGCTCGAAGATGGTTATTTCTATGCCCAGGTTTCCCGCGGTCAGCAGCCTCCCCCCTTTCGGGCCCTTCACCATCTCTTTTCCGGCCGGCTGCCCCCCGCGGGAAAGTACGTCCTTGTCCGGCATATCCTGGGATTCATCTGCATCAGCCGATGCAGGCTGCAGAGATTTCCTGTCGGCAGTGAGAATCAGACTGCCGAGAATGATCCCGATGGTAACGACGGCAATGATGGGAATAAGCCGACTCATGTTTTTCATCGGTCTACTCCCCCATTATCCGGATACGCATCGTCGTTTATCCGGATGTCAGGATCATGATCAATTGGTGCAGCGATCAGGCGTTCGATTTCGTTGACCAGTCGCTGGTAGTTGGCCAGCGCCCGCACGTAGAGGACCTGATTCTGAAACAGGGTGCGTTGCGTATCCAGCACCTCGAGAAAGCCGAACTTGCCAAGTTCGTAGCCTTTGTTCATGACTTCAAAGGCATTTTTCGCCGCAGGCAATATTTCACTGCGTAATATCGTGATTTCGTTCTCCGAAGCCACCAGCGCTTCATAGGCCTGTACCAGTTCCGTTCTGAGGCGCAACTCCGTCGCGGCCTGTTCGTCCAGTGCCTTGTCCAGACGTTGATGGGCCTCGCGTATGTTTCCCTGGTTGCGGTCAAACAGCTGCAGGGGCATGGAAATTCCGACCACGCCGGTTGTTCCGCCAGATTCCCAGTGCTTGATCATTCCGCCACCTAGGGTGATATTCGGAACCCTGAGAGTTTGCTCAACTTCCAGCAGCGCTTTACGATGCGCTATTCCTCTTCTGGCGCGATCCGCCATCGGACTCGACAGAGCACGGTCAACAAGCGTTTCGAAACTGGGCAGCATAATGTGCGATTCCAGCGACCCCAGCGCTTTTCCGAACGCTGGCGAGGTATCGCCCCACAGGAGCACCAGGCGCTTGCGCGCTGCCAGCAGGTCCCGTTGCGCCTGCGCCACGGCAATGCGCGTGGCGGAAAACGCGACCCCGACACGGGTTTCCTCGATTGGAGGCACCTTGCCTGCCTCCACGCGGCGTTTCACTGCATCGACCACCCGCTGTGCCAGTTGCTGGCTTTCTTCCGCCAGCCGCAACTGCTCCTGGCCTGCCACCACTTCCGTAAATATGTTCGCGACTCGGGCGATGAGTTCCAGGCGTTTTGTTTCATAATCTTTCCCGGCCACTTCCCGGCCTAGCGAGGCGGCGTGGACGCGGGCTGCGCGTTTTCCGCCCAGTTCTATCAACTGGCTGATGCGGATAACCAGATCCTGCTGCTCGACGTTTTCCTTGATAGTCGCGCCGGGGGTAGTGGCGCCTCGCTGGTTGACTCCCATGTTTCCGACATTGTCCAGATTTACCGAAAGATCAGGATTACGCAGTAATCCTGCTTGCAACCTTACCCCTTCAAGCGCCCGTACTTCCTTATCGAAAGAGGCCAGCTCCGGGTTGTGCAGCAGCACAAGTCGCACTGCTTCTTTCAAGGTAAGGCTTTCCTCATGCCCTGCATTCGAACCGGCAGAAAACGTGGCCACTTCTTCAGATGGAACATGGGCGAACGTATTTTCAGCCATGACCAGAGGCGACCGGCTGAGCGCGAGAACCAGCAGTGACTCCGCCAGCACGATCAGCCATCCCGCGGGAACTGCGTGATAGTTCATGGTGTTTCTCCACAACGACAGGGCGGCCTCGAACCGCATCGGGCTGCGGTGCAGCCAGAAAACGGAAAGTCGCCCCGAACCTATTGAGTCATTGGATGAAAGCCTGCGAGCATGCTCGAAACCATCGATGCAATGGGTCTCCCAGTCTGGACAAGCTATGTTTTGGATTCTGGCTTGTCAGGTATTGCGGGGAGGGTGGAGGGGCGAATCCAGAACGGATTCAGGGAGCGTATCGGCAATGAACACTATCGGCATATCCGTGCCAGCGACAGTCGGCACCACGAGCGGAGCCGTAAAGAAGAAGGGCTGATACTGCCCGGCTGCATGCAGGCACAAGTGGGTTGCGCTGTCCAGATGTCCGTCGTCATTGATTGATGCATGCTGATGGGCCTCGAGGTGAGCAGCCGGATCGAGCGAGAGCATGTGATGTTCATGGTCGAGCTCATGAGCGAATACCTCGCCATTGAATGCCCAGCCAAACGCGTTTGCCATCATACTGAGAACCAGTACCAGCATGACTGTATAAATGTGACGGTGTTTTCCCATGGCTGGCGAGATTCTATACCTGAGTAATGCTGCTGCCAATAGTGTTTTTCCTTTCCAGTTCCGGAATACCGGATACCGGGCTGGTAAGCCGCACGATACTCATGCGCTCCGCCAGATGCGGCCATAATTGGAAGGGATGGTCAGCCAGCGCTCCTGCCCTTCCTCTGCGAAGAACTGATCCTCAGTATGCAGTTGTTCCACGTAATCGCCGGATCGGGTGAAGACGAACGGAACGCTTTGCTCGGTGCCGGTGAAGTTGACTGCAATCAAGCTGATCGCGTCTGCGTTTTCGCGCCGGAAGAGCAGAATGCCGCGCGACAGATAATGCGCGTAGTCGTTATGAAAGTAATGCCCGCCTCGCCGCCATTCGGCACAGTTCCTGCGCAAGCTCACCAGCTTGCGGATGAGGGAGACCAGGCTTTTGCCGGCACGGTCATAAAAATAGTCCCAGCGCAGGGGCCGCAGCAGCAGCACCCGGCCCAGGCCATCATGAGGCAGAAAGTAGTTTTCGCCGAATTCCTGGCCTTGCCAGAGCATGGGAATTCCCTTCGCCGCCAGCAAGGCGATGAGGTAGGGCTGGACGCGATACCAGTGGGCCCGGTTCCCTTCTGAAAACAAGGGATTCCGGTCGCGATGACGCAGGTCGAATTCGCACAGGAAACGGCTGTGATCGTGGTTTTCGATATACTGCAGAGGAGCCTTGGGCAGCAGCTTGTCATTCTGGGAAGCGTATTCGACGTAGCCGAGGGCGCCGAGCCGATGGCCCAGATTCTCTATCGCGCTTGGCGCGCCACGCGCGCATGCTATCGCGGCGGCAAACGTCTCATTCTGCCATGTGGCATTGCTGTAGCTTTGTCCGAGAATCTGCTCCGGGGCTTCCAGCTGCTCGGCGATCTGGATGAGCCGCAGACCGTCCGGCGCTTCGAATCGCGCAAATTCATCTATCGAACTCCTGACGGATTCATACGTTTCGTAGACCAGTGCAGCGTAGCCCATGCCGGTTGCGCCATCCCAGTAATTGGGCACGCAATCGTAACGGAAACCGTCGATGTGATAGGTTTTCAGCCAATGCAGGCTGACGCTGAAAAAGAAGTCGCGTGTCAGTTCTCGCCCGAAATCGGTACTGATGCCGAAGTAGTCCCGGGCAAACGGCCCCATGAAGGGATTTTCATGATACTCGAGTCTGCGATACAGATCTGCATAAGGAAAATTTGCTCCCGTGTGCCCATAGACTGCGTCGACGATGACAGCCAGCCCATGCTGATGGGCTGCATCCACGAAGCGCTGGAAATCGTCGCGCCTTCCGAACCGTTCGTCGACGCCGAAGTACCCTATGGGCAGATAGCCCCAATCGACCTCCAGCGATACGTTGCTGACGGGCATTACGGACAGCGCGTTCACGCCGAGATCGGCAAGATAGGCCAGCCGGTCGATGGCGCCCTGCAAGCTCGCGCCGAATTCGGCCAGGTTCAGTTCGTACAGAATCAGGTCTTGCAGTGCAGGCGTTTTCCAGTCTTTCTCCGCTTCGCTCCATGCGTAGGGCGCATAGCCAAGCGTAAAGGCGGAGAGCTTGCCAACCGCATACTCGCGCGCATACGGATCGACGATCCAGTCCAGTATGCCTTTATTCGGATTATGCAGCTCGAAACGATAGACGTGCCGTCCGGGCGAGCCAAAATGCGAGCCTGATTGCGGGTCGCGGATGGTGTTGAAATCTACTTGGCCGGTCCACCTGTCGCCGTAATCGGAATGAGAATCATGATTCAATTCGATAGCCTGGGGCTGGACGGTCTGAATGAACTGGTCGCGCTCATGGATGATTTTCACGAACAGCCGATTGCCGTTCAGGGCGGAGATCCACGGCAGCAGGACGCCGAACTCCACGATGCCGGGGGAAGTCTCGCGCGGGCCGAGCTGATTCAGGGGAAGTGTTTTCATCGCTCGTCATCTCCGGCCATGGACTGGCACATCCAAGTCAGGTAATTGGCCAATTCCGTTCAATGCAACAGATCATCCTGAGCTGATCACTTTCTTTCGCCGCCCTTCGGCCCCCAGAATACGACCCATGTTCCAAAATCGCCGGAAAAATTTTCGAACCGATGTTCGACATTGGCGGCGACAAAAAGGCAATCGCCAGCCTCGAAGGCATGCCGTTCACTTCCGATCACCAGTTCGCCCGTTCCGCGGTGAATGAAATAGACTTCGTCCTGCTCATGCGGCGTCTGCGGATCATGGCCGATGGGGGCATAGTACTCCACCGACATCGTGCCATGGGTAAGCGCGACAGCAAATCGCTCCCCCATGGGCCACTCTGCCGTAACCGGGCCGGGAATGCGCGAGCATACTTCTTCTACAGTGGCTTTGATCTTCAAGCGGACTCCTGGATGAGCAGGCTGGATGAGCAGGCAGGAAAGCAAGTACAAGTGTAGTACCTTCCTGAAGGGCGCGCTATCGCATGACCTGGGTTTCCGCTGTTTTTCTGTTTTGCCGCGGTCCAGAGATCGAGTTCAAGGATTCTGCGAGTCCTGATCCGTTGTGTCGGGATCCTCCTGGGTGTCTTCCTTAATTGACGGTCAATAAACCGGTGCTAAACTGTAAGGGCAGAAATTATCCCCCTTCGATCGGCCTGAGTGATTTTTCGGTTGAAACCCCACGAGCCTGCCAGGAAGTGGTCAAAGTGTCTTCCTGGATAAAGCGGCAGTCAATTCGCCATTAACGAGGGAAACGATTATGGAACCGTCCGCTGTAATCCCGCGTGAACTCCCCCCAGACGTAATCGCGTTGGTACCGATGCGCAACATCGTCCTGTTTCCGCATGTGCTGACCGCTATCACCATGGGCCGCCCCAAGTCGATCGCTGCGGTGGAGCAGGCCCTACATGCGAAAAGTCCGCTGGGGATCATCCTGCAAAAGGACGCGGCCGTCGATGATCCCGGCCTTGACGCTCTGTTCAACATGGGTACTGTAGTCAGCATTGTCCGGCACCTTACTTCCGCAGATGGACTGCATCATGCCGTTTGCCAGGGATTGGAACGGTTTTGCATCGAGGAACTGATCGAGGGCTATCCTTTTCTGGCCGCGCGCGTACGGCGCATCGAGGAGCAGGCCCAGGTCTCAACTGAAGCCGAGGCGCTGGCCATGCAATTGCGCGAGCGTACGGTGGAAATTCTTTCATTGTTGCCCGGTGTTCCGGCAGAACTTGCGCACGCGCTGCAGGCCACTCGCGCGCCCTCGCATCTGGCGGATATTGCCGCCAGTCTGCTCGACGCCGAAGTTGCGGAAAAGCAGATGTTGCTGGAAACCGTCAGTACCGAGGAACGGCTGCGCAAGGTGCTCAATATCCTGTCCCGGCGTATCGAAGTGCTCAGGTTGTCGCAGGAGATCGGGGAGCGAACGAAGGAACACCTGGAGGATCGCGAACGTAAATTCCTCCTGCGTGAGCAACTGAAAACTATCCAGAAGGAGCTGGGTGAATCGGAAGACGACGATCAGGAGATCGCCCAGCTCGATGAGGCTATTGCTAAAGCTGCCATGCCGGAGGAAATCGAGGCACAGGCGCGGAAGGAGTTGCAACGGCTCAAGCGCATGCCCTCTGCTTCGAGCGAATATTCGATGCTGCACACCTATCTCGAATGGATGACAGAGCTGCCCTGGCGGCTGCCCGAAGACGCGCCGATCGATTTGGACGCTGCACGAGCGGTCCTTGAAGCCGATCACTTCGGACTGGAACGGGTCAAGCAGCGCATTATCGAGTTTCTCGCGGTGCAGAAGCTCAAGCCCCAGGGGCGGGCGCCCATACTCTGCTTTGTCGGCCCGCCGGGGGTGGGCAAGACTTCGCTCGGCCAGAGCATCGCGCGGGCATTGCAGCGCCCGTTCGTTCGGGTATCCCTCGGGGGGGTGCACGACGAGGCGGAGATGCGTGGCCATCGCCGGACCTATATCGGCGCCATGCCCGGCAACATCATACAGAGCCTGCGCAAAGCCGGCGCGCGCAATTGCGTGATGATGCTCGACGAGGTCGACAAGATGTCAGCCAGTTTGCACGGAGACCCGTCGGCGGCCCTGCTGGAAGTACTGGACCCCGAGCAGAACTCCACGTTTCGGGATAACTACCTGGGCGTGCCGTTCGACTTGAGCCGCGTTGTTTTCGTTGCCACTGCAAACGTGATCGATAACGTTCCGCCGCCGGTACGCGACCGCATGGAGATCATCGATATCCCGGGCTATACCCGGGAGGAAAAGCTCCAGATTGCGCTGCGTTATCTGGTCGGCCGCCAGCGTGAGACGAACGGTTTGCGCGAAGGGCAGTGCGAGATAACGGTAGAGGCGCTGGAGAGCATCATCGCGAACTATACCCGTGAGGCGGGCGTGCGCCAGTTCGAGCGGGAAATCGGACGCGTGATGCGTCACGCAGCCATGCGAATCGCCGAGAATGCGCAGCTTGAAGTACGGGTGGACCAGGCTGACCTGGATGCCATTCTCGGTCCTGCAAAATTCGAGCACGAGATCGGATTGCGCGCCAGCCTGCCGGGGGTGGCGACCGGCCTGGCCTGGACGCCAGTCGGCGGGGATATTCTGTTCGTCGAAGCGACGCGGGTCAGCGGGCGTGGACAGCTGATTCTCACGGGGCAACTGGGCGGCGTCATGAAGGAGAGCGCCCAGGCTGCGCTCACTCTGGTCAAGGCGGGCGCGGAAAACCTCCATATTCCGGCAGCGGCGTTCGATGGCATCGATGTGCATGTGCATGTGCCGGCGGGTGCGATACCGAAGGATGGCCCCAGTGCGGGCGTTGCCATGTTCGTGGCGCTTGCCTCCCTTTTCAGTGACCGGCCGGTCCACCACGATCTCGCCATGACCGGTGAGATCAGCCTGCGCGGGATGGTGCTGCCGGTGGGAGGCATCAAGGAGAAAGTGCTTGCTGCACAACGAGCCGGTCTGCGGGCGGTGCTGCTCCCGGCGCGCAACGAAAAGGATCTGCGCGAAGTTCCTGAATCCGCGCGGTCTTCGCTGCAGTTCATTTTTCTGGAAACCGTGGATGATGCGATTCAGGCCGCGCTGGGCCAGCGTGGGGCGGGACGGAATGGATCAGGCTTCAAGCTGGTCTGATGCGGGCAAAGGGCACGCGATGTCCCCTCGCCGATCAGGGCAGTTCAGGTCACTGGATCCCGACATCGAATGATGCCGCATACCCCGTGTCCGTTTCAGAAAGCCTGAGCATCAGCTGATCGCCCCCTTTGCGGAATATACCGTCTTCGCTGTTCCTCGTACGCGTCCCATAGGGCCGCTTTCTGGCCTGGAGGGCGTCCCTCGAATACGGTTTCCGCGCGTGTACCTTATCGGTAACCGAATCGTCGAAATAGAACTGGGAAGTGAATTCATACGTTCGCCCATGCTTCGGCCGGGTGCGGATCTTGAAATGAATGTGAACCGATCTGCCGGGGTACCAGCCGGGATAGATCGTCATGAATCGCACGCCGCCATCGGCATCGGTTACCTGGTAGCCACGCAGGAACTGCTTTCCCACGGTGTTGAAGTTTCTGTCTCTGACATCGGAATACACCCCGTTGGCATCACAATGCCAGATATCCACGATCGCACCCCCTAGCGGCGTACAGTCGGTTCCGGCGTTCCGGGCGATTGTAAAAACCCGAATTTCAAGCGCCAGGGGCAGACCGTCCTTCATCGAACCATCCGTAGGATCGGACCGGATATCCATGCGGTGCAGCGCCTCATCGACAAAGTAAGGACCTTCGGTCTGCTGGGGTGTTGCCACGCATGAAAACATTTTTCTGGCTGCTTCTCCGCCGGCGGTGCCGGCCGAGGCAGAACCGCTAAACATATCGACTCCGGCCATCCCAAGCAGCGCAAGCAATTTTCGTCGATTCATGAATCTGCCGCCTCCCTGTCAGTTGATCGGCGACTGCTGCTTCCAGATCCGATCGTTGCCGCCCTGTCATCTTAAGCCATTACAAGCTTCGATGCACCAACAGTCTCCAAGGTTCCTGAAACCGGCTCTCCATCCCGATCATTGTTCCCGTCCCTGTTCCGGCAGGATTGTTTCGTGGGGAAATCGCCAGATCAGATGGGGGCGAGCCTGCTCAGGAGATTCTGCTTCACGGCCGGCCACTCATGCTGGAGTATCGAATAGACGACCGTATCGCGGATCGAGCCATTCCGCATGACCTGATGGCTTCGCAGGATACCGTCCTGCTTTGCTCCCAGCCGTTCGATCGCTGCCCGGGAGACATGGTTGAAAAAATGTGTTCTGAATTCCACCGCGATCGCCTCTTTCCGCTCGAAGGCATATTGAAGCAGCAACAGTTTGCTTTCGGTATTGACACCCGTTCGGCAGGCCGATTTTGCATACCATGTGTAGCCGAGCATCGGCCGCCGGTTGGGCTCGTCCACATTATAGAAGCGGGTGGTACCGACTATCTGGTTCGTGCCGCTGAGCCTGACTGCAAAAGCGATATTTCCTTTTCGGGCATTCTCAATCGCGCGTGCCACGTAGTCCTCCATTTGCGCAGGGGAGGGCACATTGGCGAACCAGAGTTTCCATAATTCTCCATCCCTCACCGCATTCGTAAGCGGTCCTACGTGGCTCATTTCCAGGGGATCGAGGGTAACCTCTTTCCCTCGCAATTCGATCGGTTCCAGCCAGTTCATTCTTGAATCGGAATGTGACATATCGTTAAAACATCGGCTTCTTTTTTGCTGATTTGTAGCGTTTTACCCCGCTGTTGATTTCCAGTTTTGCATCCTTGACGCCGGCCCAGCCGCTTATCTTGACCCATTTTCCGGGTTCCAGATCCTTATAGTGTTCGAAGAAGTGTGCAATCTGCGAGCGCATCAGTTCCGAAAGATCCGCATGAGTCTTCACCTTGCGGTAAAGCCCGCACAGCTTGTCGATGGGAACTCCCAGCACTTTGGCATCTTCACCCGCTTCGTCCATCATTCTGAGCATGCCAAGCGGACGGCATCGAACGACTACCCCTGAAATGAGCGGAACCGGTGAAATCACCAGCACGTCGACCGGATCGCCATCTTCCGACAAGGTATGAGGGATGTAGCCGTAATTGCAAGGATAATGCATTGATGTAGACATGAAACGATCCACGAACATGGCGCCGGTTTCCTTATCCACCTCATATTTGATGGGATCGGAGTTCATGGGGATTTCAATGATGACATTGAAATCGTTGGGTACGTCGTGGCCGGACGTTACGCGGTCGAGATTCATCAGATTTTCCTGTTACCGGGGTAGAAGATAACTATGATAAATGTATGAGATAAACGTATTATAACTGCGACTCCGGGTCGGAGTGATCAACCAATCATTGACAGGTATGCTGATCAATCTGGGCATCATGGGCGCAATCGCATACGCTTTCCTGGCGGGTTTGGTATTCCTGGCCCAGTCCCACCTGATCTACTACCCTGAAATCGGCCGGACAGTTTCTGCTACTCCGGACGACGTCGGACTCGCCTATGAGGACATCGAGTTTTCCACAGCCGATGGTGAGACCCTGCACGGCTGGCTGATTCCGGCACCGGATGCAGCGGGGATGGTGTTGCTGTTTCATGGAAATGCCGGAAATATATCGCACCGCCTGGATTACTTGCTGATGTTTTACCGGCTGGGTTACAGTACATTCATTTTTGATTACCGCGGCTACGGACATAGCAGTGGAAGTCCCTCTGAATCAGGAACGTATCTGGACGCCGAGGCCGCATGGCGCTACCTTGCCGGAGAGAAGCGGATCGACCCTCGCCGAATCGTGCTGTTCGGGGAATCCCTTGGCGGTGCGGTTGCAGCATGGCTTGCCGCGCACGAGAACCCCGGCTTGCTGGTGCTTGCGTCGGTATTTACCTCAATACCCGACATGGCGGCGAAGCTTTACCCTTTTCTGCCGGGACGGCTGTTGTCGCGTTTTGAATACAATACCCTCGCATACCTCCAGGATGTCACCTGTCCGGTATTCGTGGCGCACAGCCCGCAGGACGACATCGTGCCCTTCGAGCAGGGCAGAGCGCTTTATCAGGCTGCACCCGAGCCAAGGCAGTTCCTGGAACTGCAAGGCGGACATAATGACGGATTCATTTTCATGCGAGAAGACTGGGTGAAGTCGCTGGAAGCATTCATTGCCATGCACCTGCAAGAACCGGAAGAAGCCGGCGCGGGGGATTACGCCGATCCAAGGAGCACAGAATGACGGGCGCGGGATCGTGTTAGTGATTGCTCACCGTGGCTATCATGTCGCGGTGCCCGAAAACACACTGTCGGCATTCGAGGCGGCCGTTGCGGCAGGTGTCGGCGGCATTGAAACCGACGTGCGCGTCAGCCGGGATGGCCTGCCGATACTCATACACGACAGGGTCCTTGCATGCGGACAAGCCGTAGCCGATTTGAGACGGAACGAAATCGGATACTTGCTGGGTCATGAGGTGCCGACCTTGGACGAGGCGCTTGAGCAGTTCCCTGGAATCCTGTGGAATGTGGAAATCAAGAGCAGGGAAGGCGTGGCCTCCGTGCTGAAGGTTCTACGCAGGCATCAGGCAGGCCGACGGCTCATCCTCACCTCGTTTCGCCACGATCTGGTGGCACTCTGCGCATCCTCCCTCGAGGTCGACTGCGGTCTATTGCTTGCGCATACTCCATGCAGCCTGTATTCCTTGCTGGCTGAGTTCAATCTCGATGGCAATCCCAGGGTCAATCACATCGTTTGGGACTACGAAGCCGTGAACAGCGGCCTGTTAAAGCAGGCGGCCGCGCAAGGTTTTCGCAACTTCGTTTATGGCGCCATTAACCAGATCGAGCATGACAATTGCCGGGAACTGGGTGTGGATGGCGTGATCACCGATTATCCATTGCTGATGCAAGGGGCATAATAACGTGTTGCCCCGCGGAAGCAGCGGGAAAGCGAGCATTGAAATTACCTGACGATTTTCACTCTCTGCCCTGAAACAGGCTCGCCTTCAGGGTACTGTCCATTGAGCAGCCGTAGGTGATTCTCGGCATTTTTCCCCAAGGGAGAATCTTGTGCCAGTTCGGCATAGCGGGTATTTTGGTCAGCAGTGATCGTTCTGATTTCAAGCGGCCTGATAGCCTTCCGTTCAGCGTCCGAAAGAGCGCGAAAACTTTCAATTGCATGAGTCATGATCGCACGGTAGCGATCGAATGCCACCTGGGTTTCCCCCGCCCCGGCCAGCAGATAAGCCTTGCTGTCATGATAAATGATGCCGGCCTTGAAGGGTTTGCCCTGCCCTATTGTGGAATTCACGATGGCGACGGGTAAGCTGTTATGGGTCATCGATGAAACATCCTCGGGGCCGAGGTGGAAGCGTTCGCGCGCAAGTTCGGCGGGCGACCCGCTTGGCTTGTCAAACAGGCTCAATACCATCAGTGCTTCCCTGTCAGGACTGATTGCCATAACCTCATCGGGCTTGTTTTGAATCCGCCAGCCGGGCGGAAAGGAAACCGAGAATCCAAGTCCTTTGTGCTGAAGCGTATTGGCGCGAACGACTCCCTGATCGATGGCGTCGCCAAAAACCAGTCCTTCGGTCTGGCGCAGGAACGTCTTGCGACGGTCGTCGAGCTTGCCCGGCCGGGTATACTGCGTTGCTTCGCCGACCACTTCCTGGAGACGAGTGTCGTTATCCGGATGAGTGGCGAAAATGCCATGATAGCGGCGGGGTTCGCGCCCCTCCTGTTTGGCGACTTCGATATCGAACAGCTCCTGGTTTTTGAGCGCGCCTATAACATTGATCATCGCCTGAGGGTCGTAGTCGCTCCGGGCAAGGTACTCGGCCCCCAGCCGATCCGCTTCCAGCTCATGGTCTCGACCATAGCCCGCAAGAAGCACATTTCCGGTAATCCCGAGCAGGCTTTGGACGCCCTGCACCAGTTGGCTGCCCGCTTGTGGCACGAATATTCCAACCAGTATCCCGCCCATCGTCGCGGCCACATTGGCCACGGCGGTCGCGCTATACTGCTGTACGCTGTGACGCGCAGTGACGTGTCCGATTTCATGCCCCAGCACTGCCGCAAGCTCGGCTTCCGAGTTGAGATAGGCAAGGATTCCGCGAGTGATGTAAACGTGACCCCCTGGGAGAGCGAAGGCATTGACCTGAGGACTGTCGAGAACGGTGAAATGATAGTCGATCTGGGGCCGGTGGCTTCTCTTTGCGAGTTTCTGGCCGATTTCGTTGACGTACTGCTGCAGGCCGGGCAAATCGTCGTACGTCCGATAGGCCTTGCGTATCTTAAGAGCAGTTTCCCATCCCTTGCGCACCTCATCATCTTCCGACATGAGCGTGAAATTGCGATTTCCGGTAACCGGATTGACAGCGCAGCCGCCCAGCAGAACAAGACAGCCGAGTACAATCGCAAGCGAGGAAGGTGAACGTTTCACATTCCTATTTTAATCATGGATGCCAAACGCCGGACAATAAAAAAGGGCAGCCTGAAGCTGCCCTTTTTTTGCAATCAGGCCCGATGTCTTCAGGCTGCTGGTTGTTTTTCAGTCTTCTTGCCATATTTCTGACGAAATTTCTCAACGCGTCCCGCAGTATCGACTATCTTCTGCTTGCCTGTGTAAAACGGATGGCAAACCGAGCAAACTTCGATGTTGAGAGGCTTGGCCATGGTGGAACGGGTCTGAAAGGCATTGCCGCAACTGCACGTCACGGTGATTTCCTGATAGCTGGGATGAATGTCGGGTTTCATGGGGACGAATCCTTGGATAGCATGCTTGCGCGACAGGGAGTGCCTGCGAAGCAAAAAACGCGTATTATCCTTTAATGGGGGGGAGGTTGCAACGCCCAAAAAGCCGGTTAGAGATGATCCCTGTCGATTGCTTATACGCGGCGCATCGAATCGAAGAAATCCGCGTTGTTCTTGGTAGCCTTGATCTTGTCGAGCAGAAATTCCATTGCTTCCATGTCATCCATTGGGTAGAGCAGCTTGCGCAACACCCAGATTTTCTGCAATACATCCGGCTTGATGAGGAGTTCTTCCCTGCGTGTGCCGGACCGGTTGACATTGATTGCGGGGTAGGTGCGTTTTTCCGCCATGCGCCGGTCGAGATGGATTTCCATGTTGCCGGTGCCCTTGAATTCTTCGTAGATTACATCGTCCATCCTTGATCCGGTATCGACCAGTGCCGTGGCGATGATGGTAAGGGAGCCGCCTTCCTCGATATTGCGGGCAGCGCCGAAGAAGCGTTTGGGACGTTGCAGGGCATTGGCATCGACACCGCCGGTCAACACCTTGCCGGAGGCCGGAACCACCGTGTTGTATGCCCGTGCCAAGCGTGTAATGGAATCAAGCAGGATCACCACGTCTTTCTTGTGTTCGACCAGGCGCTTGGCTTTTTCGATCACCATATCCGCCACCTGGACGTGGCGCACGGCGGGTTCGTCAAATGTGGACGAGATCACTTCGCCCCTGACCGAGCGAATCATCTCGGTGACTTCTTCCGGACGCTCGTCTATCAGCAATACCATCAGTATTACGTCAGGGTAATTCGACGCAATTGCGTGGGCGATATGCTGAAGCATGACCGTTTTGCCGGATTTGGGGCTTGCGACCAGCAGGCCGCGCTGGCCTTTCCCGATTGGCGCGATCAGGTCTATGATACGACTAGTGACGTTTTCCTCGGCCTTGATGTCGCGCTCGAGCTGCAGCCGTTCAGTCGGAAACAGGGGAGTAAGATTCTCGAACAGAATCTTGTGCTTCGAGTGTTCTGGCGGCTCCCCGTTGACCTTGTCTACCTTGACCAGCGCAAAATAGCGTTCGCCCTCTTTCGGCGTACGAATCTCGCCTTCTATGGAATCGCCGGTGTGCAGATTGAAACGCCGTATCTGACTGGGCGAAACGTAAATATCGTCAGGGCCGGCCAGATAGGAGGTATCCGGGGAACGCAGAAAGCCGAAACCATCCTGCAATACCTCGAGCGTTCCTTCGCCAAAAATGCTTTCACCTTTTCGTGCCTGATTTTTCAGCAACGCGAAAATCAGGTCTTGTTTCCGCAGCCGGTTCGCCCCATCTATTTCGTTGGCGATAGCCATTTCTACCAACTCGGTGACGTGGAAATTCTTGAGATCGGATAAGTGCATGGATGGAGTTCGAGGGTGATGAGGGGCGTAAAGCGTCAAGAAACGTCGGGAAAAACTGATGGGGCCGGACGAAGAACTCGAAACGGCGGATTTAATCGAAACGGAATCTGAGCCTAGTCAGGGCGCTGCTTGAGGATGCGGTTGACTATAAGCTTAGCTGTTTTATAAATGACTGTCAATAAAAGCGGTAAGCTGGGATTTGGACAGCGCGCCCACCTTGGTGGCCTCGACATTGCCTCCCTTGAACAGCATCAGCGTGGGGATCCCGCGAATCCCGTATTTTGGCGGAGTTCCCGGATTTTCGTCGATATTCAGTTTTGCCACTTTCAGCCGGTCACCGTACTCCTGGGCAATCTCATCCAGGATGGGGGCGATCATTTTGCATGGCCCGCACCATTCCGCCCAATAATCAACGAGTACCGGCACAGACGATTGCAGTACTTCGGTTTCGAAATTTCCATCGGAGACGTAGTGGATATGCTGGCTCATGGCTTCTCGTCAAAAGGTTAGCTAGCTGTACCCGACGCGGAGGGTTGTAAGGCGGAGCAGCATTACACCGGGCCTCGATTCACCGCAACCGGAAAACAGACAGGGCAATTTCGGATTATGAGTAGATGATCAGTAGGTAACGGATTAGCAGGATAGCGCAAGCTTAACAGCTCAAGATTATTTTTACTATTCTGAATACCTTCGTATGCTAACGAAAAAAATCGGGAAAGGGAAGAGGCACCTTAGGGCGTGAGAGGAGAAAAAGTTCATTTCTGCCTGACGAAGATAACTGTTTAGCCCTTTCAGCGCTTTGATCAAAGGCTTGCAAAGATGACACGAGTCGGAATTTCCCGGTCAGCCGCCTTTTCCCCAGGAGTCCCGCAACGTTACCGAGCGATTGAAAACAGCTTTCCCCGCTTTCATGTCCATACGGTCGGCCACGAAATAACCGTGACGTTCAAACTGAAAACGCTCTTCCGGCAGGGCTTGAATGAGCGAAGGTTCAACGTGAGCCACAATGATATTTTTTGAATGGGGATTCAGAACCGTCTTGTAATCCTGCCCCCCCGCATCGGGATGAGGATGCGCGAAGAGACGATCATACAGCCGGATTTCGGCCTGCTGCGCATGTCGCGCCGAGAGCCAGTGAATATTGCCCTTGACCTTGCGCCTGTCCGCGCCTGCCGTGCCGCTCTTGCTGTCAGGATCATACGTACAGTGAATCTCGATGACTTCGCCGTTTGCATCTTTCACGACATCCACGCATTTGATGATGTAGGCATAGCGTAGCCGGACTTCCTTTCCGGGTGACAGCCGGAAATACCCCTTCGGAGGGATTTCCATGAAATCGCTGCGGTCGATATAGAGGATTCTGGACAGCGGCAGGCTGCGGGTGCCCCATTCCGGTTTTTGCGGATGATTGGGTGCAAGGCAATCTTCTTCCGCTGTGTCAGGGTAGTTGTCGATAATGACTTTCAGCGGCTCCAGGACGGCTAGCCGCCGTGGAGCACATTCGTTTAAATCTTCCCGCAGGCAGTCCTCCAGTATGCTCATGTCGATCCAGGAATCAGCCTTGCTGATGCCGATGCGCTCCGCGAACAGGCGGATGGATTCAGGGGTATAGCCCCTGCGCCGTACGCCCGCCAGGGTATTCATGCGCGGATCGTCCCAGCCATCCACGGAGCCGCTTTCCACCAGTTCAATCAGCTTGCGTTTGCTCATGATCGAATAGGTGAGGTTCAGCCGGGCGAATTCAATCTGCTGCGGATGGCAGGGGACCACATCCTCCAATTGATCCAGCACCCAGTCATAGAGCGGGCGATGGTCCTCGAATTCCAGCGTGCAGAGCGAGTGCGTGATGTTCTCCAGCGCGTCGGATATGCAATGCGTGTAGTCATACATCGGATAAATGCACCATTTGTCGCCCGTGCGATGATGGTGCACGTGACGGATCCGATAGATGACCGGATCACGCAGGTTGATGTTGGGCGAACTCATATCGATTCTGGCGCGCAGAACATGTTCTCCATCGGGAAATGCCCCTGCTTTCATTCGCCGGAAAAGATCGAGATTTTCCGTGACGGTTCTGTCGCGATGGGGGCTGTTTTCTCCCGCTTCGATCAGGGTGCCGCGTAGTGCCCGGATTTGTTCGGCTGAGAGACTGTCTACATAAGCTTTACCCTGCATGATGAGGTATTCCGCATATTCGTAAAGCCTGTCGAAATAATCCGACGCATAGTGCAAGTGCTCACCCCAGTCAAAGCCGAGCCACCGCACCGCATCGAGTATCGAGTCGACATATTCCTGCTCTTCCTTTTCCGGATTGGTATCATCGAACCTCAGGTGGCATATGCCGTTATAGTCACGGGCAAGACCGAAGTTGAGACAAATGCTTTTGGCGTGACCGATGTGCAGATAGCCGTTCGGTTCGGGGGGAAAACGCGTTTCCACACGCCCCCCCCATTTGCCTGTCCGATTGTCTTCTTCAATGATGTTGCGGATGAAGTTGGAGGGGACCGTTCCAGTCGGGTTGTCTGCGGGGTCGTCTTTCAAGTTTGCTCTCCGGGTGGTTGTTCCTGCTGCGGGACTGCCTATTATAGTAAGAATACGGCGTCAGACTAGCCGTCACGGGGCAGTGCGCTTCAGTAGGGGGCTGCTGTGGCACAGACCGAGGTATTCCACTACACTGCCTCATATGAAGCCGCTTGCCTTCTCCATCCTCCGTGTTTTAAGCGACAATGAATTTCATTCGGGTCCGGATATTGCCCGAGTCCTGGGGGTTTCGCGCACCAGTGTATCCAATGCCCTGCGCGACGTGGATGAGGTGGGTCTTACCTTGTACAAGGTACCGGGACGCGGCTATCAGTTGCTTGATCCAGTGCAATGGCTGGAGCGTGACACGATACTTAAGCATCTGGGGACCGACGGTGCCCGTTTCGACCTGGAAGTGCTGGATACGGTCGATTCCACAAACAGCCTGTTGCTGCGCAGATCCGCGGGTGGAATGTATTCCGACAGCCCCGGGATTCCCGTAACGGCAACCGAGCTGCAGACGAGCGGTCGCGGACGAAGGGGGCGGCAATGGCATTCCGGACTGGGAGACAGCCTTATCTTTTCTCTACTGTGGCGTTTTCAGCATGGCGCGGGTTTCCTGTCCGGCCTGAGCCTCGCCGTCGGAGTCGCAATCGTCCGTGCGCTGGAATCCTGTGGAGTGGAAGGCGTCGCTCTCAAGTGGCCGAACGATGTGATATATAATTTCTGCAAGCTGGCGGGTATCCTGATCGAGTTGCAGGGTGATATGCTTGGCCCGACTGTTGCAGTGGTAGGCGTGGGCATGAATCTCAAACTCTCGAATAACGTGCAGGCGCGCATCGACCAGGGGGTGACAGATGTTTTTCATATCCGTGGCGAAATGCCCGACCGAAACAGACTGCTGGCGGCATTGTTGATCAATATTGCACGGGCGATGCAGGAATTCGAACATAAAGGCTTTAACTCGTTCAGGAAGGAATGGATCAGTCGTCACGTCTGCGAAAGCAAGGCTGTCACGCTTCAGTTGCCCGACGGGTCGGAAGAGAGTGGCACCGTCCTGGGGGTGGGGACCGACGGTTCTTTGCTGCTGAGAACTCGCGCAGGTATCCGCAGCTTTAGCGGTGGGGAAATTTCCCTTGTTCCGGAATGGCATGTATGAACCCCTTGTTGCTGGCGGTTGATTCCGGCCACAGCCATATCAAATGGGGATTGCACGATGGCCATGTCTGGCTCGACCGGGGGAGCGTGGAGCAGGGAAAAATTGCGCTGCTGGCGGAAGAATGGGCTGAACTGGCAGAACCGTCCCGTGTCGTGATTTCCAATGTGGCGGGCATGCAGGCAAGAAGCGATCTGTCCGAGCTTCTGTCTTCATGGCGGATTGAGCCACAGTGGGTGATGGCCGTTCCCTATCAGTGTGGTGTCCGCAATTACTATGCTGATCCCACGCAGCTCGGCAGTGATCGGTGGGCCGCGCTGGTCGCGGCATGGGAATCGGAAGGACAGGGATGCCTGATCGTGGATGCCGGTACCGCCATGACGGTCGATGCGCTGTCCGACACCGGCGAATTTCTCGGCGGAATTATAACTCCGGGCCTGGGGATGATGCAGAAGATGCTCGCAGCGGAAATCCCATTCCCGGTACCCGGACCGGACGGTGGAAAGGAGGGTGAATTCTGCGACTACCCTGACCGGACTGCCGATGCCATATACAGCGGTTCGCTGCATGCGCTGGCTGGGGCGATCGAGCGGATGACTGCGCTGCTCACCGGTACCTTGGACCGTGTGCCGGATGTCATCCTTAGTGGCGGCACGGCAGACCAGCTACGGTCCCAGCTGACACTGAACGTCAAAGTGACGGACAGTCTGGTCTTGCAAGGCCTGCTCGCAATTGCTCGGGCAGATTCGGACCCGGCGCCGTAGCGGGCATGAAATATCCTGGTTGCTCGAAAGGATTCGTGAAAAATCCGATTTTTCCCGGTTCTCCCGCCATGGCCTGCAAGTTCTGTAACGGGCTCATCCGTGAGTCGTTTGAATCTTTTTCTTGTCCTTACTGCTCCGGACAAGGTGTTTCCGCTGTGACCGGCGACTAGGGCCTGTTAACACTTGTTTCACATGCCGCGATGGTGACGGATTTCAGCCGGAACGAGGTACGAGCCGCGCAGCAGAGCAGGCTCTGTAAGCGGCGAGTAACGATGGGCTGGGTAAAATCCGTCCCATCCCTCCGGGTTGCGCACGAAAAAACGCGGGTGCGGCGTTGCAAAGTTTGACCATAGACCTGCTATGCCCTGTGCTTTGCGCCTTGCCCTCACACTTTTCGCACAGCAACGCGGTTGCGAAACAAGTGTTAACAGGCCCTAGACGGAAACGCTTCTCATCATGTCTTTCTTTCAGCATGTCGAGTTTTACATCACGGTCAACGATTTGCGAAGCCTGCCGCCGGAAAAGGGCGTGGAGATCGCCTTCTCGGGGCGGTCCAATGCGGGCAAGTCCAGTGCCATCAATGCGCTGGCCAATCGAGGACGATTGGCGTTTGTCAGCAAAACGCCGGGGCGCACACAGCATCTGAATTTTTTTCGATTGGGGGAGGAAAGCCGATTTCTGGTCGACCTGCCTGGTTACGGTTACGCTAAAGTACCGCCCGAGGTTCGCCAACATTGGGAGCATCTGCTCAGTACCTATCTGCAGACGCGGGAATCACTCCACGGGATGGTACTGATCATGGATGTACGCCATCCGCTGACTTTCCTGGACAGGCAGATGCTGGGCTGGTTTGCCCCTACCGGAAAGCCGATTCACGTGCTCCTGACGAAGTCGGACAAGCTTGCGAGGCAGCATGCGCAGCGTGCTTTCAGAGCGGTGGAGTCATTTTTGCGGGAAGCTTATCCGCAATGCAGCGTACAATTGTTTTCCAGTGTGAACCATGAAGGGGTGGCAGAAGCGGCCGCGCTGCTGGGTACGTGGCTGGGATCAGCGGCAATGCCGGGAGCCGAGTTACCTGCGGAGTCGGGAACCGGCGGCAAAAAAATACGGATGCCAAGGATGACAAAGGGCACTGAAATAAAAAACCCCCGGTTAAAGGGGAATAAAACCGGGGGTAAGCTACCTTAATAGGGATTAAGGTACCCGCTCAGGGAGGAAAAGCGGGAGACAATTAAGCAACGTCTGTTTATAAGAGAGTGGATTCTTCTACAAGTTCCGCACTTTTTCATATTTATTTTTATTTTTTATCGATCATGTCAGTTTGGAGCGAGTTTCCTGAGAAAAGAATGCGGCGCATGCGCCGCGATGCGTTTTCACGTCGTCTTATGCAGGAGAATCGTCTGCATCCGGATGATTTCATTTATCCGGTGTTTGTCCTGGAAGGGCAGCAACGGGAGGAAGCGGTGCCGTCGATGCCCGGGGTATTCCGGCAAAGCGTGGATGTCCTGATGCGGCAGGCGGAAAAATGTCTTCAACTGGAGATCCCGGCTCTGGCAATTTTTCCTGTTATCGAACCCGATCTGAAAGATCTGGCCGCTTCGGAGGCGTTTAACCCCGAAGGGCTGGTTCCGCGCACGGTAAGGGAACTGAAAAAGCGGTTTCCCGAACTCGGAGTGATTACCGATATCGCACTCGATCCGTATACCATCCACGGGCAGGATGGGCTGATTGATGACAACGGCTATGTTCTGAACGAGGAAACGGTCGCCGTTCTGACCCAGCAGGCGCTCGTGCATGCCCAGGCAGGGGCTGATATCGTGGCTCCGTCCGACATGATGGATGGACGCGTCGGGGCCATCCGCTCCGCACTGGAAGATAAGAAGCACATTCATACCCGTATCCTTGCGTACTCCGCAAAATACGCTTCCAGTTTTTACGGTCCGTTCCGGGATGCGGTGGGGTCTGCCGCAAACCTGGGCAAGGGAAGCAAATATACATATCAGATGGACCCGGCCAACTCTGATGAAGCCTTGTGGGAGGTCCGCCTGGATCTGGCGGAGGGCGCGGATATGGTGATGATAAAACCGGGCCTGCCTTATCTTGACATCGTGCGGCGGGTGAAGGAGCAGTTTGGCGCGCCGACTTTTGTTTATCAGGTAAGCGGAGAATACGCAATGCTCAAGGCGGCAGCTCAGAATGGCTGGCTGGATGAGAGAGCCTGTGTTCTGGAAGCGTTGCTGTCTTTCAAGCGCGCAGGCGCAGATGGGATCCTGACATATTATGCCCTCGATGCAGCCGATTGGCTGCGGAAGGCCGGGTAGGCCTTCATGCTGCAGCAGGAGAGCAATAGCCGAATCAGAACGGGACGGGTCGTGCCCTTAAGAATCGGCATTGGCCGCGAATAATGCGGCATCGATAACCTATGGGGACAGCAGATCGTTTATGAAATCCTCGACCGACCAGAGAGGAGGAGGCGCCGGGGGAATCTCTGCCTCCGGGGGCAACTGCTCTTCCAGAAAATACTCGGTAATGGTGCCGCTTTCATCCCTCAGTCCCGTTTCAGCATTGATTTTTGCGGTCGTAATGCCGGAGGGAGGCGTATAGGTTGCCATAGGCACGCCTTTCAGCGCCTTTCGCATGTAATTCATCCACATAGGCAACGCGGCCTGACCGCCCGTTTCGTTGTCGCCCAGCGTTTTGGGATTATCAAACCCGATCCATGCAACGGCTACCAGGTCCGCCTGATACCCGCAGAACCAGGCGTCAAGGTAGTTGCTCGTGGTTCCGGTCTTACCAGCCAGGTCGGAGCGACCCAGTTGTTTTGCCTTCGTAGCTGTTCCTCTTTGCACCACATCCCGCATCATGCAGGTCATCAGAAATGCGTTTCTCGGGTCGATGATCTGCTTCGCACTCTCGCCAGCCACCGGGGGCTGTGATAGCTCCAGTACCCCGCCCTGCTTGTCCTCGATTCGCTGGATGAAGTAGGGCGATACGCGGAATCCCCCGTTTGCGAATGCGGCATAGCCCACCGCCATCTGCATCGGGGTCACCGATCCCGCCCCCAGCGCCATGGGGAGATAGGCAGGATGCCGTTTGGGATCAAAACCGAAGCGGGCCACGTAGTCCTGCGCATACTGAACGTCGATGGCTTGCAAGATACGAATCGACACCAGATTCTTCGATTTTACGAGGGCGTCGCGCATCCGGACCGGGCCGTCGAAATTCCCTCCGAAGTTTCGTGGCTCCCATTCCTCGCTGCCGGTTTCCTCAGCGGTAAAGAAAAGCGGCCCGTCGTTGATGACGGTGGCGGGCGTGAAGCCTTTTTCCAGAGAGGCCGAGTAGATGAAAGGCTTGAAGCTGGACCCGGGTTGACGCCAGGCCTGCGTGACGTGATTGAACTGGCTCCGGTGGAAATCGAATCCTCCCACCATCGCAAGGATTGCGCCGTCATGCGAATCAAGCGATACCAAGGATGCTTCGACAAGAGGAAGCTGGGTGATGTGCCAGGCGCCTTTTTCGTTTTTCCGGATACGGATCAGCGAGCCGGGACGGAAAAGATGCTTTGCCGTTCCCGGTTTGGCGGAGAGCGAATTCTGCGCAAACTTCAGGCCATCGCCCTTGATTTCGATGATTTCGCCCCCTTTGCGGTAGACTTTGACCAGTTTCGGACTCGCTGTCAGCACCACGGCGGCCAGGATGTCGTCACTGTCCGATACTTCCTGCAATGCATCTTCGAGGGTCGCATCGCGCTGCTGTTCATCTTCCGGCAGCTTGATGACCGCTTCAGGGCCGCGATATCCGTGGCGATGATCATATTCCATCGCCCCTTGGCGTACAGCCTGGTAAGCCGCTTCCTGATCCGCCTTCCGGATGGTCGTGTACACTCTGAGTCCCCTGCTGTAGGCCTCCTCCTTGTAACGTTCGTACATAGCCTGGCGCGCCATTTCGGCTACATATTCCGCACGCAATGGGAATTCCTGGGTTTGACGCCTGATAGTCACTGGCTGTTTTTCCGCTTCCTTGTATTCGTCCTCCGAAATGTAACCCAGATTGCGCATGCGCCGGAGTACATAAATCTGCCTCGCTTTTGCGCGCTGGAAGTTGACCACCGGATTGAAGCGCGAAGGTGCTTTGGGCAGGCCCGCCAGCATGGCGGCTTCAGCCAGGTTGATGGCATGCAGATCCTTCCCGAAATAAACCTGTGCGGCTGCACCGAAACCATAGGCGCGCTGGCCCAGATAAATCTGGTTGAAGTAGAGTTCGAGAATTTCATCCTTGCTCAGGCTGTGTTCGATCTTGAACGAAAGCAAGGCTTCGCTGAATTTTCGATTCAGCGTTTTCTCCTTGGTCAGAAAGAAATTTCGCGCCACCTGCATCGTGATGGTGCTGGCGCCCTGGCGCACAGCGCCGGAAGTGAAGTTGGAATAGGCGGCGCGCAGGATGCCGGGATAATCCACCCCGCCGTGCTGATAGAAGCGGTCGTCTTCAGCGGCAAGGATGGCCTGCTTCAACTGCTGAGGCGCTTCACTGATTTTGACGATCTGACGCCGCTCTTCACCAAATTCTCCAATCAGGAGGCCTTCGGCGCTGTAGACTCTTAGCGGAATCTTCGGGCGATAGTCAGTCAGCGCATCAAGCGAAGGCAGCGAGCGCATGGTGATCAGCGATGCAAAACCAATGACGAGGACACCGATCAGAGCCAGCCCGAAAAATGCGACAAGCACGTAAACCCACCACCGAGCTGCTAACATGTGAACGGATTTCTAGGAGAGGTCAAAATGAGCATGCGCAATTATAAGGAAAATAGAACGTTCAGCGCTATGCCTGGTAATATCATTGCAAGCATCATCTGCTATTGAGACGCGGAGAGAAGAATCAATGGATTTTTCGTGACGGCAACGAGGACGATGTAGAAAAAAACAAGCTGCGCGGCAATACAGGCGGAAGTTTTCGCTTTGCGGGATTTGCCGAATCTCAGCGCTACCATGCCAAGACCGATATAAAGCACCAGTCCGATCACCTTTGCGCTGAGCCACGCATCATGGATCGGATCCTGCTGAATGCGGACAGCCAGCATAATCGCGCTCGTCAACAGCACGGTATCCACGATATGCGGCACGATTCTGACCCAGCGTTGCCGGAGAGCGGCTGACCCGGACTGCATCCACATGCTGCGTAGCGAAAACAGGAGGTAGCTGATTGCGACGCTGCTGACGTGGATCATTTTCAATGCGGCATAACTCATGCTACCCCCCTTCCAGCATCCAGCCATGGCTGCCTGCTACGGCACCTGCGATCGTGACCAGACTCAGGCTCAATAGTATCCAGTGCATTCGCTGGGCCAGCACGATCGTTCTTTTCGGATCACGCCGGGCCATTTCTGTAACCTTTTTGCGCCGGGACGGTTCCACCAAGAACAGCATGAGCGAAAAGACGAACCATACCAGGACCATCGCGTGCATCCACCAGAACCTTAGTTCGGTGAAACGGCTCCATGCGTCAAGAAAGTGCACCATATAGATACCGCTCAAGCCGACGAGGAGCGTGGTGAAGCGCGCCTGCGTGGCAAAACGCCTTTCGATATGGTCGAAAAAACTGGATTGTTCACCTGCTGAGCTTATTTTTGCAGCGGTGGGAATCAGCACACTCGTAACCATCGCGACCCCGCCGATCCACAATACCACGCCCAGCACGTGAAGTATTCTTGCAAACGCAAATTCATCCATTCCCATCTCCCCCCAGCCGATTACCCGCCGGGATTGAAAACATACCTGTAGTCGGCGCCGTTACCAAAATCCCCGCTTTCCTTATTGCACAGCCCCAGGCTGTCAGGAAGGAACAGCAGGTGCCTTGTTTCCGAAATTCGCCGGGGCCTGTGCTGGCTGACCGTTGAATCAGCCGCATATTTGAGCGTCATTGAGGGCAAACGTTCCATCGGGTTCGCAACGAGGATGGCATCCAGCCATGCTGGACGGCTGGTGAAGCTGGTCATTATCGACACTGCTGGGTGTGCACAGCTGACAAGGTCAGAGATGGGGAGAAAAGACCGAGACTATCAGACCGCTCGCTATATTGCACGCGCGGCTTTCTCGTGGGTATCGAGGACATGGTAAAAGGCGGGCTAGTCCAGCGCCTCCACGTCGAATGATTCGCATCCGGCTAAATCAGACTCGGCGCAATCAGGGAGTTGCTTCGAGAGTTGGCGCAACGCTGTGCGCAGACCTTCTTCAAGGACAGGATGGTAGAATGGCATCCGCAGCATGTCATGAACCGTGAGTGAGCGCTCGATCGCGAGCGCCAGCAGGTGAGCCATATGTTCCCCGGCCGGTGCGCATATTTCCGCGCCGAGCAGACGTCCATTTCCGTTTTGCGCGTACAGCCTCAGTATGCCCTTGTTGCGTTGTCCCGCGCGGGCGCGGCCCTGGTTATTAAACAGCACTTCTCCCGCAAGTGCCCCGTCATGATTGGACGAAGCAAAGGTTCTGCCTACGGTGGCGATATTCGGATCGGCAAAAACGATCCCGAGCGGAACGCGACGTGTGAAGCCAGCTCCGGCAGGACGGGTGGCGCTGATCCCGGCAATATGCCCATCGTCGGCTGCTTCATGCAGGAGCGGTTTTCTGGTATTCACGTCGCCCGCGATGAAAACCGGCAGATTTGCCACTCGGGTGGTATGGGGATCAAGAGGTGGCAATCCATGCGCATCAAGCTCGACACCGAGTGTTTCGAGGCCGAGGCCGTCGATATTGGGTTGACGGCCAAGGCTGACGAGAACGCGATCAACCGCGGCCTCTTCGCGTCCGGTGCGCACCCGGACATGGCTGCCATCAGCTTTCAGATCGGCTTTTTCGCCCAGATGCAGCGTAAATTCATCCCTGAGAAGTTCGATTGCGGTGGCATTGACGCGGGGGTCCGTCAATCCGGCAATGCTTCCCTTTTCGCCAAATCCCACCACTTCGATACCAAGCCGCGATAACGCCTGCGCCATTTCGATGCCGACAGGACCCAAACCGATCACTGCCATGCGGGACGGCAGCGTTTCCTGTTCAAACAGTGTGTCCGTTGTCAGCAACCGTTCGTTCAGCGCGCGCCACTCGGAGGGAATGATGGGGCGGGATCCAGTGGCAACAATAATGTTGCGCGCTCGCAACTCGCGGCCATTGATCTCCAGCCTGTCCGGTCCAAGCAGGCGCGCTCGGCCGGAAATCGCACGTTCTCCCAGGGCTTCGGTAGTTTCCACCGTGCCAGCAACGAAGCCGTCCCGCAGCCTGCGGACGCGTCGCAGTACGGCGGGTATGTCGGGCGAAAGGCTGCTGCTTCCTCGTATGCCGAACTCCTCGAACGTATGGCGCCGGTGATAGGCGTTGGCAGCCTCGACGAGCGTTTTGGAGGGCATGCAGCCGACGCGGGCGCAAACCGTCCCCCATGGACCGTCGTTAATGATGACGAAACTCGAAGTCCGCTTTCTGACTTCACGCAATGCAGCCAAACCCGCAGTTCCCGCCCCTATGATTGCGACATCAAACATATCAGTCATGGCAAGTTCCAAAAAAATAAATCATAAACAGGGCGAGTCTAACTAAATAAAGGGGAGCGATGGCTATCGAGCAAAGCAGTCGCCGTTCCCGCGTTCAGGATGAAGATTCGGCTTCCCGTGCGGGGTCCTTTTTCGGCTCTGTCGTGCGAGCGTTGCCGGGTGTATGCGGTCTGGATCGTGCGTCAAGCCATTCCCGGGAGATTTTCTGAGCCTGCGCGAGCTGTTTGGCACTGAGGCCTCGCATGACCTCATCCCGGGCCATCTTGGCTTCCGAGACGCCGGCGGCAGCCGCCAGATTGAGCCACACATAACTTTGTACCGGCTCGGCAGGCAGACCGTAACCGCTGCGATAGATCATGCCTAATTCATATTGCGCAGGGCCATATCCTTGCTCGGCCGATAGTTTGAGCCATTTGGCAGCCTCGGCAAAATCCTGAAGGGCGCCGTTTCCCGTCAAATACAACAGGCCGAGCTTGTATTGGGCATCCATGTTTCCATTTTCCGCACTCTCTTCGTACAGCCGTACCGTAAACTGGTGGTCGTTTACCGAATTTCCCCACGGGGTGGCGGCTGTCCTCATTTCCCTTGGATCCCTTGGATCGGGTGTCGTACGGGCAGGCACAGAGGTTCTCGAATTGGTGGATGCCGCGACTGGGGGCGGCTCATGCCTGCGTGCCGGCTTGGTCAGATCGGCATCGATTTTACCCGATTCGGATGACGGTGGCGGCGCAACGTACTGGTCGGCCATATTGTGTTCGATGACCAGCCAGACCATGGCAACCAGTATGAGCGCAACCACCAAGGTGGCGCCCAGCGCAAGATAGGCGCTGGGGTTTTTAACCCAGAAACGCTCCTTGCAGTCGCGGCAGCGTATGGGCCGCAGAAACAGCATGGATAGGGTGCGTTCGCCCGTTCGGACGCGAGAACTGTGCGTTCTCTCGCCACCGCATTTGATGCATTTAACGTCCATGATATTACATATGAATAACTGTTCGGCTCGAAGGCTCTGTT
>CAYXQR010000105.1:0-22826 GCA_964466955.1 uncultured Nitrosospira sp.
CTTGCGGAAGCGGTCCAGCATGGTGGAGCGCGAGCCCTGGCCTTGCAGCAGGAGCGGATAGTCGAGCTCATCCCGCTTGAAAGCCTCTTGCAGCAGTTCATGCGCGCGCTGCATCGCCCGCAGGCTGGTGCACAGGAAGAAGGCGCGGCCGCCGCTGGCCTTCAGGACCGGCAGGGCGGCGTTCACCACTTCTTCGGTGTAGCGAGGGCTGTTGGGCTCCGGCAGTCCGGTGGGCACATACAGCAGGGCCTGGCGGGCAAAATCGAAGGGGCTTTCCCAGCAGGCGGATTGCGCAGAAACTCCTTCAATTTTCAACCCCATCTCGCTGTTGTAATGAGAAAAATCTCCTTTGACTGAGAGGGTGGCCGAGGTGAATATCCAGGCACGCGGCGTGCCGCTCAACTGCTTGCCGAATATCTCCGCGATAGACAGCGGTGTCGCGTTGAGTTGCAGCGCCTGGCTGAATACCTCCACCCAGCGCACGAATCCTTCGGCTTCCGATTGATCGCGCCAGCGCCGTATGCCGCCGCCGAGGTCGCGCGCCCGCTGCCAGCAGTTTTCCAGCCCCTCGGAGCGGGACGCCTGGCTTTCCAGCATTTGCGCCATGGCATCCAGCTTGCCGAGCAGCTGATCCAGAGCCGAGCTGAAGCCGGCATTCCGGGTGATCAAAGCCAGCGGCATGCGCGCATTCTCGCCTTCAACTGAAAGGCGGAAATCCCGGGCCGCTTTTTCCATCTCCGCGATGGCCGGGGGCAGGGGGGTGAAGTCCCGTGCTCCCCGCAACGCTTCGGCGGTGCTGTCGCGGGCCAGTTCCAGCAACTGGCTGGTGCTGACCGATTCGCCGAAGAACAGGCTTGCCGTTTCCGGCAGCTGATGGGCTTCGTCGAATATCACCGTGTTGCAGGCGGGCAGCAGTTCGGCTAGGCCCTCCTCACGCAACATGACATCGGCGAAGAACAGGTGGTGGTTGACCACCACGACATCGGCCGCCAGCGCTTCCTTGCGCGCTTCCATGACAAAGCATTCCTTGTATTTGGGGCATTCCGAGCCCAGGCAGTTGTCGCGCGTGGAAGTCACCTGCTGCCAGACCGCGGCGTTCTCCGGCACTTCGCTCAGGCCGCTCTTGTCGCCGCTCTTGCTGACGCGCGCATAACGCTCGATCAGCCCGAGGTATTTCACCTCTTCGCGGCTGGCGAAAGCGGGGCGTTCGTCCCGCAGGGTGCGTTCGAGATGATAGTGACAGACATAATTGGCGCGCCCCTTCAGCAGCGCCACGGTTACCGGCGCTTTGATTGCAGCCCGTACCGTGGGGATATCGCGATTGAAAAGCTGATCCTGGAGGGTCTTGGTGCCGGTGGAAATGATCACCTTTCCGCCGGTGAGGAGGGCAGGGACGAGGTATGCAAAGGTCTTGCCGGTGCCCGTGCCGGCCTCGGCCACGAGGATGGAATTGGCGGCGATGGTTTCCGCAATGGCATGCGCCATCTCATGTTGCTGAGCGCGCACCATGTAGCCGGGCACGGCACGGGCGAAGGGACCGGTCGCGGAAAAGAAGGAGCGAATATCAGGCATGAGGGACGGCGGCGCAAACAGCCGTCATGATAACGCAGTGCCTCGAACAAGGCACTGGCAGCGTTTCACGGGAATTGGGGCGAAGGGGTTTGAATCAGCCGATACCGATGCGCCAGAATCGCATCCTTTCCATAGGGTGAGAGTATTCTCTCAAGGGCCAAGCGTTGTTCGAAACTGCCGGTCAGTATCTTTCGGAATGGATCAACCGGCTCATCACTATCTGCTGCCCGCTGCCAGTTTTTTTCGGCTTTCTGGCCTTGCGGGCATGCACAACGTTATTGTTGGCCGCGAACCCTCTTCTCCACAGGACCTTGCAGAGCGGGTCGCTCAGCAAATCCCTTTTCTGCGCGATGTTCTTCGCCAATCCGTGCAATGCTGCAACACTGATCAGCGTGAAGAGAACAAGCGTAAACAACAGAAACCATCTCTTTACCAATGCTACCTCCGTGGCTAGCGGTCGAATGGATTATATCATCGATCAAAGGCCACCTTGACGAGGGTCTGGTCGATCCGTTATTTTCGCCGCTGGGCCTTGTAAATTGCAGAGTTAAAAAATTCGCGGCAACAATTGCGCTGCCTGCAATGATCATTCGGAGCGTCCGGTCGCCTGGGTGAAACGGGCCGACGCCGCGCGGATATCGTGCTCGGAAGAACTGTAGTTCCTGCGTTCGAGTTCTGCTGCGATCTGACGATGGGAAGCCGCTTTTGCCAGACTCGTTCTTTCCGCCTGCTCGTATTTGCGTATCAGAGCCCATGTATGGGCCTGTCTGTCCTGCGCCTGCCGACCGTACAGATAGCTTTTATCCTGGTAATGCTCAAGCAGTTGCTTTTGCTCTTTCGTCTTTGTGTGCATATCCCGTGCCAGATTTTCGAAACGGGTAGTCAAGGCATGGTGATCGCGATATGATTGAGCGCTTTCAGCAGCCCTGATGAGCTCGGGGCTGTTGACCGATTCGTACGCGCTCATCGGTGCACACGCTGTGGCGAGACAAAGCAGGGAAATCGCGGTGATCAGTTTCTTCACTTTCATATACCGAGCAATCAGACCGTGGTGGCAAAAGACGTGGTTATGCAATGCCAATGTGTGCATGTGGCTCATGATGAAGGCTAACAGCCAGTGATTACTTTGTCAACTTTTTTATGTTTAAAGTATTATTAAGTGTCAAAAGTATCTAGGTTATTCCGGATATACTTAGAACCCACGAGAACGAGAACCCGGCAACCGGTGGCTCGAACGGTCAGGATTGTAAGAACTGCTCATATGTGACATAGTGGTTCCGCCTCTTCCTATTCCTGATCTTCGCGTGAGAACGGAATGTTCCGGAAAGCATCGAACAGAGGAGTGAAGAAGCCGGACCATAGAATACCCCGGGGGACGGGGGACTCGGGCTAAGAGGTCTGGAAGTGTTGTTTTCGCATCAGGTTTACGCATCAGACGTGATTACCGCAAATTGGTCTGAAAGTCAGAAGAAGGACAAAGGACCATCACCCGCGGATCGCGCGATCGAATGCGGCGACGCTCCGAGGCTTGGGCAAGCCGAAGAATTTGCGGCTGGATACGCATCCATCGGGGAGGGGGATGCACTTAGCGGCTGTGTTTTCTGACGGAGCCCGGGAAGAAGAGTGTTCGCCGCTCCCAGCTATTTTTGCGCTCTTTTCCCCTCTAGCATTGTATTCAGCTTTTCCCTTTCCTTTTTTCTTTTCTTTCGGCCGGCAGACGGGAAAGCTTTTGGGTAACCCGGATGAGCGGGCGGGCGGGTGAGGCAAAGCGGGGATCCGGAGCAGGCAGAAGATGAAACCGTGCCGCCCCGTTCGTCATACCTTACCACCCTTCTTCTCCGCGGCCCTCGGGCGCAGGGAAAAATCCGCCTGAACATTTCCGGACTGCCACGGCCCATCCCATGAATTTTCCTGCGGACTACTGGATACCCATCGCTGTCGCGCTCGGGGTCGGCCTCCTGATCGGAATCGAGCGCGAACGCAGGAGAGAGGAAGCCCAGACCCGTGCTCCGGCCGGGGTTCGCACCCATGCGGTCACTGCGCTTCTCGGCGCGGTCAGCTTCGATCTGGGAGGCGTGGTCCTGCTTGCGGTGGTGGTCGCCGCCGCAGCCGCGTTCATCGCCATGGGGTATTACCGGACGGGTCACGAAGAATTCGGCCTGACGAGCGAGTTCGTGCAGCTCCTGACGCTGCTGCTGGGCGCGCTCGCCATGCGCGAGCCGCTGCTCGCATCCGCTCTCGGCGTAACGGTGACACTTCTGCTTGTTTCCCGGACCTGGATGCATCATTTCGTCCTCAAGGTCCTCACTGCCACGGAACTGAATGACGCCCTGGTGCTGGCGGCGGCGGCTCTGGTCGTGCTCCCCCTGATGCCAGATCGCTATCTCGGGCCGTTCAATGCGATCAATCCCCATACGCTGTGGATCATTGTCGTCCTGATGATGTTGATCAGCGCGGGTGGCTATATTGCCCGGCGGCTGTTCGGCCCGCGTTACGGGCTGCCCGCGGCCGGGTTTGCCTCGGGGTTCATCTCCAGTTCCGCGACCATTGCGTCGATGGGCTCGCTTGCGAGGCAGAAGCCGGAGCTCATGCCGGCTGCGGTGGCGGGCGCGGTTCTGTCCACAGTCGCGACTGTCCTGCAGATGGTGGTGGTTCTGGCCGCGACCAGCCCGCCCTCGCTGCTCAAAATGGCGCTGTCGCTCGCCTGCGCGGGGGTAGCCGCCGTGGCCTATGCCGGCTGGTTCGTCTTCAGGGCGATTAGGCAGCCTTTGACCGAAGCGTCCCAGGCGGGAAGGCCATTCAGTTTCCGTACCGCGCTTCTGCTTCCCGCCACGATGGGCGCCGTGCTGATTGCGGCAGCGGCGCTCAATGCCTGGCTGGGCAGCGCAGGACTCGTCGCCGGCGCCGCGGTCGCCGGTTTTGCCGATACGCATGCTCCCGCGATATCGGTAGCTTCGCTGGTGGACTCAGGCAGACTGGAGGCGACAGCCGCGGTCATCCCGATCCTCCTCGCGATGAGCACCAATACCGTCACCAAGATCGCCCTGGCTGTCACCAGCGGCGGTCGCCATTTTGCATTCCAGGTGATTCCCGGCTTGCTGCTCACTATCGCCGCGGCCTGGCTGGGCGGCCTACCGTCCATGCTGGGGGCATGATCGTCGCGCCGCGGGCAGGAGCGGGAAGGAGCATCAGGATCACGTGCGCCTGATTCGACGGTTTATTGCGCCAGCAGGCCTTCCGCGATCATGGCGACGGTAAACGGGCCCACGATCCGGGTATCCGGCAGGATCAGGCGTTCATCCTTGCCTTTGTAATCCAGCCGGCTGAGCATGTCCTTGATGATATTGAGCCGAGTCAGCTGCTTGTTGTCGGCATGCGCGACGACCCAGGGGGAAATGAGGCTGTGCGTATGGGTCAGCATCTTGTCGCGCGCCAGGCTGTAGTCATCCCATTTCTTGATTGCATGCTCGTCCAGCGCGCTCACCTTCCACTGGGCCAGCGGGTTCTTCCTGCGGTCGTCCAGCCGTTCTTCCTGCTCGGCTTTGCTGATGTCGAGATAGTATTTGAGGAGCCGAATTCCCGACCGGATCAGCATGTGCTCGAATTCCAGTACCGACCCCATGAAGTCGTCATATTCCGCGTCCGTGCAGAACCCCATCACGGGCTCCACGCCCGCCCGGTTGTACCAGCTGCGATTGAACAGCACAAGCTCTTCAGCCGCCGGCAGATACGGCACATAGCGCTGGAAGTACCATGTGCTCTTATCCCGGTCGGTGGGCTTGCCCAGCGCCACCACGCGCGTTTCCCGCGGGCTCAGGTGCTCGATGATGCGTTTGATGGTGCCATCCTTTCCCGCCGCGTCCCGCCCTTCGAAGATGACCAGTATCTTGTCCCCGTTCTGGATAAAATGCCGTTGCAGCTTGACGAGCTCGATCTGCAGGTGATACAGCGTATCCTCGTACGCTTCCCTGGATATTTCCGGTCCGTCGCCGTTTTCCCCGTTCTTTCCATTTTTCCCGCTCTTCCCGTTTTTTTCCGACTTTTTGCTCATGCGTGATCTGTCCCGAAGTGTCGATGGATAATTATGTCATACAGGGAGCATAGGACGGAGAAATGAAAAGAACCTTCTTCGGTCCGCCTCGTTTCCTGCCGAATCGCCAGATTTACGCTTTTGCGCAGACATCGCCTTGCAGCCGCTGCGCCCTGCTCGCACGACGAGGCGACAAGATGCGCAACTGCGTCTATCCTTAAAACAATAATGAGGCTGGACCCCTGTCGCCAGGAGAACCCAGCGAACCGCAGCAGAACAATCCGGTGCTTATGGAACGAGAAGACGATCCGCTATGGTACAAGGACGCCGTCATCTATGAACTGCATGTCAAGACCTTCTTCGACAGCAACGGTGACGGCATCGGCGATTTTCCCGGCCTGACCTCCAGGCTCGACTATCTGCAGGAGTTGGGCGTGAACACGCTCTGGCTCCTGCCGTTCTATCCGTCCCCGGGGCGGGACGACGGATATGACATCTCCGATTACCACAACGTCCATGCTGACGTGGGTGGCATGGAGGATTTCCGCAGCTTCATGGACGAGGCGCACCGGCGAGGCTTTCGCGTCATCACGGAACTGGTTATCAACCACACTTCGGACCAGCATCCCTGGTTCCAGGCGGCACGGCAGGCGCCGCCTGGCTCCGCCAAGCGCGACTACTACGTCTGGAGCGATGACAAATCCAGATACAGCGGAGCGCGCAGCATCTTCTCCGATACGGAAGGCTCGAACTGGGAGTGGGACGAGGTCGCCCAGGCCTATTACTGGCACCGCTTTTTTCACCATCAGCCGGACCTGAACTTTGCCAACCCGCACGTTTTCAATGCCATCATGCACGTGATGCGGTTCTGGCTCGATGCGGGCGTCGACGGCATGCGGCTGGACGCCATGCCGTACCTGTGCGAGCGCGAAGGCACCAGCTGCGAGAACCTGCCGGAAACCCACGACGTCATCCGCCGGATGCGCGCCGAACTGGACGCCCACTATCGGGACCGCGTGTTTCTGGCCGAGGCCAACCAGTGGCCGGAGGATGTGCGCGCGTATTTCGGGGAGGGCGACGAATGCCACATGGCTTTCCATTTTCCGCTCATGCCGCGCATGTACATGGCCATCGCGCGCGAGGATCGCCACCCCATCGTGGAGATCATGGACCAGACACCGGAAATTCCGGACAGTTGCCAGTGGGCGATTTTCCTGCGCAACCACGACGAACTGACCCTGGAGATGGTGACCGACCAGGAACGCGATTATCTCCACCAGACCTATGCGGTCGATCCCAAGGCGCGCCTCCATCTCGGCATCCGCCGCCGCCTCGCGCCGCTGCTGGAAAACGACCGGCACCGCATCGAGCTGATGAACTTGCTGCTCATGACCATGCCGGGCTCGCCAATCCTCTACTATGGCGACGAGATCGGCATGGGAGACGATCTGCTGCTGGGGGACCGTAACGGCGTGCGCACGCCCATGCAGTGGAAAGGAACCGCCAACGGGGGCTTTTCCACGGCCGATCCCGAACGCCTGTTCCTGCCGGCGATCGATGATCCTGTATATGGCTTTGCAGCGGTCAACGTGGATTCGCAGCGCCTCAACCCGTCCTCCCTGTTCAACTGGACAAAACGCCTCATTGCCATGCGCAAGGCCCACCCTGCCTTCGGCCGCGGCACGCTGCAGTTTCTGCGGCCGGGCAACCGCAAGATCCTCGCCTATCTGCGAGTTCACCAGGACGAAACCATCCTGTGCGTGGCGAACCTGTCGCGTACCGCGCAGGCGGCGGAACTGGACCTGAGCCAGTTCAAGGGCAGGATGCCGGTGGAACTGATGGGGCGCAGCGCGTTCCCGCCGATTGGCGATCCACCTTATCTGCTCACCTTCAGGGGGCATGGGTTCTATGCGTTCCGCCTGGCCACCGATGTTGAGGCGCCCGCCTGGCACGAGGAACGCGCGATGCCGCCGGAACTGCCGGTGGTGGTACTGGTGGAGGCAAGCTGGGGTACCCTGCTCGAGAGGCCGGTGAACGACGGCAGCGTGGGCGGCATGATGGCGCGGCGCGCCCGGGACCAGCTTGAGCGTCAGATCATGCCACGTTTCTTCCGGGCGCAGCCATGGTTTGGACAGGATGGCGACGCCGTCAGGAAATTCGAATTCGGCGAAATGCGCGAGTGGGTGACCGACAGGGGAAGCTGGCTGCTGGCAACCGTGACGCTGACGTTGAGCAGCAGTGATACGCGGCACTATTCCATTCCGCTTGCACTTGCGTGGGAGGATGAAAGCGAAAACCGCGTGAATACGCTGCTTCATGCCACCTTGGCGCGGGTACGGCGCCATGCCCGCATGGGAGTATTGTTCGATGCGTTCTGGGACGATGCGTTCTGTCGCGAACTGGTATCGAGCATGGAGGATAATGCCGAATTGCCGTTCGGTCCGGGGCAATTGCGCTTTCGCGCGACCAGCGCTTTTTCCGCTCTCGACGACCGGTCGGAGTCCGCTACGGTGGAGCGGACGGTGACCGAACGGGGCCGTCTGCTCGTGAACCTTGGGGATCGGCTGGTACTGAAGGGTTACCGCTGGATGATCGCGGGCACGCATCCGGAACTGGAAATGTCCCGATTCCTGACGGAGACAGCATATTTCACGCATATCGCCCAGCTGGCAGGCATCATCGAATACGCCGATGCCGAGGGGCGCTGCTCCACGCTGGCCATCCTGGAGCGCTACGCGGAGAACCAGGGCAGTGGCTGGGTGTATACGCAGGGCTACCTGGAACGATATCTGGACGAGTGCAGGGCACGGCAGAAACCGCCTATCGACGGGCGGCACGCCGACTATATGGCTCTGATAAAAACGTTGGGCCAGCGCACGGCGGAGTTTCATCAGGCGCTGGCGCAGCCCGACCCCGGAAGCAGCGGGGAATTTGGCAGCGAGCCGATCACGGCCGACGACATGGCGGAATGGGGGAACGGTGTGCGCGCGCAAATGGATAAAATGTACCGGCTGCTGGAAACGGAATCGCCACGGCTACCGGAAGCCCCCCGGGCGGCTGCACGCACCTTGTCCCACGCTCGCCCCCGGTTTCACCGGCGCATCATCCGGGCGGCCGCGCTGCTCCCGGATGCGTCGAAGGCGCGCTGCCACGGGAACTATCACCTGCGGCAGGTATGGCTGTCGAGCAACGACTTCGTGATCGCGAACTATGGCGGCGGGCCCGAGCGCGCGTGGCGCGAACGGCGCTGGAAGCACACCCCGCTGCGCGACGTCGCAGACATGCTGTTTTCGTTCCGCGAGGTGGCGACGGCCGCACTGGCGAATGCGACGGCGGAATATCCCCAGGCGGAAGCTTTCCTGCAGGCGCATGCAGAGAACTGGCAGGATCTCGCCCACCGTGAATTCCTCAGGAGTTACCGGGCCACGATGAAGGGCCATGACCTGCTTCCTGCAGAAGCAAAGACAGTTGACGGGCTGATCGGCCTGTTCATGATCGAACGGGCGGTTGCCGGAGTAACGAGCGCGCTGATGCAGCAGGCGGGGCAAATCAGGGAGGCGGAGACGAAAAGGGCGAATGAAATGACACTGGAGGCCTCCATGCAGAGACTGGCTGCGTTGATGCAGCCCCGGAAAAAAGGAAGAGCGGATGCTGACACGCAGGCATGACATGCCCTGGGGGGCGCAAATGACCGGGCAGGGTGTGCGCTTCCGTCTGTGGGCGCCGGATTGCGAACAAGTCGGTCTGTGCATCGATGAAGAAGAGAAAAAACAGGTGCTGCGCATGAACCCGCTCGACGGAGGCTGGTTCGAACTGACAACACCGGAAGCCCGCGTGGGAACGCGCTACCGGTTCGAGGTACCGACGACGGCAGGGATCACGAAAGAGGCTGAGGGTACGGACGGCGGACTGCGCGTTCCCGATCCTGCGTCGCGCTTCAATCCCGATGACGTGTCCGGAGCGAGCGAGGTCATCGATCCTGCAGATTTTGCCTGGCGGGACGCCGCCTGGAGGGGACGCCCCTGGGAAGAAGCGGTGGTTTACGAACTGCACGTGGGCACTTTCTCTCCGGAAGGAACCTTTGCGGGGGTGATGGAGCGGCTGGATTATCTCGCGAGGCTGGGAGTGACCGCAATCGAGCTCATGCCGGTGGCGGATTTTCCGGGCATGTGCAACTGGGGTTACGATGGCGTTCTTCCTTACGCGCCGGACAGCCGCTACGGCCGCCCCGAGGACCTCAAGGCGCTGGTCCAGGCGGCGCACGGCCGGGGCCTGATGATCCTGCTCGATGTGGTCTACAATCACTTCGGGCCCGAGGGCAATTATCTTCACGCGTACGCCGCGGAATTCTTCAGCGATCGTCACCACACCCCCTGGGGCGCCGCGATCAATTTCGACGGCCGCCGCTGCCGCGAAGTACGGGAATTCTTCATTCACAATGCGCTCTACTGGCTGCGGGAATATCATCTCGATGGCTTGCGCCTCGATGCCGTGCATGCCATCCTCGACAACTCCACCCCGCACATTCTTGTCGAACTGGCTGAACGCGTGCACGCGGACGTTGGGCAGGAACGGCACGTGCATCTGATCCTGGAAAACGACGCCAACAGCGCCCGCTACCTTGGCAATGAGTGGTACGTCGCGCAGTGGAACGACGACATTCATCATGCGCTGCATGTGCTCGCCACCGGCGAGAGGGACGGCTATTACAGCGACTACGCCGACGATCCCTTGCGCCATCTCGGGCGCTGCCTGGCGGAGGGATTCGCCTACCAAGGCGAAAAGTCCCGCTATCGCGACCAGGCGACGCGAGGCGAGCCCAGCATCGACCTGCCGCCCCAGGCCTTTGTATCCTTCCTCCAATCGCATGACCAGGTGGGTAACCGTGCTTTTGGCGAACGCCTGGCCGCCATCGGTAGCGAGGCCGCGGTAAAAGCGGCCACTGCGGTCTGCCTGCTCGCGCCCGGCATCCCCATGCTGTTCATGGGCGAGGAATTCAGGGCCGGGACGCCATTCCTGTTTTTCTGCGATTTCGGCGAGGGATTGCGCGCAGCGGTGACGCAAGGACGGCAGAAAGAATTCTCCCGGTTCGACCGCTTCCGCGATCCGGCAGCACAGGCCGCCATCCCCGATCCCAGCGCGGCCGAAACGTTTTTCGCTTCCAGGCTCGACTGGGGATCGCTCGATCGCCCGCTCCACGCCACCTGGCTGGAATATCACCGCCATCTGCTGAGGTTGCGCAGGGAGGTTATCGTGCCCCGCCTGCGCGGGATGAAAGGTCGCTCCGCGCAATATGAGAACTTCGCTTCCGGCGGGCTGCGCGTGCAATGGCGCATGGGGGAAAGCTCGATGCTGCATCTGCTGGCCAATCTGTCTGAAAAACCGGTCCACGCGACCTGCCCTGCCGGAGAGGTGGTATTCGCATCTCCATCTTTCACCGCGTCCTTCTCCGGAAAGGAGGCCCTTGCTCCTTGGACGGTGGTATGGACCCTCCAGCCGTACCCGTCCGCGGAGGGTACGCGCCCAGTGGGCGGGAAAGGATGAGCCATTCCCTGGATCAGCTGTGCCGCGTATGCGGGATGCTGCCGTGGTACAACGACATCTGGGGCAATGTGCACTCTTCCTCCGATGCTTCCAGGCGCGCCCTGCTGCGGGCCATGCGGGTGCCCGCGGACACCGACGAGGAAATCGCGGCCTCCCTGCATGCCTTCGAGCGGCGCAGATGGGAACGCACGCTGCCGCCGGTTCAGGTCGTGCGGGAAGCGGCCAGGCCATATCGCATTGTCATCACCTGCCCTGTAACGAAGGGAAGAGAGAACTGCCGCTGGCACCTGCGCCGCGAGTCCGGCGGCGAGGATCACGGCGAATTCATCGCCGGGGAACTGGAGGAGGTCGAACGCGCCTATTTCTCCGGGCAGGAGTACACGCGCCGCGTGCTGGCGCTGGATCTCGCGCTGGAGCCGGGTTACCACGGCTTTTCCATCGAACGGAACGATGGCAGCCCGGCGGACGAGATGCGGCTGATCGTGGCGCCTGCTACCTGCTATCTGCCTCCCGCCATCCGGGAGGAGGGGAGGGTATGGGGGCTGGGCGTCCAGTTGTATGGCGTGCGGTCCGCTCGCAACTACGGCATTGGGGATTTTAGCGATCTTGCCCGCCTGGTGGATTTCTGCACGGCAGCGGGCGGCGGCAGCCTGCTGCTCAACCCGCTGCACGCACTGTTTCCCGACGCGCCGGAACACGCCAGCCCCTACAGTCCCTCCAGCCGCGTCTGGTTCAATCCGCTTTATCTTGACGTGGAAGCTGTCGCCGATTTTGCCGAGTGCGAGGAGGCGCGCGCGCTCGTGCTCGCGCCGTCGTTCCAGGCACGGCTGCGCGCGCTGCGCGCAGCGGACCAGGTGGATTACACGGCGGTCGCGGAGGCCAAATCGAGCGTGCTCCATGTCCTCCACCGGCATTTCCGCGACAGGCATCTTGCGCCGGGCAGCGAACGCGGACGGGCTTTCCGCGCCTTCCAGCGGGAGCACGGCAGGAGCTTGCGCAGACATGCGCTGTTCGAAGCGCTGCAGGAGCATTTCCGGGCGCAGGACGGCGCGACTTGGGGCTGGCCGGTCTGGCCGGAAGCCTGGCGCGATCCGGATGCGCCGGAAGTGCATGCATTCTGTGCGGCCCATCTCGACCGGGTGGAATACTTCGAATACCTGCAGTGGCAGGCCGTCATGCAACTGCAGGCGGCCGGGACGCGTCCGCCGGGAACGGGACTTGGCACCGGCGTAATGCTCGACCTCGCGATCGGCGTCGCGGAAGGCGGGGGCGATACCTGGGCCCGCCGCGGGCTCTACGCGCTCGATGCCAGCGTGGGGGCGCCCCCGGACGATTTCAATCCGCTCGGCCAGAACTGGGGCCTGCCCCCCTGGATTCCGCACGAACTGACCCTGTCGGGCTATGACCCTTTCATCGAGATCCTGCGGGCCAACATGCGCGACAGAAGCGCGATGCGCATCGACCACATCATGGGGCTGCGCCGCCTCTTCTGGATCGCCCGGGGCCTATCGGCCGCAGACGGCACGTACGTGCTCTATCCGTTCGAGGACATGCTGGGCATTCTCGCGCTGGAAAGCCAGCGCCACCGCTGCCTGGTGGTCGGGGAGGATCTGGGGACCGTTTCCGATGACGTCCGCGATGCCCTGCGCCCCATGAACGTGATGTCCACGCGCCTGCTGTATTTCGAACGGTACGGCGACGGAAAGCTCAAACCTCCACGGGAATACCCGGTGAATGCAGTGGCGGCCGTGACCACCCATGATCTGCCGACGCTGACGGGATTCTGGCAGGGGCGCGACCTCGACCTGCGCGACGAGCATCACCTGTTTCCTGATGACAACGCGCGCAACCGGCAGATCGTGGGGCGTGCGGCCGACCGCGCGCAGCTGCTGGTCGCGCTGGAGGGCGAGGGCGTGCTGCCGGCATCCTGCCGTGGCGCGCTTCACCCGGTCGGTTTTCCGGAAATGACCGGGGAGCTTGCGGCGGCGGTTTACACGTACCTGGCGCGAGCACCCTCGAAAGTGCTGCTGGTGCAGGCGGAAGACGCCCTGGGGGTGCGGGAGCAGCCGAATCTGCCTGGCACAACGGAGGCGATGTACCCCAGCTGGCGTCTCAAGCTCCCGCTCAATCTGGACAAATGGGATGAAAACCCCTATTTGCAGGGCGTCCTGCTGGCGTTGCGCCGCGAGCGTCCCGTTCCTGCGATACCGGTGCCCGCAGCGGGGGAGGAAGGACAGGCACAGAGGGCGGGAGTACAGCTCGTCATACCGAGGGCGACCTACCGGCTGCAGCTGAACAGCGACTTCCGCCTGTCGCACGCGCTGGAACTGCTTCCCTATCTCGATGAGCTCGGCATCAGCCACTGCTATCTTTCACCTGTGTTCAAGGCGCGTCCCGGCAGCCGGCACGGCTACGATGTCACCGATCACGGCAGCCTCAATCCGGAGATCGGCACGACCGAGGACTTCGAGGGGTTCGCTGCCGCGCTGCGGAAGCGCGGAATGGGCCAGATCCTCGACCTGGTGCCCAATCACATGTGCATCAGCGGCGCCGACAACCACTGGTGGCTGGACGTGCTGGAAAACGGCCCCGCCTCGCGCTTTGCCAGCTACTTCGACATCGACTGGTATGTCATGGGAGAGTATGCGCCGGGCCGTGTGCTCCTGCCTGTCCTTGGGGATCACTATGGCGCGACCCTGAGGAATGGGGAACTCAGACTTGCGTTCGACACGGCGCAAGGCATGTTCAGCATTGCCTATCTTGAGCACCGGTTTCCGGTGGACCCGCGCGAATATCCGCGCATCCTGGGCCACGGGCTCGAACGTTTGCAGGCACGCCTCGGGGCGCAGCACACGGAGGTACTGCAAATGCAATCCCTGATGACCGCCTTCAGCCATCTGCCATCGCGTGATGGTATTTCTGCCGATGCGGCCTTGGAACGCGCCCGCGACAACGAGATATACAAACGCCAGCTGGCCGTGCTCGCGGCGAAGAGTGCCGACATCGAACAGTTCATCCGCGAAAATGTGTCCACATTCAACCGCGAAGGGATTGAAGACGCAACCGATGCGGATCTGCTGCACGAACTGATCGAGGCGCAGGCTTATCGCCTGGCTTTCTGGCGAGCCGCCCTGGATGAAATCAATTACCGCCGCTTTTTCGACATCAACGACCTGGCGGCGCTGCGCATGGATAACCCGGAAGTATTCGAGAGCACGCACCGGCTGGTGCGCCAGTGGCTCGCGCAGGGTCATGTCGATGGATTGAGGATCGATCATCCGGACGGCCTGTACGCTCCCGGCCAGTACTTCGGGCGCCTGCAGGCAATGGCCGCCGAATTTTCCCCGGAGAAGGCGCGGGAAGACGGGAGATTCATCTATATCGTGGCGGAAAAAATACTGGCCTCCCATGAGCAGCTCCCGGCATCCTGGCCGATACACGGCACCACCGGCTACGACTTTGCCGCAAGCTGCGGGGGCCTGTTCGTGGATGGAGGTGCCGCTGACCGTTTCACCCGCATCCACCAGCGTTTCCTTCGTGCCCGGCCGGACATGGACGCGCTGGTGCGCGCGAACAAGCACATGATCATGGAAAACGCCCTTGCGGGCGAGTTGCAGGTGCTGGCTACACAGCTTGCCCGCATCGCGAAGGGAGATAGGGATACCTGCGACTTCACTTTCAACAGCCTGCACCGCGCGCTGGCCGAGGTCGTGGCGAATTTCCCGGTTTACCGGACCTATGTCGCCGACTGCGAAAGTTCGGCACAGGATGCGCGCTATGTGGAGTGGGCGACAGGAGTGGCGAAAAGATGCAGCCATGCGGCGGACGGCAGCGTCTTCGATTTCGTGCGGGATGTGCTGCTGGCGCAACCGGCCAGTGGAAAGAGCGAAGGCTTCCGCGAAGCGGTATGCACATTCGCCATGAAGTTTCAGCAGTACACCGGGCCCGTCATGGCCAAGGCAATGGAGGACACCACCTTCTATCAGTACAGCCGGCTGGCGTCCCTGAACGAGGTGGGGAGCGACCCGCACCGGTTCGGCGTCTCCGTCGCGGCATTTCATGGAGCAAACCAGGCGCGCGCCGCCCGCTGGCCTCATGCCATGCTGTCCACGTCGAGCCATGACAACAAGCGCTCGGAAGACGTGCGGGCCCGCATCAGCGTGCTTTCGGAAATGCCGGAGCGATGGCGGCAAACCCTCGCCAGCTGGAGCAGGCTCAACCGCGGCAGCCGCCGCGAGCTGAAGAGCATGGCGGGGAAGGATCCGGGTAGTTGCGCGCCGAGCCGCAATGACGAATATCTGCTCTACCAGACACTGCTGGGCATATGGCCCTTTCAGCGCCAAGGTCCGGAAAAGGGCTTGCGGGAGGATCAGGATGAGGCAGCGCTGGCCGAAATGACCGAGCGCGTGTGCGCCTACATGCTCAAAGCCGGCCGGGAAGCAAAAATGCACAGCTCCTGGACCAACCCGGACATCGAATACGAGAAAGCGACGGAGGATTTGGTGCGCGCGGTGCTCGCGCCGAGGCCGGGCAATCTCTTCCTGCGCGATTTCCTCGCTTTCCAGCAGGAGATTGCCCGGAAAGGCGCTTACGGCAGCCTGTCGCAATTGCTGCTAAAACTCACCGCGCCCGGGGTACCGGATATCTACCAGGGCAATGAAATCTGGGACTTCAGCCTCGTGGATCCGGACAATCGCCGCGCCGTGGATTACGCCGCCCGGCGCACGGCATTGCGTGAAATCAAGTCGAAGTGCGCCGAAGAAGGCGCGGCGGCGTGCGCGCAGAGTTTGCTGGAGAACATGCAGGATGGCCGGATCAAGCTCTACCTGACCTGGAAGACGCTCGCATGGCGGCGCGAGCATGAGCAGCTGTTCCGCGAAGGCAGCTATGTGGCCCTAAAAGCCCATGGCCAGCGGGCCGGGCATGCCTGCGCCTTCGCCCGCCGGCATGAAAACGGGATTCTGCTGGTGATCGTGCCGCGCCTGTTCGACGCGCTGGACGGGGAGCAGGACCGGTTCCCCCGCTTCCCTGTGGGCCCCTCCGTCTGGGGCGATACATGGCTAGGGCTCCCTCGGGAACTGGCGCGCCGAAAATGGACCAATGTTCTGACGGGCGAGAATGTTGACGAGCAGGAACCGGAAGGAGAGGGAGATAAAAGCCGCCGCCTCGAGCTGACCCGGCTTTTCGGAACGTTTCCCTACGCGCTCCTGCATCCGGCCGAAACAGGCTCATGACGGGATGAAGAGGATCGATCCCCGGCGCCATGCCCCGTACGCGACATCCGCCCCGGCAGAAAGCGGGCGTTCTTAAACCCGGCGCCGCAGAAGCACGAACGACCTCGGTACCGCGTTCAGCGCCGCCCCGGCTTCGAGCGGCGGATTATTTTCTTCTTCCAGCCAGCCTTGAGCGGTATCGAGCACTTTCTGCCAGCGCAGGCCCCAGCGGCTGGATGGCAGGATGAAATCCACGGCTTCGAAATGGGGGTTGAAGATCAGATAGAAGCTGTCATCGGTGACCGGTTCCCCCCGTGCGTTGGGGTTGGGAAACTTTTCCCCATTGATGAATATTCCCAGGCTTTGAACCGTTTCCTCCTGCCATAAGGCTTCGCTTGCCTGTTCTCCCTCCGGGTGAAACCAGGCGATGTCATCCTGATCGGCGCCATGGATGGGCTGGCCCTGGAACCAGCGGCGGCGGCGGAAGACCGGATGAGCCTGCCGAAAAAGAATCAGACGGCGCGTGAATTCCAGCAGATCGTTATCGGCATGCTCCCAGTCCATCCAGGAAAGCGGACTGTCCTGGCAATAGGCGTTGTTGTTTCCCTGCTGGGTATGGCCGGATTCGTCCCCGCCAAGCAGCATGGGCACTCCCTGTGACAGCATCAGCGTAACCAGGAAATTACGCTGCTGCCGGGCACGAAGGGCAAGCACTTCGGGGTCATCGGTCGGCCCCTCGACGCCGCAATTCCAGGAACGGTTATCGTCCGTTCCATCGCGGTTGTCCTCGCCGTTGGCCTGGTTGTGCTTCTCGTTGTAGGACACCAGGTCTCGGAGGGTGAAGCCATCGTGAGCGGTGACGAAATTGATGCTGGCGAACGGCTGGCGCGAATTGCCGGCGTAGAGATCCGAGCTTCCCGTGAAACGGGAGGCGAATTCGCTCAGGGTCGGCTCCTGGGTGCGCCAGAAATTGCGCACGCAATCCCGATACCTGCCGTTCCACTCCGACCAGCCCGAGGGGAACTTGCCCACCTGGTAGCCGCCTTCGCCGAGATCCCACGGTTCGGCGATCAGCTTGATCCGGTTGGTGACCGGATCCTGCTGGATGATCTGGAAAAAGGAGGACAGCATCTGTACTTCATGCAGTTCGCGCGCCAGGGCGGCGGCTAGATCGAAGCGGAATCCATCCACGTGCATTTCCAGCACCCAGTAGCGCAGCGAATCCATGATCAGCTGCAGCACGTGGGGCTGGCGCATGTTGAGGCAGTTGCCCGTGCCGGTGTAATCCCGGTAATGGCGCCGGTCTTCCATCAGCTGGTAATAATAGGCGTTGTCTATTCCCTTGAGGCAAAGCACGGGGCCGAGGTGGTTGCCTTCTCCGGTATGGTTGTAGACCACGTCGAGGATGACTTCGATATCCGCCTGATGCAATGCCTTCACCATCTGCTTGAACTCGGCGCTCGCTGCGCCCGGCCGCTTGTCCGCCGCGTAGGCGACATGGGGCGCGAAGTAGGAAACGGAATTGTATCCCCAGTAATTGCGCAGGCCCTGATCGACAAGATGTTTTTCGTGCACGAAGGAATGCACCGGCATCAGCTCGACCGCCGTCACGCCGAGCTGTTTCAGATACGCGATGGATTCAGGATGGGCAAGGCCGGCGTAGGTCCCGCGCAATTCCGGCGGAATATCCGGGCGTTGCGCAGTGAAGCCCTTGACATGGAGTTCATAAATGACCGTTTCATGCCAGGCACGCTGAAGCTGCCGATCGCCCGCCCAGTCGAAATAGGGCTGCTGAACGATGCAGCGGGGCATGCAGGGCGCGCTGTCCAGGTCGTTGGATACGGCCGGGTCGCCATCGAAATGGTAGGGAAAAACAGCCTCGCCCCAGGCGACCTCGCCTTCTATGCTTTTAGCATAGGGATCGAGCAGGAGCTTGGCCGGATTGCAGCGATGACCCTCCTCCGGCGCCCATGGTCCATGCACGCGAAAGCCATAGCGCTGCCCCGGTTCCACGCCGGGAAGATAACCATGCCAGCAGTGCCCCGTCATCTCCGGAAGGGCGATGCGGGTTTCCCGACCCCGTTCGTCGAACAGGCATAACTCGACCTTTTCCGCGACTTCCGAGAACAGCGAGAAGTTCGTGCCGGCCCCATCGTAGGCAGCGCCGAGCGGGTAGGGATTACCGGGCCAGACTCTCAGGGGCGGCACTGGCGCCTCCCGTCCGCATATCGATGTTTCAGCATCTTTTTCATGCGCTCCTGATCGATTCGAATATCTCCGTAAGTCCCCACAACGTGCCGTTTTCCGTTCCTGGTCTTCATTTTTGGAGGTAAGATTCTTTCCGCTGCCACTGTCGGCAATTCAATCATATGCCAATTGTAAAGCGTTTTCTGCATACACGCCGGCACAACGAGGAGCCATGCGTGAAAATACACGACCAAGTCCGGAAACCTCCGGGAAAACTGTCCAAATGCCGGAAGCTGATCTAATATGAAATAGATCGACAAGGAAGGAGGTCTTCGTGTCGCCGGAATGCCGGGGACCGGAGTGGCAGGGATGAAAGGATGGCTTGAGGAATAGTTTTCAGGATCACCTGATGCAGACACAATCAAACTCTTCGCACCTGGCGCATGCCCGCCCTCACTCGCATGAGCAAGACAGCGCTTCGCCAGCGCCTTCTCCCCGCACGCCGGGGAATGCCCAATGGACCTGCCCGATGCACCCGGAGATCGTGCGCGACGCCCCTGGCGATTGTCCCATTTGCGGCATGGCGCTGGTGCCGGTGGCGGGAACCGATGGGGATGAAGGCAACAGCGCCGAGTTGCGCGATCTCGGACGCCGGCTCTGGGTAGGCGTGGCGCTATGCATCCCCCTGGTCATCATCGCAATGGCGCCCATGCTCGGCATTCACGGATTGTTCGGGCTCGAGCCGCATGCCCGGGGCTGGGCCGAATTCTTCCTGGCAACACCGGTGGTGCTGTGGGTGGGCTGGCCGATACTGCGCAAGTTCTGGCTCTCGCTCGTGCATCGCGCGCTCAACATGTACACGCTGATCGGGCTGGGTGTGACTTTTGCCTATCTGTTCAGCCTGGCAGCCGTATTCATACCCGGCTGGTTTCCCCGGGAATTCCGCGCGCACGATGGAGCCGTCGGAACCTATTTCGAAGCGGCCGCGGTCATCATGACGCTGGTGATACTGGGTGAATATCTGCAGGCACGGGCGATGGGACAGACCGGCCGTGCCATCCAGCAGTTGCTGAAACTGGCGCCCAACGAAGCATGGAGGCTGCGCAAAGATGGCAGCGAAGAACGCGTGCCGCTGGAGACCATCGTCGTCGGCGACCGCCTGCGCGTCAAACCGGGAGAGAAAATCCCGGTGGATGGTACCGTGCTGGAAGGCGCGAGCCGCGTGGATGAGTCCATGATCACCGGGGAGCCGATGCCGGTCGCAAAGACGGCAGGAGACAAACTGACCGGCGCAACTTTGAACAGCAACGGCTCGCTCATCATGCGCGCCGACCGGGTAGGCGCGGACACGCTGCTCGCGCGGATCGTGCACATGGTGGGCGAAGCGCAGCGAACGCGCGCGCCCATCCAGCGGCTTGCCGATGTCATCGCGGCCAGGTTCGTCCAGATCGTGATCGCAATTGCCATCGCCACTGTCCTGATATGGTGGTTTTACGGCCCCGAACCGCGATTCACCTATGCCTTTCTCAATGCCATCGCGGTCCTCATCATTGCCTGTCCCTGCGCGGTCGGGCTCGCCACGCCCATTTCGATGACCGTGGCGATGGGGCAGGGCGCGCGCTCGGGCATCCTGTTTCGCAACGCGGAAGCAATCGAGCGCATGCGCGCTATCGATACCGTGGTGGTGGACAAGACCGGCACGCTCACCCTCGGCCGTCCTACCTTGACCGATTTTCTTGCCGACGGCATCGAACAGGATGAGGCGCTCGTGCTCGTGGCGGGCGTGGAACAGCTTTCCGAACACCCCATTGGCACCGCCATTGTCGAGGGCGCGAAAGCGCGAAACCTGCGCATTCCGGAAGCAGATGCCTTTGAAGCGTTCAATGGCTTGGGCGTTCAAGCAGATGTCGGCGGCAAACGCGTTCTCGTGGGCAGCGGCAATTTTCTCGCCCAGCGCGGCATCGATGCCGCGCGCTGGCAGGAACAAAGCGAAGCCTTGCGCGAAGCAGCCAAATCCGTCGTGTTTTTTGCCGTGGATGGCGCGGCCGCCGGGATCGCGGCGGTGGCGGACCCCATCAAGGACGGCACGATGGAAGCAATCGCCGCCCTGCAGCACGAGGGAATCGATATCGTCATGCTCACCGGAGATTCCCAGAGCACTGCCAGCGTGGTTGCGCGGCAGCTCGGCATCGATGATGCGATCGGGGAGGTGCTGCCCGAACACAAGGCCGATCGCATCAGGCAGCTCCAGGCAGAAGGGCGCAAGGTTGCCATGGCGGGTGATGGAATCAATGATGCGCCCGCGCTGGCGCAGGCGGATGTCGGCATCGCGATGGGAACCGGAACCGACGTGGCGATGGAAAGCGCCGGCGTCACGCTGGTCAAGGGCGACCTGCGCGGCATCGCTCGCGCCATCGTGCTTTCCCATGCCACCATGCGCAACATCCGGCAGAACCTTGCCTTCGCATTCGGCTACAACGCGCTCGGCATTCCTCTCGCCGCTGGCGTGCTCTATCCCGCGTTCGGACTGCTGCTCTCGCCGATGTTCGCGGGAGCGGCCATGGCGATGAGTTCCGTGTCCGTAGTGACCAATGCGCTGCGGCTCAATCGCGTCAGGCTTTGAAAATGCGCATGCAGAAGGATTGGAGAAAAACCGGGAGCGGAGCGGGATGATGCTTCCAAACCCAGGCGATCAGGGAGAAAACTTCATGAGATTCCCGATGTATGTCGCGATGATGGCGGTCATGGGCATACTGGGCTCGTGCGCGCATCTCGATCCTCATCCGATGGATATGACCCAGGCCATCCAGAATGCCGAAACCAGCGAGGATCACATGGCGCTGGCAAAGCACTATGAAGCTACCGCGGAACAGATGCTCGCAAAAGCGCGCGCAAGCGCAAGGGAGCTGGAAGAATACGAAATGCATCCCTACTATGGAGTCAGGACGCAGGACCTGAAGGCGCATTGCCGAACCGCAGTCAGCGAATACAGGCGCGCCGCCGAGGTGAACCTGGAAATGGCGCGCTCCCACCGGGAAATGGCGGAGCGCATCAGGAAGGAGAAATCCGTAAAAGACAAGGAGGCACCATGAGAACATCCCTGTTTTCCGCAATACTGGTCATGGCTGGCCTGCTGACCGGCTGCGCGCACATCGACCCTCATCCGATGGACATGACCGCCGCCATTCGGAGCGCAAAAACCGTGGAAGATCACCAGGCGCTGGCCAGGCATTACGAAGCCGCGGCCGACGATATGCGTTCGAAAGCGCAGGAGCAGAAAAACTATCTGGCGGAATACCGCAGGCACGCTTCCTATTACGGCAGGGTGACGCAGGATCTGCGAGGGCAGGCCCACGCTCTGATACGTGTCTACGAAGAAGCGGCGGAAGCCAACATGAGCATGGCGAAATCGCACCGCCTCATGGCGGAGGAAACCAGATGAAGTCCAGGCAACCGTATATGCTAACCGTATATGTTATATGCTCCTGGCCGGAAGAAGGGTGAGCGCCGCGAATTACCTGAATTCGTCAGACTCCGCCGCCTGCCGGCCATATCCGCGTTGTCTGCGGACATGAAGAGTACGGATCACCCCTGCCGGCGTGATGCCAGCCACTGCTTTACCCGCTTCGACTGCGCGATCTTGTATCCCAGCAGGCTCAGCAGCATTGCCGCTATCAGGGGACCCACCGCTGCCTTGAAGGTTTTTGCATAGTTGATCATCTCGACCCGCAGCGGGTATTCGTAGCGCACGGGGGGTACGGCCTCTCCGGTAATGAAGACCGTGTACGTGCCCTTGTCCAGGATCGTCTCGCCCCGCAGGACGCCGTCAGGATGATAGCTGGGCCGTACATAGGAAACGGTCTCGTCTTCTGTTTCATTGGTGCCTCTCACGACCCTCATGCCGATCGGAATGTCGCGCAGCGCGGGGTCGACCAGGTCCACCACCAGATGCGTGCTCCCCTGCTTGGGGATTTCGGTGCAGTACTGGTCCGCCGGCTCATATTGAGGCTGGTAGGCGCTCAAATGGACCATGCTGCTGTCACCCAGGCGGCGCATGCAGCTATCCTCTTCCATGGCCACCTTGCCATGCGCGGCGGCATGTCCGCCGTAAAGCGCCGCACTGAGGACGAGGGCGCCTGTGCCGGTGCGTATCAACTGACTGATCATGATTAATTGTTCCTCCTGATCCGGTTTTGCCTTTCTATCTATGGATTCCCGTATGCCAAAATGGCTGGTGAAAGCAGCGCCCCGTGGAACCTCTTCTCATGAAGCGTCGCGGG
>CAYXQR010000106.1:0-69192 GCA_964466955.1 uncultured Nitrosospira sp.
GAAAAAGAGAAAGGGAGAGGCTCGATGAAGCCGAAAAATCGGATACTGGCGCCGGAATAAACTACCAGCATCAGTACGAAAACTTCCGCACTTATGAGCAGAACCACGGTTCTGGAGATGTAATGATTGGCAATCTGAAACAATTCTAGTTCCTCATCAGTGCCTTTATAAGGCACTCCTGATGCACCCTTTCTGGCAACCTGCTCTGACTCCGCATCAACTGCTGTGCTTGATCGAGCGGGAACCGTGTGAAAGACGTTAGTTATCGATCAGTTCGCTGCTGCGACAAATGCCATTTTTCGTATTCCGATCAGCAGGCGTCAGAAATACTCTTATACCCCTTCGTCATGCTCCGTGCGCCACCCATTGGATGGGCGTGATGTACTTTTAACCAGGATCACAGAATCACGAAGCCGTTGCACGAAGACCTGCTCATCGTAGGCGCATGATAGCAACTTACCACACAAGAGCAATTGGACTTTGGTACGCTCTTTGCCATGTGTTTAAGATTGCAATAATTCGAGCCTTGAATTCCGCCATACGGCGGTCCGTACAATTTAAGCCCACTCCAACCATAGTTTATCCGGCCGGGAAATATCAATCGCTGGGTCCCTATGCCGATCAAACGCCTTTCTGAAGAGCGGAGTTCGCCTTCCGGGACCGCTACCATGAACCAGGGAAGGAACCCTGAGCCAGTTCCGAAGGGGAGAAAATCAAGAGGCAAGGCGTTATGGCACCAAACGATAAACTGTGTTTGGGCAATTATGAAATCCCGCATCTTGCGGGATCAGCAGATGTGCTGAATCAATGATGCCGGCACTTATCTTGCATCGCCTGCATGAACTGAGGAAAGCTGGACAGTTTGTGATTGCCTTCGCGCTTACAAAATGATACGACTGGCACTCGGGCTATCTGGCAAGCGAAAATAAGCGTTAATGCCCTATCCGGGTAGTATCGGCGGATGACATCGTGCCTTTTACGATCAATGCCAGCTTGAGTCGATCGCCGACATCGAGTTTGCGGAAAACCTCGCTCAAATGAGCTTTCACGGTTCGCTCGGTGATAGCCAGCCGTCGTGCGATCTGCTTGTTGCTTTCGCCATTTCCCACAAGGGTGGCAATTTCGTATTCACGACGCGTCAGATTGGCCAGCAAATCACCTACAGTCTGCTTGATCCTGTTCCGTTCCTGTGTGATGGTTACAAGTTCATTCAGCAGATGCCAGCTGAGCGTTCTTCGAATCCACAACTCCCCTTGCTGAACGGCAACTATCACATGTTTGAGCTGGTCAGGTTCCATATCACGTCGGCAGCAACCTCTTATCCCGGTTCTGAATAACGCCCATTCTGCTTCATCTGAAAGCGGATTGCTTAAAATCACGATTTTGGTTTCGGAATTCACTCGCGCGAGAGCGAGGATTCCTTCCAGACTGTTCAACTGAAGCAGTTCATGGTCCAGAAGAAGGATGGCAGGCTTGAGACGCACCAGTTCATCTTTGAGCGAGTCCAGATTTGTTGAGCAAAAAACTGGGCCGAGGCCATCCACGCTCCGCTCCCAGCGGCGCAGATCGTCCTGAGATGCGCTAGCGAGCAAGATCAAGGCTGTCCCTCCATGAAATCAATGTAATACCTTGTCCATGATTTTACCAAGCATCTGGCGCGTAACCCAGATTTCGCCCTGATCCACCACACGCACAGCCTTGACGAAGTAAAGGGGATCTGTTTCATGACTGAGGCAACCGCGCGCGCCATTTGCCAAGCCTTGGAGTATCTGCTCTTCCCGCGCCGATTTATCGGTCAGTAATAATACGAGCGTGTCTGGGCTTTCGCGATGCACGGCTTCAAGTAAGGCAAAATCCCCTTCGCGCGAATAATCGAGGTCAACGAAAAGAATACGCGGCCTAGCCTCGCTGACCTTTGCGACGATGTCGTCCATGGCCTCAAAGTGTGCGTGCGTCCCAGCTTCCAGCTCAACATATCGATCGCTACCATTTGGCATGACATTCCCAAGCACCGTTATGCCCGGCCCATTCCGCAGAAACTGTTCCAATTTTCTCCGCCTGCCGGGATCAACATCGGCAATCGCAACCGTAACCGTCTGCATCGCCTCTCCTTTTCTCTCGTTCATCATAATTGAGATCCCCTTTTGCCATAACTAGGTTAGTTTCCATCGTTACGCTGGTTGCGCAAATAAGCTTAATCCGATCCTCTGCTCTGCAGCAGCTCATGGATGTATGTCGCAGGAATGGCATATGTTATTCCACTCGGATTGCTGAGCGCCGCTTCTTTCTTCCCTTTTACAAATACCATATTGATCACGCCATACACCGAGCCGGATTCCGGATCGTATAGCGGGCTTCCACTACTGCCGGGGTAAGCTGTGCCGTCGAGCTGGAATACGGAGTAAGTCGGCTTTTGCAACTGGCTTATCATCTTGGCATTCAGCTGCCTCGAATTATGTGCAGGCAGAATGATAGGAGTTATCGAGGATACCGTCGCACGATGCGTAACTGGATAAAAGCCAAGGATCATCCCGATGGGAAAGCCGGTGAATGCCAGATTCTGACCCTCTTTTACCTTGCGCGCATCTCCAAGCTTCATGGCAGGGAGAGGGTCTCCACTTATTTTCAGCAATACCAGATCGTGATCTTTATCGATTGCCGCAACCATTGCGGTTCTGAGTTCCGGCTCCTTGCCCTTGCCTGTAATTATGGTATAGGACTCCTTGTTGGTAATGTCCAGCACCTCGGGAACAACGTGAGCATTCGTGATCACGTGCAGCCCGTCGTCCACCACAAAGCCGCTACCCAGAAAGTTGATTGGCGGAGAACGGGTTTTCTGGAAAGTTCCTATCCCTACGATTGACGGCTTGACGCTTTCAATCGTCCTGACAAGTTCATTACTCCAAAGAGGGGTAGCTAACACGAACCCAGAAATGCCGAATATACATATACATCCGCGCAGAAAAGCTCGCAGGATCATTTTCCAGGCGCTTGTCATCTTCCGAATGCATCCACGTCATCCACCTGCAGCTCTGCTGATTCGTTCTGTTTGTTTCCCCGTAAAATCCCATTAGCAGCCAGACAGCCCCGCCTTATTTGCAACCCTCCATTTTATAGATGAAATAACCATCTTTGGTGATCGCTTCGGCAACATTGGGCGGCGCGCTTTGACTGTGGCAGAAACTGCACTCCCTCGCGGTAACAACCGCATCCTCTTCCCCGATTGAGGCAAGCCACTGTTTGGCGTATTCAATCGCTTTATTTTCATCCTTTACAGCAGTAAACACATCAAAGTGCATCGTGTGTCCATCTTTGGCTTTGACATAGGTGTCATATACGTGCATTTCCATATTTTGTCCTCTTTTGCGTTATGCGGCGACATCTGTACGACAGGTGTCGGATGGATTCAAGTCCCTGGCGGTTCAGGTGACGGTGCATAGACTATCACGGCAACAAAAAAAGTGGAACGCAAGCATATAAAGCGAGGGCCGCGCCACAGCCGGCCTTTGAGCTCCGTCGTAAAACATATCGATTCTGAGCCAAACTGCGTAGCAGTGCACCCCATTTCCAGTGAGTCGGAATGACCAGGCTTGTCATCAAATCGTAACCAAACGGAAATAAAACTGAAATTTTCCGGAAGTATTCTGCCTGCCATCTTTCTATCAGGAAAAAGGACAGGTCATGCCGTTATCCAAAGCTTCTCTGGCCGCTGCTGCTGTTTTAGGCTCAAGTGTCTCCGTTGGCGCTTTTGCTCTTGATCTTTACGTGGACACCAAGACCGAGCAAATTTATGCAAAACCCGGTCCCGGCCGTGTACACATTGGCTCATTCGTGAGGGAAGAGGACAGTGCGGCAGGCAAGGCCGGTGGATCGGGGAAATCTGCTGAATCGGGGCCGATCCGCGAAACGGCCACGGCCACTGCGGGCACCGGTGAAAAATGGGAAGCGGCGGACGTGGCAGAGATGCGCAAGGATATGGAACTGAAGGCGAAGATGCGGGAAGCGCGCCTGGTAAGCGATATGGCTTCATTGGAAGAGCGGGTAAATCAGGCCGAAAAAACCAAGATGAAATATGGTCCGGGATTGCACTTTGAAAGTGCCGACGGCAACTTTACAGCCGCCCTCGATGGCCGGCTGCAAGCGGACGCACAATACAACATCACCAATGATGTCCTGCCACCCGCCCCAAACGATCGACCTTACGAGCTGAACAGCGGCGCGAACATCCGGCGTGCCCGTCTCGGTGTGGAAGGAACTATTTTCAAGAAATGGGATTACAAATTCGAATACGACTTCAGTCGCGGGAACGGTTCGGTGACGTCCGGAATTACAGATGCTTTCATCCGCTACAACTTCGACAATCCTCTTTCGATCAAAGTGGGCTCATTCAAGGAGCCTTTCAGCCTGGAAGAAGCCACCAGCAACCGGTTCCTGACGTTTATCGAACGTAACATGGCTGTGAACACATTTGTGGATAACCCAAATGTCTACAAGACCGGTATAGGCGTTAACTACGCGGTGCCGCGATGGCAAACGGGAGTCTCCTTCCAGACCGAGCCGGTGGGCAGCTGGTCCAGCGCTGCCACCTCGATCAATCCCAATGGAAATAACAGCCGTAACAATGGTTCGGGCGATACCAGTTGGGAAGGGGTCGGCCGCATTTCCGGCAGACCCTGGATGGAAAGCGAAACCAGATTCTGGCATATGGGGGCATCAGCGGCGCACACCCGAGTCAATACCCAATATGAAGGGGATGGCGACCTTGCCAACGGCGGAATGAGTTTCGGCTCCTTCCCGGCGGTCAACGTTGATCGGACCAATGTGTTGAACACCAGCAACCTGAGCACCGGAAACAAGAACGATCCCAATTCACGCCGGGTGGAAAGCTACAATCGCTGGGGCGCGGAAACTGCCTTGGTGTACGGACCATTTTCGGCTCAGGGCGAATATCTGCGAACCGATATAAACGGTCACGGTTATAGCGGGGAATCCCTGTTTGGTTTTTACGGTTACGTCAGCTATTTCCTGACGGGAGAATCACGGGTTTATCACGTCAAGAATGGCGCCTGGAACCGAATCAAGCCTAATCAGATGTTCCAGTTGAATGGTCCGGGCTGGGGTGCGTGGGAAATCGCAGCGGGGTATGACTACATCAATATGAACGACGGAGTCATACGAGGTGGAAAGGCGGATCTCATCAAGTTCGGCCTGAACTGGTATCCTCATTCGCATCTTCGCATCATGACCAACTACATCCACGTTCTCGATGTGAATACTGCAGGGGTTGCAGACCGCCGCAGTGCCGGCTTCAATAATGCCAATCTGGATATGTGGATAACACGATTCCAGGTCGATTTTTAGTGAGGAATGGCCCCGGAGCGGTTAAAAATCGAAACGGGGGTGCGGCCCTTGCGCCAAGGAGACAGCGGTGACTCGGTTGACTTGACAACCAGGGCAGTCGAACTATCTCAGCGAAAATTCCACCCGCGCTGCCGATTTCTGACTGTTGGCTTGCCGTTCGATCTTCGGTTCGAGTACAAAGATCCGTTCGCCAGAAACGTTGCCTTTTTCGATCAGCCAATTTCGGGTGTTCGCCGCACGGGTTTCAGCAAGCTCCCGCAGCTTGTCATCGCCCGCGTCGATGTTGGCCAATAGCAGCTTCTCCATTTCCGGGACAGGCAGGCTTTTTGCGAAACCGATTATATTTTTGGGTTTCTCGAACTCTGCCTCCTTGTACAGCTGAGTCAGATACTTCTCGTATTCCTCCGGTTGCAGCTCGATCTCATTGAGCGATTCGTGGGCCTCTCCTTTTTTTATGTCCGCTGACAGTTTCTGTGCCTTGATTCTACGGTCAAGCATCCGTTGCTTGAGTGCTTCCGGATCGTGCAGCGGATCAGCCCACCCGGTAATCTCGAGCTTGATTGCCGGACGATCGACCAACGCAGTCGACAGTGTTTCCAGGCTTTTTTCCGACTCTGCTGTGATTTGAGCGTCACCCGGCATAAAATCCGCCTGAGACAATTCTTCTCCGCCAAAGAGCGAGCCCAGTAGCGCAAACGGTGCCGTCACTGCTTTTGTCAACAGGTTGAGAATAGCCTGAATGATGATCCCGCCCAGACTGAATTCAGGATCGTTGATCGATCCCTTGATCGGCAGATGAAGGTCGATTTCACCCCGGCGATTCTGGAGCACCGCGAGAGCGAGATTTACCGGAACAGAAAGCGCATCCGGGCTCTCTATTTTTTCCCCGAACTCCAGTTGGTCGAGAAAGATGTTGTTTTCCGCCGTCAGTTCACCGTTTTCCACATGGTAATGAATATCGACCGATAACTTGCCTTTATCGATCGTATAGCCAACATATTTGCCCGAGTAGGGACTGAATGTCGGCATGTCGATACCTTTTGCAGATGCGGTGATATCGAGATAGAGTTCCTTGCCCCAAGTGTCAACGTTGCCTGTAATTTTCAAAGGCGCGGTTTTGTCCACCGATCCGCGTATATCAATCTCCCCCGGTTTTTTAGGGTCGAGGGGGCCGATCCTGCCAGCCAGCCCGGTCAGATTAGCCCGATAGTTCGGCTTGATGAAATGATCCTCAAAAAGGACATTTCCGCCCTGCACGACAATGCGATTGATACGCACTGGAAGAGGAGTGCGAGGAGGCGGGGGTTGAGGATGCTGGCCGGTCTGCTCACGCTCGGCCGGTGAATTCTTCTTCTCCCCGACTCGTGGGGACCCCGCTGCTGCCTGGAGTGGCTTTGCGCCTTCGTTCTGTCGTACGATATGCTTGAGATTCAACTCTCCTTCAGGAGAAAGCACGACATGAGCGAAGAAATCAGCCATTGAAATGGCGGCAATGCTGACATTCAGTGGCTGACTCACAAATTTGATCCCCTTAACGTCGATATGATGCCAACGCAAGAGATCGCTTGCGTAGATCTTGTCTAGAATTCTGAAGCCCGTCAGTCGGCTGGCGCCCTCTACCGTCACTTTCAGCGGTGATTTTGCCGGGGTCTCGGCCTTTACCTTGCCTTGAAATGATAGCGCACCGCGTGCCAATAACACACTCAGGTGATCGCCTGCCCAGCCCTGGAGCGCGACCAGATCGACCTCTTTCGCATCAATGGCGAGATCCATTGACACTGGAGCCCAGGCCAGGGAACCGGTTGTTTCCAGGCGGCCACGCTTGTTGATCTCCGCTCTCAGAGCAAGCTTGGATGGCTGGGCTCCGCTGAAATCGATAGCACTGGCAGTCAAATCCAGCGGCGCCACAACCATTGGTCTCACGTCCGGCAAACTGGCATCTTCAAAGCTCAACTCCGCCCCTTCCAGTTCCAGCTTCCCAAGCTGGATCTTCCAGGGTATCCCTGGCTCCGCTTTCGTGGATAGCGGTTCTGATGCTGTTGTTTTTGCGGTGGAAACAGGCGCGAAGAATTTGACGAGATTGAGCCGTCCATCTTTTTCACGGCGTAGGGAGGCTTTCAGTTTTTCCAGCGCGAGGGAATCAAGTGTAATGCTCCGACGCATCGGGTCTATTCCGATTTCACCTGTACCCAGCCTGGGCAAGTCTAGCGTGGGTTTCGAATGATCCTCTTTGATTACAGCCGCCTCCGACAACGTCACCTCAGCACGTGACTCTTTGGTCCCATTGAGATTTATTTCCTTCAGCACGACATCGAGCCGATCGAGCTTTGCCTTATAGGGCGTCTCCACTCCCCGATTCTCTATCTCCAGCTGTTTCAGTGCTGCCTGCCCGGTTAAAACCATGCTGGGCGATTCGCCATCCACCTGACTGAAAGTGAGCAGCAAATCGCTGTCAAAGTGGCCGGAAAGCAAGCGAATACCGGTGGGAATCGGCGAGTACTCGTCCACGCGTGTCAGATCGATCCCTTTGAGATCGAGCTGGAGCGTTGCCTCGCGATTCGCGGTGAAAGGACGCAGCTTGCCGTCAAGGGTGAGTGGCGCACCGTTCACCTTGGCACTGAAACGTGGCTCTACCCAGGTTTCCTCGGCACTTTCGAAATTGGCAATAAACGGTATGCCCATGTCTATCTCAGAGATTTCCTGTCGGCTGTCCTTGACCTGGTCAACAAATTCGAAACGACCGCCTTCAATTGTGATGTTGCTGACGGAAAACATTGCCTTGCCGCCTTCATCCGGACGGTCCAGGAATTCCTCTATCAAGTCGGTAATATTGAACCGTTGCGGGGCCTCCCGAACCAGACGAACCGCGGGCCCTTTAAGCGATATGGCGCTGATTACGGGAGCGCGATGGGCAAGCGAGGCCATGCTGAGATCGGCATAGAGCTCGTCCAGGGAAAACAGCGCGTTGCCCGTATCGGAATCTATATTCTTTTCGCCTATGCGAAACCCGCGCACTGTCAATTCCAGAGTGTACGGCCGTATTTCGATCGACTGGACGGTCACGGGCCGATGCAAGACTTCGGAGAGCGCAGTTTCAAGCTTGGACTTTGCATATCCCGGCAGCCAGAAATAACCCAGCAAGCCGAACAGAACGGCAATTCCGGCAATAATGCCCAGACCGATGCCTATGCGCCGGCGGTTCAAATGAGAAAAAAGCTTCTTCACAGATAGGATCGCGGTTTTTTGGAACGTTCTTAGCTTGCTGACAATAAATCGGAGATCACGCTGAATTTTCCTTATGGCGCAACTTTACGCTGAGCGAAAAGCAGGGTCAATTACAAGGCAGATTCGGCTTGTCACGAGCGAGGGGGCTGACGCGTGCCATGTGGAGGTATTCGTCTCAAAGTAATCACAACCAGGAGGGCAAACAGAATATAAAGGGCGGTCAGCACCCATTCCGGCACATCATAGAAAAGAATGCGATGCAACCAGCGCTCGACGAAGCCATCCTCGGTAGCCGTTCCCCTCAACCTATCCTCCAGCACCGTCAGCGGGCACATCATCCCAACGAGAGATTCCCCTACGACAAAGGCTATGGCAGCGAGATGCGCCAGCCGAAAAAACCGGTTTCTCACGAAACTCAGTTTCATCCACGCGCCGATCCAGATGAGCGGCAGACTCCCGATAACAAACAGCACGAACATAAAGTGAATGACAAGTATGACGTCAGCCGCCCACATGATTCGCCCGCAAGCTGTTTATGGTGAAAAGTGGAATTCCGTACCGGGAGCAACGAGCTTCATATGGAAATTATTCTAGGGAAACGCTGATCAATGGGACCCTTCCGGGATTTTTCATTCCGGGAATCTCTCTGCTGCAATTTCCGTCTTCATGACGTCGGGTTGTGTTTGGTTTTCCCACCTGGATCACTGATCCGGGGCCGTTTCCGGGTACGGCTCCCGAATTCTCCCTCTCAGGACGCAACTTCCCTGTACTGCGCGCATAGTGTTCGCTGCGATAGCATCAGATTGGCCATGGCAAACAGCACATGCAGTTGTGCGGTGTTCTTCGCCAGACCCTTATAGCGACACTTGCGATGCCCAAACAGGTTCTTCACTACGTGAAACACGTGCTCAACCTTCGCGCGAATGCTCGCCTTGGCCCGCTCTGCCTTCTCGATGAGTGTGCGCACCGGATCTGTCTCGTCCAGCTTCCTGTATGTCGAACGCCTGCGCGCAATGACGAACTCGGCTGCACACTCCTTCAATTCCTCACGCTTGTGCGCGCCCTGGTAACCAGCATCACCGTGCAGATGTTTCTCGCCGCCATGCAGCAACCTGTGCGTCTGGCTCACATCCGGCTCGTTTGCCGCCGTGGTGACGATCGAATGTGCAAGACCGGTGTGCGCGTCCGCACCGATGTGTACCTTCATCCCGAAGTGCCACTGGTTTCCCTTCTTCGTCTGATGCATATCCGCGTCGCGCTCGTGCGCCTTGTTTTTCGTCGAGGGCGGCGCGGCAATCAAGGTGGCATCCACGATGGTGCCTTCGCGCAGGATCAGTCCCTGCTGTCCCAGCTGCTCCCGGATCAGCCCGAAGATGCGCGCGGGCATCTCGTGACGTTCCAGCAACCGGCGAAACTTCAGCAGCGTCGTAGCATCCGGTGCCTGCCGTTCGATCAGGTCCACACCGACAAAGCGGCGCACCGCGATGCTGTCGACGATGGCGTCCTCAATCCCTTCATCCGACAGGCCCAGGCAGTTCTGGCACAGATACATGCGCAGCATCAGCTCCAGCCCCACCGGCGGGCGACCGCGCTCGCCTCGGTAGTAGTACGGCTCAATCAATGCGAGCAACTGCAACCACGGCACCAGCCAGTCAAGATCAGACAGAAACTTCTCGCGACGCGTCGGCTTGCGGCGCCTCGAGTACTCCATGTCGACAAAGCTCGTCTGGCGTTTCATCGAGGGCATTGGGAAGAATGGGATGACTTAGACATTCTACAGCGCCGACTTAAATCAGTGTTTCCCTAGCATTCGTTTATCGGAAAACACTATCCATGGAATAAGTGTCTGCATTCTCTCTCTTTGCAATAAAAGCAATGGCATAAATATATTCTAATACGTTATTTCTGCATGCCCGTGCAAGCCGGTATAGTGTTGCCTCGTAATAGAAGAGGTAAAGAATCATCTCATGAAGATTCGGAATCTGGATCTCACGGGCAATCCAATAAATGTCGAACACCAGCAGTTAGGGTTGCCTCCTGTCGAGGAGCCCGTCTCCCATCCCGGCACCCATCCGCTCCTTCATGCGGCGGTATGGTTTGTCATTCTGGTATTGATTGCGCTGATCCTTTTTCTGATCGGACGTTTCTTCATTTCCAATAACTGGTTTGATGCCTGGCACATCATTGGAGAGACGTTCAGCAGCAACGTGTTCTGGAGTGCCGTCGCAGTCGGTTTTTTTGCTCAAGTGGTGGATGGCGCTCTAGGCATGGCTTATGGTGTCACCGCGACTACGTTCCTGCTGGCCACGGGCGCCACTCCCGGTACCGCGAGCGCGAGCGTTCATATCGCAGAGATCTTCACCACAGGAGTTTCCGGCATCTCCCATGTCAAGTTCGGCAATGTCAACAAGGATCTCTTCATCCGGCTGCTCGTACCCGGCATCCTTGGCGGCATACTGGGCGCGATACTAGTTACCCAGATCGACGGTACCGTATTCAAGCCTTACATTTCCACCTATCTGTTGCTGCTGGGAATCTATATACTCAGCAAAGCGTTTCGTCCATTGCGTTTGCGCAGGACCTCGCCCAGGCATGTCGGAAAGCTGGCGCTGTTCGGAGGATTTGTCGATGCTGCGGGTGGAGGCGGCTGGGGGCCCGTTGTGACTTCCACACTGGTGAGCTCCGGTAATGACCCGCGCACTACCATCGGCTCGGTCAATTTCGCTGAATTCTTCCTGACGTTGACTGGGGCGGCTGTTTTTACGCTGCTAATGGAAACCAATACGTGGGCTCTCATCGTCGGCCTGGTATTTGGCGGATTGTTCGCTGCGCCCTTTGCAGCAGTGCTCTGTAAAAAATTGCACGCACGCACACTGCTTATTCTGGTGGGCACGCTGATTGTCATTATCAGTTCTTATAACCTGTACCGGGCACTGAGCATTTAAGAAGTATTCGTTCAAGCCCGAGCAGAGCCGGAGGAGATGGCACTCATGCGAGTGGCTGGTTGGCCTGGTTGAAATGCAGGATGCTCCTTGAAGGAAAAACAGGAACAGCATCAGATCGGGAAATGAGAATGCTTACAGTAGAGGCTCAACCATGGACTCAAGCTTGCTCTGGCTCAGGCGGCCGAGCTTGCTGCCTGTAATTTTTCCGTTGCGATCAATGACGACAGTAAAGGGGAGCGCACCCTGGTTGTTTCCTGCCGCTTCAGCCAGGGTCATGGCTTTCATGCCCCCCACTAGCACCGGATAATTGATGCCCATTCCCTTGCTGAAAGCTTCCGCTTTCTCTCGCTGATCCACGGCGACTCCGATCAGCGTCAGCCCTTTGTCGCGGTACTTGTTGTGAACGTGGATAAACTCGGGAATTTCCTGACGGCAGGGCTCGCACCAGCTTGCCCAGAAATTGACCACCATTACCTTTCCACGCCATTGAGAGAAAGCCTGATCGCTGCCCTGCAAATCCGGTAACGTCGCCGCCAGTATAGCCTCCGCTCCTCTGGTAGAGACCATCGCATCAACCCCTGTGCGGGAATCACCGCTCATGAGCTGTCCACGCAACAGCAATCCGGCAGTCAACGCAATTGCCGCGACGCCTGCATATAACAAAACCTGCTTTAATTTCACCATTGAAATCTCAATTCCGAAGAGTATAAAGGCGTGAAGCCGTTTCATCCCCTGAAGGATGCAAGTGCTGGGTAACGTGAAACCGGACTATATCAGTACCGCATCAAGCACCTTCATGAAACCTTGTGCGTCCTGAAACCCTATGATTTTGACGTTTGCTATCTCCCGTCCCTCCCGGTCGATGAACAGAATGGCGGGAGGGCCAAAAAGCTTGAACCGTTTCAGCAGTGCCATATCTTCGGGTGTTCCGGCGGTTACATCGACCTGTAACAGTGTCACGTCTCTCAGCCTCGACTGCACACCCGGATCGGAAAACGTGAATCGTTCCATTTCCTTGCAGGAAATGCACCAGTCGGCAGAAAAATCGACCATGACGTATTTGCTTCTGGCCTTGAGAATCTGCTCCTCCAATTCCGTCACTGATCTTACTCTCCGAAACGGCAAATGCTCCTCGTCAGCGCCAACTTTCCTGCCCTGAAAAGTATTCGCTTCGGTAATGCTGATCTTCGACAGGGGCTGCAGAATATCGCGACTGCCGGAAAAAACCCCGATCAGCAGCGCAATGCCGGTGAGCAGGGCAATCATGCCCAGGCCTTTGAGAAATTTCTGAAAACCGGAAGCGCCGGGCCGCAGAGGATCCACGGCGTGCAGGTATATAGCGGAAACGATCAGCAACGCTGCCCAAAGCAGCATGTGTGCCACTGCTGGAATGACCGGCGATATGAGCCATATCGCTACGCCCAGCAGCAATACACCAAAAGTCTGTTTGATGGACTCCATCCAGGGTCCGGCTTTTGGCAGCAGCATGCCCGCCGACGCTCCCAGCAGCAACAACGGCATCCCCATGCCAAGGGCCATTGCGAACAGGGCAGAGCCGCCAAGGACCACATCTCGCGTCTGACTGATATATAACAGTGCCCCGGCCAACGGAGCGGCTACGCAGGGTCCGACAATCAGCGCGGACAGCGCCCCCATTCCAAATACGCTTGTCAGTTGCCCGCCTTTCAGATGCCCCGCTTCCTCAGAAAGCTTGCTCTGGAGAAAAGTGGGCAACTGTAATTCGTAAAAACCGAACATGGAGAAAGCCAGGGTAACGAAGATCAGTGCAAACGCCCCCAACACCCAGGCATTTTGAAGAGCCGCGGAGAGCATCGCGCCGGAAAGTCCGGCTGCAACACCCGCAGCCGCATAAGTAATCGCCATCCCCAGAACATAGGCCAGTGACAGCGCGAATCCGCGCGTCTTGGTGACATGCTCGCCTCCTCTTGCAATGATGCCTGACAGGATGGGAAACATGGGAAACACGCAGGGGGTAAATGCAAGCAGCAGACCGATGCCAAAGAACCCGGTAAGAATCAGCCAGAAATCCCGGGTTTCGAACATCCGTTCGATCTTGAATGACTCGGTCTCGATCGCGGGAGATACTGAGGACGGGAATAATTCTTCAGATGATTCCTGCCCGGCAGCTGAAGAGGTCGCTGCCGTCGCACTGCCGCTCAATGCGTTGGCAATCGCACCTGCAGCCGCTTTCATTGCTGGCAGCATCAATTCCACCTCTTTGCTGATCGGCGCATAACAGACGCCTAAAGGCTCGTTGCAGCCTTGGTAGGTGGCAAGAAGTGTCAGCTTGCGAGATGAGGGATCATCTCGTTTGAGAGAAATTTTTGCTTCGAACGGCTTGTGAAAAACCTCCACTTGCCCAAAGGTCACGTCGCTTTTCATCTCGCCTTCAGGCAGCGCGATCCTCTCAATCGAAGTCTGGGTATTTCGTGGCTTGAATGTAACCTTATCTTTATAAAGATAATAGTTTTTTGCCGGTTCGAATTGCGCGATCAGCGTGTTCTCGTCACTTACCTTGACCGTCAGCTTGAAAGCCTGGTCTGGAGGCAGCAGTTCCTCTTCATCCTGACTCAGGCCGGCACTCAACTGTTTCAAGCCAGCGAAGAAGCCGGATGAGCTCTCTTCTTTCGCCAGAAGGGGGGTGCTGCAAAAAAGGAGAACCAGCAGAAGGAAACGGCTCGGCATGGAGAAACAGGATATGTTCAATTGTCGGAAGATAAGGTGGTTTCCTCGGCAATCCACTTCAAATAAGCGGGTAAGCCATTGCTTATTGGGACAGCAACGATCTCGGGGAGTTCGTAAGGGTGCAGGGACTTTATCAACTGCTCCAGTCCAGCGTAATGCTGGACCAGGGTCTTGATGAATACGGGTACCTCGGTGGCGTTCTCCATCTGATCCTGCCAGCGGTACACCGAGGTGCACTCAGCCATGATGTTGACGCAACCCGCCATCCGCTCCTGGATGAGTGCGCGGGCAAGCGTCACGGCCGCCGCTCGATCGGGCAGAGTAGTAATGACGAGTATTGGCTCCATGCTTCAGCAAACCGATGAAAGACCAGAAAACACCCCGGATTCTACCCTTTTTCCGCCCTATATGCCGGCCTCTCCCGCCAGGCACCTTCCTACAGTGGGATAGCGCAGGCTGACATGTAATTCGTGCTTGATGCGGGTATTGATCAGGCGCCTCGATTCCTGCATGAATGAGAGCATCTCTGGAGAAATCCGTCCTGGGGCATGAGTGCGTGGAATCCGCGGAGGACGGGGGAGGCCAAAACGCTCCGCCACAAGATCGAAGTACTCGCCCATTTTTAAAGTCGAATCGTCACAAGCGTGGTAAATTCTTCCGGGCCTGCCGTAACGCAGCGCTGCGACAATGATGCGAGCCAGATCGTCCGCATGAATATGGTTGGTGTAGCTGTCTTCTTCCGGAATCAATGCAGGCGTTCCCTCGCGCAGCCGCGCAAAAGGCAAACGATCTCCTGCATAAATTCCCGGGACACGGAGAATGGAAACCTGCACCCTATTGCGCGACCCCCAGTTCCGAACCTGTCGCTCGGCGTCCGCGCGGCGCGCAGCACGACTGGTCTGGGGGTTGATCAGGCGCGTTTCATCAATCATGGCTCCTTTGCAATCCCCGTACACTCCACTGGTACTGATGTAGATAAGGCGTTGTGGTAACATGCTCCCTTTTACTTTGGGCCGCCTTGCAAGTGCCGCCAGAAGATTGGCTGTCCGTGTGTCTCGCCTGCCCTTATTGGGTGGTGGCGCAAGATGTACCACCGCATGGGCAGTGCCTGCCAATTTATCCAGGCTGTCGGGAATATCGAGATCTCCGAAGATGGGCCTGATACCCAGCGAGCATAATCGGGCGCGCTGCTCCGGCTTTCGATACAAGCCCAGCAATCTGTAACGCGGCTGTAATAAGGGCGCTGCCCGCAGGGCGATGTTGCCGCACCCAATGATTAAAAGTGTCTGCTTCATGATCGTCACGCGGTTTTTCAACGGTCTACTTTTGCTCCTCTGATTCGTTCTTGATCCATGCCACATCAAATCACCATCCAGCCGAGCGGGCATATTCTTTCGGCCCAGCCTGGCGAAACCGTACTCCAAGCCGCTTTGCGCGAAGGCTTTCCCTTGCCCTATGGGTGCCGGAACGGCGCCTGCGGTTCCTGCAAGGGCAAGATCATACAGGGAACGGTTGATTTCGGCAGCCATAATGACAGTACACTGACAGAGATGGAAAAAAACGCCGGAATGGCGCTTTTCTGCTGCGCGGTACCGGAAACGGATCTGATCATCGAGTGCCGTGAAATCGGAGCGATAAAGGATATCAAAATTAAAACGCTGCCCTGCCGTGTTCAAAAGTTGGAACGCGTTGCACCGGATGTCATGCTGATTTCCCTGAAGCTTCCCGCCAACGAGCGCCTGCAATTTCTTGCTGGACAGTACATCGATATTCTTCTCAAGAACGGAACCCGTCGCAGCTTCTCACTTGCAAATGCACCTCATGACGATGAGGTGCTGCAACTGCACGTGCGTAATTATCGGGGGGGGGCATTTGCCGAACATGTGTTCACCCAAATGAAGGAGAGGGACATTCTGCGCTTTGAAGGTCCCTTCGGCACCTTTTTTTTACGTGAAGATTCAGACAAGCCGATCATTTTCGTCGCCAGTGGAACCGGTTTTGCTCCAGTAAAAAGCATCCTTGAGCATTTTTTTTCCCTGCGCAACCTGCGCAGCCCTGATCGGCAAATCGTGCTCTACTGGGGCAACCGCACGAGAGATGATTTATACATGGCAAGTCTGGCGGGAAGCTGGCAGCAACAGCACAGTAATTTCACTTTTATTCCGGTGTTGTCGGACGCATTGCCGTCAGACAACTGGAGCGGGAGAACCGGCCTCGTACATGAAGCGGTACTTCAGGATTTCGACAACCTCTCGGGGTTCCAGGTATATGCCTGCGGTAATCCCGCGATGGTTGAAGCTGCTCATAAAGACTTCACCACATTGCGGAAGCTTCCCGAAAACGAGTTCTTTTCCGATGCATTTACCGCATCGCCAGGCAAACCCGGAGCCTGATCATCAATCGTCCAGGCCAGGCGGAGAGGTATCGGGGCGGTCAGCCAGCGACCGCAACGCGAGTTCCAACCCCTGGTCATAGTGATTCTTCGCGAGTTCCGGCCTGCCAAGTTTCTCGTTCAATTCAGCCAAGGCGAGGTGCGCAGGATAGTCCGGTTCCATCGACAGGCTTGCCTCCAGATAGTTCTGCGCCTTTCCCCACAGCTCGCAATGGAGGCAAAGCCGTCCCAGAGCAAGGAGCAGGCTGGCGTCATTCGGATGCGCTTCAAGCCACGCTTCCGCGCGTTCCATCTGCCTGACAGTCCCGCCTGTTACACACTCAGCATATAACTTCGCCAGTTCAGAATCCCATCGGTGGTCAAGGCTCTGTTCGATGATCTCATGCGCGGCTGCACAGTCGTTCATCGACAAATAGGCCTGCGCAGCAATGCGCGCCAGCTTACTGTCTTTCCTGTCGGCCGGAGTCATGGACTGCCAGTATTCCTTCAACGCCTGAGGATTCGAGGTGCTGTTTTTGAGGTTCTCCATATGAGCGCGACGTCTCAGCTGCCTGAGCAGCGCGGCGTCGATAGCCTTCCGCTGCTCCAGTTGTAAGAGCAACTCCAGCACGGCGTTCCAGTTTTTTGCCCGCTGCTGTGCGTCCAGTTCCAGCCGAAGGGCGGCAGGATGCCCGCGGGAACCGGTCATAGGCAGCAGATGCAGTACTTTCAGTGCATCTTCGGAACGATGCTCGTCCAGTAACAGTTCCGCCTGTGTCATCAGCCGCAGGGTCGTTTCTTTCGGAGCATTGCGTTCCGCAAGGGCGATGAATTCGTCGCGTTGTGAATACTTTTTCAGTTCGTGCGCCGACCTTGCCGCCACCATGGCATTGATCGCGCTAATGGTAGGCGATTTTTCCAGCTCCAACGCGGCTGCAGAAGCTTTCTGCGCCTTTGCATAACTGCCTTCGAAAAAGGCTTTCAATCCATCCAGCATTCCCCGCAGCGCTTTTTCGCGACGCCGCCGGGCCCGAAATTCCCGTACCTCCCCTGGCAACCGCACGGTGACGACCGCCAGACGTACCAGGAAGTATCCAATGAGAGTCGTCGCCAATAGCAACACCGCCAGTAAATTGAGCGACAGTTCGATACGATAAGGCTGAGCAACGACCAGGACATATCCATTGTTGGAGGTGGCGATAAATGCCACCACTACCGCGATCAGAAACAGGACCAGAAGCCAGATCGCTCCTTTCACCTGTTTCCCCGATCCCGCGTGAGACGATAGTTGCGCACGGCATCGAGGCTTGCGGAAATACGGGGCAACTCAACCCCCACTTCGCTATTCCTCAGTTGAATCAGCGCTTCAAGCGCATTAACGATCACCTCGGAATTTGTGTCGTAGTATCGGCTTAACCAGTCAGAAGCGGCGTCGAGATCAGCTCTGAAGCTGGTCCCGTTGTGTGCGAGCAATGCATATCGCGCAGATAACAGGCGCAGCTTCAGGTTCTCCCGCAAAAAATATGCCTGTGAAGGCGACAATACCGCTACATCCGGCCTGTTCATGTACTGGATTCGCACAAGCTGCTTCACATCCTCCCACAGTTCCTGCACAAACCTGAGCCATATACTTTCGACGGGCGGAGTTCGATGTGACGATGGTTCAGCTTCAGGAGGGCGCAGCTCCGTCGCCAGCGGCATATCATCAACCGATGCTGCAAGCGTATCCAGGCGCAGGCTGATCCCGACGATGTCCAGATAGGGCACGGACCTCATCAGATCAATATCCTTCGCAAGAGCCTTCCGCAACGGGGCCAACTGAGGACGATCCAGCACCTGCAATTGGCTTTCTGCTTCCTGCATGGCAAACAGAGCTGCCTTGACGTTGTTTGCCAGATGCAACTGCTGATTGGCGATCAGCAGCAGTCGTTCAACTTCCTCCAGTGTCGCTTCATCCCGACCACGTGTAAGCTGCTGATACAATTCTTCCAGCGCCAACTGCTGACTCTGTGATTCAGCTACTCTGGCTTCAAGCAAACCAAGCTTCGTTTCCACCCGGCGTCCTGCTTCCCCTGCCTCGGCCGCAACGTTGCGCGATTCCTTGCCGGAAGCGTCCGCCTCGGCCAGTCTTTTAGCCAGCTCATGCCGAAGCTCCGAAATCTGCTCCCTCGTGTCATACCATTGCCAAGCCAGAACAGAGCCGAGAACAATGATGACAATCAGCAGAATCGGATTGATGCGCGACGGTGGGAGTATACGTATTTCCTGCTGTTTGCGAACAGGCGGTGGGTCAGTAGTCATGATCTGATGGACGCGCGGTTTCAGCGACCTGAGTCTGAAAGTGACTCAGCAAGCCTTCGATTAAACCGGTGTCACCGGCAGCGGTCAGGATGACGCGATCAAACCCCGATTTTCGCGCTATTTCCGCAATCCGTTCGTGCGACGTGAACAACGGGGTTTTCTTGAGCCATACGCGACCGGCCTCTCCTACCATTTCGCATAAATTGCGGAGACCCTCGGTGCTGGTAATCGTGACCGCATCCATACTGCAGCTTTTCCAAAGTTGCAGCAGGGGAGCAATGTCCACTTTCGGTCTGACGCGACGGTAGCATTCGGTATACGTCACGATGGCTCCTCGTCTCGTCAAACTCTCTCCCAGGAACTCGCGTCCTCCGTTCCCACGAAAAATGATGACCCGCTTGCCTTCCATTTGCTGCAACTCCGGCATATCCAGCAGCGCTTCGCTGTCAAAACGCGCGGTGGGAACAATGACTCCACGCACATGGAACCCCTCAAGAGCCAGCGCAGTACCTCGCCCAACTGCTGCGATTTTCAGAGTAGCGGGTAATGCACGCTTGGCGCATATCGCTTGCATAGCCTTATTGACCGCGTTGGGGCTAACGAAAATCGCCAGGTCGAATTCATCGAGGCGCCCGATTAATTCGAGAAACGGGGCCAGGTGCTCGGTATCCTGTATCTCCAGCACCGGAAACAAAACAGGGTCGCCACCTGCCGCAGCTATACTTTTGGCTAGTGAACCCGCCTGATGCGCTGGACGCGTCACCAGGACATGGATCCCGATCAGCGGCTTCGTCACGGATGGCTCACGGGCTCGACTGCCCCTGAACCCAGACTTGTCAAAATGGCTTCTGCACCCTTATTCTTAAGATTCAGCGCGAGTTGAGCGCCCATTTCCGCGCCCGTACCGGGATCGCCTCGCACTTCGTCACTGATCAGACATGCTCCATCCTGACTGGCAACGAATCCGCGCAGTCGCAACATGCCTTCAATGATTTCTGCAAATCCTCCCAACGGCACTTCGCAACTTCCGCCCAGCGCACGGCTCATTGCGCGCTCCGCTTCGACGCATTGCGCGGTCGGCAGGTCATGAAGCGGCGCCATCAAGCGGACCAGATCGGGGCGGTCCGCCCGGCATTCGATACCAAGCGCCCCCTGTCCCACGGCGGGCAAGCTCAGGTCGGGGCTCAACTGCGCAGTGATACGATCCGCCAGACCCAGTCGCTTCAAACCGGCCGCTGCCAGAATAATGGCAGCAAACTGGCCTTCATCCAGCTTGCGCAACCTGGTCTGTACGTTGCCTCGCAACGGCTGAACCTGCAAATGTGGAAAGCGCGCACGTAACTGGCTTTCGCGCCGCAAACTGGACGTGCCGACCACGCTGCCGGGAGGAAGCGCTTCAAGGGACGCATACTGATTGGAAACAAAAGCATCGCGTGGATCTTCCCGTTCAGTGATGGCCCCCAGGACAAATCCTGCCGGCATTTCCATGGGCACATCCTTCATCGAATGCACCGCGATGTCCGCGCGGCCATCCTCCAGCGCCTGCTCCAGTTCCTTGATGAACAAACCTTTCCCGCCAATCTTTGAAAGGGATACATCGAGGATCTGATCACCGCGAGTCGTCATGCCGAATATTCTGAATTCGGTTTGCGGGTATAATCTCGCGAGCCGGTCCCGAATGAAGTTCGCCTGCCACATGGCAAGAAGGCTCTCGCGCGTGGCAATAACAATTTTTGTGGGCATGGATGATCCGTGCATTATGTTACATGAGAAAATGATGGAACTACCTGGGGGACACATTTTAGCATGCCGGGCGCAGAGCCGGACTGAAGTGCACGTTGCATCGGCCCGGTCCGGCATTTGACACGAGGTTGCACTATGGGATCGCCGCTTGTTTCCCAGCAGGGAAGTTTCGAAAAAAACCAGATTGAAGACGAGGATGCGCCTGTAAAGGACAATCCCTTGCGAGAGGATATTCGCCTGCTGGGACGCATGCTGGGCGATACCCTTCGGGAGCAGGAGGGCGACCCCGCATTTGAGCTTGTCGAAAATATTCGCCAGACAGCAATCCGGTTTCGACGCGACCAGGATCAGCAGGCACGGGACGAGCTTGATGTGCTGTTGAATCAATTGAGCAACAAATCCACCGAAGCAGTGGTACGTGCGTTCAGCCAGTTCTCGCAGCTATCCAATATCGCCGAGGATATCCATCATAATCGCCGCCGCCGAAGCTATCTTCTGGCAGGCTCCCCGCCCCAGGCGGGAAGCGTGGCGCGCGCGCTGGATCAGGTTTTCGCAAGCGGAACGAACAGCGCAGAACTGGCTGATTTCTTTGCGAAAGCGATCGTTGCGCCTGTATTGACCGCGCATCCCACGGAGGTTCAGCGCAGAAGCATACTGGACTGCCAATTGACGATAGCGCACTTGCTGAACGAGCGTGATCGCGTGCAGCTGACACCGGAGGAAATGCGCAGTAACGAGGAAGGCCTCCGCTGCGCAATTCAGATTCTATGGCAGACCCGGATGCTGCGTTCCGCGCGACTCTCGGTCTATGACGAAATCAAGAACGGTCTGGCTTACTACCACTATACGTTTCTTACCGAGGTACCGCGGCTTTATGCGGAAATAGAGGATTTGCTGGAACGCCGAATGGGTGGTCATGCTCCGCCCATTCCTCCGTTTCTGCGTATCGGTAGCTGGATCGGCGGGGATCGCGACGGCAACCCCTTTGTTACCGATGAGGTGCTGCTGCATGCGGCCGAACGCCAGTCCGCGCTCGCTCTGGATTTTTACATGGGGGAAGTCCACCGTATCGGCCGGTGGCTGAGTCTTACGGAACGCCTGGTGGACGTGGACGACGAACTCGCGGCCTTGGCAGTGGCTTCGCCCGACCGTGCGCCCGGCCGCATAGACGAACCCTATCGGCGCGCATTGATCGGCATTTACGCGCGGCTCGCAGCCACCAGCCAGGGTTTGGGCCATGTGGTCAGACAACGGCGGCCTGTGGGCGCAGCCGAACCTTACGAGAACAGCGCGCAGTTCGTTCATGAACTCGATATCGTCATTCATTCGCTCAAGCAGCACAAGTCGGAACTGCTGGCACGCGGCGATCTGCGTCACGTACGGCGCGCAGCGGAAGTATTCGGTTTTCATCTTGCACCGCTGGACATGCGCCAGCACAGCAATATTCATGAACAGGTAATCGCTGAATTATTTGAACGCGGAGCGGGGCGGACAGGTTACTCGAACCTGACCGAAACAGAGCGCGTTCAGTGGCTGCTGAGCGAAATCAGCAGCCCCCGCCCCTTGCGGTCGCCTTATCTGGACTATTCCGAACTCGTCCAGGGTGAGATGAGCATCGTCGAAACCGCTGCAGAAATCCACCGCCGCTTCGGCCGTGCGGCTTTGCCCAACTATGTCATTTCCAAGGCAGACGGTGTTTCCGACATGCTTGAAGTAGCGTTGCTATTGAAGGAAGTGGGATTGCTGCGAGCGGGAGAGGCTCCGGTCCTGCATCTCAACATTGTTCCGCTGTTTGAGACCATCTCCGACTTGCGCGGCTGCGGAGCTGTCATGGATGCGTTATTCTCGATGCCATACTACCGCAAGCTTCTTGAATCGCGCGGGAACGTCCAAGAAGTCATGCTGGGCTATTCCGACAGCAACAAGGATGGGGGGTTTCTTGCGGCCAACTGGGAGCTTTACAAAGCCGAAACCGAGCTGACCAAAATATTCGACCGGCACAGGATCGAGTTACGTTTGTTTCACGGCCGTGGTGGCACCGTTGGACGCGGCGGCGGCCCCAGCTATCAGGCAATCCTTGCTCAGCCTCAGGCCAGCGTGAACGGCCAGATACGCATTACCGAACAAGGTGAAGTCATCGGCAGCAAATATGCCGATCCGGAGATCGGTCGCCGCAACCTGGAAACGCTAGTAGCTGCAACCATCGAAGCGACTTTGCTGAAACAGGACAAGCTGGGCCAGCGCGTGAAGGATTTCTATCCTGTCATGGAAGCGCTCGCGCGCGACGCGCTGAAAGCATATCGCAACCTCGTTTATGAAACGCCTGGATTCACCCGCTATTTTCAGGAATCGACTCCGATCAAGGAAATTGCGGGACTCAATATCGGCAGCCGTCCGCCGTCGCGCAAGAAATCCGATCTGATAGAGGACTTGCGCGCCATCCCATGGACATTCAGCTGGAGTGTCAACCGTGCAATGATCACGGGATGGTACGGCTTCGGTACGGCCGTGGAAATGTTCGTGCAGCGCGAAGGCAAGGATGGCCTGGACCTGCTGCGGGAAATGCATCAGACCTGGCCCTTCCTGCAAACGCTGCTTTCCAACATGGACATGGTCATGGCCAAAACGGACATGGGCATCGCCTCGCGCTATGCCGAACTCGTTACGGATGTTGGCCTGCGCCAGGAGGTCTTTGGGCGCATACAGCAAGAGTGGGATCTCAGCGTGAAGTGGTTATTTTCCGTGACGGGTAAAACAGAGCTGCTCCAGGACAATCCCACTCTGGCACGCAGCATTCGTAACCGCATCCCGTACATCGATCCACTCAACCACCTGCAAGTTGAACTGCTGCGCCGCTATCGCTCCGGAGACGCCACGGACGCCATTACGCGCGCCATTCACCTCACCATCAATGGCGTTGCCGCAGGGCTGAGAAACAGCGGGTAAGCCCGCAGGGCTCGGTCAACCGGAAATTGGGGATCGTATCCGGATTGCGAGCTTTTACAACACTTGACTTGTATTGGACAGCGTGACAAGGAAACTTTACATCAAGACATTTGGCTGTCAGATGAACGAGTATGACTCGGAAAAAATGGCAGATATACTCCATGCTTCTGAAGGCATGGAAAAAACAGAGAATCCGGCCGACGCCGATGTGATTCTTTTCAATACCTGCTCGGTTCGCGATAAAGCACAGGAAAAGGTATTCCATGACTTGGGCCGCATTCGCCAACTCAAGGCAATCAAACCGGATCTGCTTATCGGAGTGGGAGGATGTGTTGCCAGCCAGGAGGGCGCGGAAATCGTGAGGCGCGCGCCTTATGTGGACGTAGTATTCGGTCCGCAGACACTTCATCGTTTGCCGCAACTGATTTCTGCCAGGCGGAACACGGGCCGTGCCCAAGTCGATATTTCGTTCCCGGAAATCGAGAAATTCGATCGACTGCCACCCGCACGTACCGAAGGTGCAACCGCTTTCATTTCCATTATGGAAGGCTGCAGTAAATATTGCAGCTTTTGTGTCGTTCCTTACACCCGTGGCGAAGAAATCTCGCGTCCCCTGGATGACGTGCTGACAGAAGTTGCCGGGCTGACAGATCAAGGGGTAAAGGAGGTGACGCTGCTGGGGCAGAATGTGAATGCATATCGGGGGACAATGGAATTTGGGGAAGAAGGTCAGGTTGCGGACTTCGCCCTGTTGCTCGAATACATACACGATATGCCGGGTATTGAACGTATTCGCTATACAACGTCGCACCCCAGGGAATTCACGACGCGGCTGATCGAAGCCTATGAGAAGCTGCCAAAACTGGTGAGTCATGTGCATCTGCCGGTCCAGTCAGGTTCTGATCGCATACTGGCAGCCATGAAGCGCGGCTATACCACCCTCGAATATAAATCCATCATCCGGCGGTTACGCGCTGCCCGACCCGACATCTCGTTAACCTCCGACTTCATCGTTGGCTTCCCGGGCGAAACCGAAGCCGATTTCGAAGCAACCCTGAAGCTGATCGAATCGCTCCATTTCGACGATTCATACAGCTTCATCTACAGTCCCCGGCCCGGTACACCGGCCGCAGAGTTAAGGGATACGACGTCCCCCGAGATTAAACTGGAAAGATTGCAACGCCTGCAGGAAAAGATAGAACAGCAGGCCCGGATCATCAGTCATAAGATGGTAGGATCGATACAGGATATTCTGGTGGAGGGTCCCTCCAGAAAGAACGCCGATGAATTGCGCGGCCGAACCGATAACAATCGTACGGTGAATTTCAGTGGCTCCTCTGCCATGATCGGGAATTTTGTAAATGTAAAAATTACCGCTGCCTTATCTCACTCGCTGCGCGGCGAGATCGCAAACGGCGAAATTCGGGCTTCGGCAGCCTCTCGGCTCTCGCTTTGAGCGTCCTTGCAAAGTACGCCCATGGCTGCGAGAATTAGATTTCACAATTGTTGACTGCGTCGTTTATCGCGCCTTTGAAATCAAAACCCGTCGAAATTTCCTTTTCTCCCACCGATAATCAGCGTCTTGCCAACCTGTGCGGTGCGCTCGACGAAAATCTCAGACAGCTCGAAACGGTACTGGATGTTTCCATAGCGCGCCGTGGTGAACACTTCAGCATACGCGGCACATCCAGCCAGGCTGCGCTTGCCGCCGAGGCGCTGAGGAATTTCTATGACCAGGCCCAGCATCATCTGGGCGTAGAACAGATACAACTCGGCCTGATCGAAACGATCAACCCTTATCACTCCAGGAACCGATCATCAGCCAAGACGGAGGAAGTAACGGAGTCCGTCCTGCACACGCGACGCAGCGATCTACGGGGGCGCACTCCTCGTCAGATCAGCTACCTGCAACAGATTCAGACCCACGACATCACATTTTCCATTGGCCCTGCGGGCACGGGCAAGACTTATCTTGCTGTGGCGAGCGCGGTGGACGCACTGGAGCGGGACATCGTGGAGCGCATAATGCTAGTGCGTCCAGCCGTGGAGGCCGGCGAGCGGCTTGGCTTTCTCCCGGGCGATATGGTGCAGAAGGTAGACCCCTACCTGCGGCCACTCTATGATGCGCTCTATGATCTCATGGGGTTCGAGAAAACCGGCAAGCAGTTCGAGCGCGGTACGATCGAGGTTGCCCCTTTGGCATTCATGCGTGGCCGTACACTGAATCAGTCCTTTATTATTCTGGATGAAGCGCAGAATACGACCCCTGAGCAGATGAAGATGTTCCTTACCCGGATCGGATTCGGCTCGAAAGCGGTGATAACGGGCGATGTCACACAGATTGACCTGGCAAAGCATCAGAAAAGCGGGCTGGTAGAAGCTCAAAAGGTATTGGAAAAAGTGCGCGGGATCGCGTTTACCCGTTTTGGTGCGGAGGATGTGGTGCGCCATCCGTTGGTACAGAGAATTGTCAATGCGTACGAAGAATACGAAAAAAAAGCATGATCCTTCGGATAGCTGTAACACTGGTACCCACGTTCCGTCTGCGGAAGGGAAGCTAGTAAGGCTGAAGTTGGGCACCCAATACGCTACCCGAGCGGAAGGTGTTCCTGCGCGCCCGATGTTCCGGAAATGGATCAGGGCGGCATTGATGCATGACGCGGAAATTGGATTACGCGTCGTCGATGAAGCCGAAGGCCGCGGCCTCAATCGCGACTTTCGCGGCAAGGATTATGCGACCAATGTCCTGACCTTTGTTTACAATGATGAGCCCGCTCCGGGCATTCACCCTGCCGCCACTCTCAAGGGGGATATCGTACTGTGTGCGCCAATCATAGAGAATGAAGCGAACGGGCAATCCAAAAGCCTGGCAGCGCATTATGCGCATCTCACGGTGCACAGTGTCCTGCATCTTCAGGGCTATGACCATGAAAGTGCAATCGAAGCGTCAACCATGGAGCAACTGGAGATCGGGATTCTCGGGAAACTGGGATACCGGAATCCATATGCGGACCCCAGTTAATGTTGAATATGAATGAAACGGAACCTTTTATAAAACCTCTAAGCAATTCATATGTCTGTCGCGTATCAGCCACGTATGGATGACCCTCCCCAATCCGGCTGGCTGGAACGGATCAGTGCGCTGTTGTTGCGCAAGCCGGAAGACCGCGCCCAACTGATCACGCTGCTGCATGCCGCCTTTGAGCGCAACCTGTTCGATTCGGATGCCCTGAGCATGATCGAAGGGGTAATGCAGGTATCCGAGATGCAGGCCCGGGACATTATGGTTCCGCGCGCTCAAATGGACGTGATCGATATCGGCGATACTCCGGACAAGTTCATTCCTTTCGTGATTGAAAAGGCGCACTCGCGTTTTCCGGTTACCGAGAATGACAGGAATAACGTGATCGGAATTCTGCTTGCCAAGGATTTATTACGCTATTACGCCGGAGAGGAGGAGTTTGACGTACGGGACATGCTGCGACCAGTCGTATTTATTCCCGAATCAAAGCGCCTCAATGTGCTGCTCAGGGATTTCCGCGCCAACCGAAATCATATCGCCATTGTTGTGGATGAATATGGTGGAGTTGCTGGTCTGGTCACGATCGAGGATGTGCTGGAGCAGATTGTTGGCGATATCGAGGATGAGCATGATTTCGATGAAGCCGAAGACAATATCCTGCAAGATCCGGATGGCTATTACCGCGTCAAGGCGATTACGGAAATAGCGGATTTCAATGAGCGACTCGGCGGAGAACTGAGTGACGTCGATTACGACACGATTGGAGGACTGGTAGTGCATCAATTTGGCCGGCTGCCCAAACGCGGTGAATCGGTCGCTGCGGGGGGGTTCAAATTTACGGTATTACGGGCCGACAGCCGCAGACTGTACACATTGCTGGTGGAAAAAGGAAATCCCGCTCACGCTCAACAATGAGAAAGGATAACCCAGGGTCCATGCAAACGTTCCACTGTTTAGCCGAACTCGATCGGCAGCTGGTTCAGATAAATGCATGAACCTGTCGTGGTAGAGGTGGTCATAGAGGTGCCCCGAGGCAGTTTTCTTAAACGCGGTTCCACTGGCGCCATAGATTTTATTTCCCCAGTGCCTTGTCCCTTTAATTACGGCTCGGTTTCGGGACACGTCGGGCTGGACGGCGATCTTCTGGACGCACTGGTTCTGGGTCCACGTTTACCGGCAGGCACACACATACGAGTGAAGGCATGGCGAGCGGTGACCATGCTCGACCGGGATCTGCTGGATGATAAACTTATCTGCGCGGAGACGCCCCCCGATGCGCCTCAATACAGGAGGATACTAGCTTTCTTTCATATGTATGCAAAATGCAAGGGATTCCTGAACAAGCTGAGAGGTCAATCCGGCCGCAACGCATGCAAGGGCTGGTGCGGGGTGGATCAGGCGCTTGCCCGCGCGCGGCCGCTTGATGGCGAATGACCCATGGCGCGAATCGATTTTTGACATAAATCTCCTTTATATGATCAGCTGCCAGCGATGGCAGGATTAGACCTTCCTATCATTCCAGAAGAAAATTCCATTCATGCCTCTCCTCACACTTGAAAAAGGATGCCTCGCATTTGGCCACCATGCGTTGCTCGATCACGCGGATTTACAGCTTGACGCAGGGGAACGAATTGGACTGATCGGAAGGAACGGGGGGGGCAAATCGAGCCTGTTGCGCACATTGACAGGAGAGGCCACGCTGGATGATGGCAGAATCTGGCGGTCGCCTGCATTGAAACTGGCATATGTGCCCCAAGAGCCCAAGCTGGACCCTGCGCTGACGGTTTTAGAGGAAGCTTCGAAAGGATTGGGCGCCCTCAGCCAAATTCTGCTTCAGTATCACGAGGCATCCCATCTCCTGAGTGATGGCCGCGATGATACCGATGCCCTTCTTGCCCGCCTGGAGAATCTTCAGGCAGAACTCGAAGCCCACGATGGCTGGCGTATTCAAGCCAGGGTCGAGACCGTAATCGACAAGCTTGATCTTCCTGCGGATGCTCTGGTTGGTCAACTTTCGGGCGGACAGAAAAAACGGGTGGCGCTGGCCCGTGCATTGGCGCTATCGCCGGATGTGCTGCTATTGGACGAGCCAACCAATCATCTGGATTTTTCCTCCATCGAGTGGCTTGAAGAGTTGCTCGTGGACTTCACCGGTGCCGTGCTGTTCGTTACGCACGACCGTCGCTTTTTGAACAATGTCGCAACAAGAATCGTGGAACTCGACCGAGGCAGCATGACGAACTTCCCCGGTGATTTTGCTGCATACCAGCAGAAAAAAATGGAAATGCTGGAAATCGAAGTCATCCACAACGGGAAGTTCGACAAGGTTCTGGCGCAGGAAGAAGTCTGGGTACGCAAGGGAATTCAGGCGCGCTGCACGCGAAATGAAGGCAGAGTACGGCGGCTGGAAGCACTGCGATTGGAACGAGCCGCGCGGCGGGAAAGAACCGGGATGGCCAATCTCAGCATTGACGATGCCGGTAAATCCGGTCGAATGGTGGCCGAGCTTGAGCGCGTAACCAAAAGCTATGGAAACAAAACGGTGATCCAGGACTTTTCGTGTCGCATCATGCGTGGAGACCGGGTAGGCCTGCTGGGCCCGAACGGCGCAGGCAAATCTACGCTGCTGAAACTGATTCTCGGCGAATTGACGCCGGACAGCGGCAGCATCTCTCGAGGCACCCGGCAGGAGATTGCCTACTTTGACCAGATGCGGGAACAGCTCGACGAGGAAGAGACGCTCATAGACACGATCAGTCAGGGCTCGGATTTTATCGAAATCGGCGGCGCGAGAAAGCATGTCATCAGCTATCTGGAGGATTTCCTGTTCGCACCCCAAAGGGCGCGTTCGCCCGTGAAATCGCTTTCCGGTGGAGAACGTAACCGCCTTTTGCTGGCGCGCCTGTTTACTCGTCCGGCTAATATACTGGTTCTGGATGAGCCCACCAACGATCTCGATATCGAAACGCTGGATCTGCTGGAAGGGATGCTGCAAAGCTATTCCGGCACTCTGTTCCTCGTGAGCCACGACCGTGAATTTCTTGACAATGTGGTCACACAGGTCATCGCGTTCGAAGGCGAAGGAATATTGCGGGAATACGTCGGCGGCTACGAGGACTGGGTACGCGCCCGGGGTTTTCGGGCTGCAACCGAAAAGCAGCGCACGCTCAAAGCCATTTCCACCGAGCCCAAGGCTCCTGCCAGGCCTCTTTTCAGCAGGCTGAATTACAAAGAAAAAATAGAGCTTGAAACAATGTCTGGCAAGATCGAGCTGCTGGAGCGGGAACAGGATGCCATCAACCAGCAACTCAACGTGCCGAATCTTTACCGGGATTTGCCAGAAAAAGCCAGCGACCTGCAGAGGCGTTTTACCGAGATTGAAGAGGAACTGATGAACTGCCTTTCCAGGTGGGAAGAACTGGAAGCAAAAAAGGCGGCGGCGGGACAAAAAACACACGGTTGATCATCTCAGAATATCCCTATTCCATATATGCTATTGTTTTATGCATTGACCAGAAATGACACATCGTTTAGAGTCGCTATTTTTGTGAAGAGGGCACTGATAATGAAGAAACCAGCGATAATACGCTTACTCGCATTGGGTTTGCTCCTGATGGGAGCAGGAACCGTTCAAGCAGCCGGAGACCCCGTTGCGGGCAAGCAGAAAAATACCATGTGCATTGGTTGCCATGGAATAGAGGGATACCGGACTTCATACCCCACCGTCTATAATGTTCCGAGAATCGGGGGTCAGCATGAAGAGTACTTGATCAAAGCACTCCAGGCCTATAAGACGGACGCCCGCAATCATCCCAGCATGAAGGGCATCGCTGCCACATTGTCTCAGCAGGATATTGAAGATCTAGCTGCCTATTACGCTGGTAAATAACCAACCATTTTCGCAAGGAAAGTCTCATGAAACATCTCATCATTGCCGCAGCGAGCGGCGCGGCGCTGCTGATCTCTGCTCAGGGGATCGCAGCCGACATAGAAGCAGGCAAAAAAAAGGCGGCAGAAGTTTGTGCTGCATGCCACGGACCGGATGGAAATAGCCCGAATCCCGCTTTTCCCAAGCTGAACGGGCAGCATGCCAGCTATCTCATCAAAACCTTGACGGAATATAAATCGGGCGAGCGGAAGGATCCGGTAATGGCAGGCATGTCCGCAGCGCTGAGCAAGGAAGACATTGAGAACGTATCGGCATACTTCGCCAGTCAGTCCGGCCTGAAGACCAAGTACTGATCCGGCATTAAAGAAAGAACGCCCGCTCCACGGGCAAGGATACAACATATCCATAGCGGCTTTGGGGAAGGGGAATACCCCAAAGCCTCAGTCGGTTTCGCTCCGGCCTGTTTGGCTTGAGAATCAGATCATGCCCATAGGGATACCTGACGATCCGGCATGCGGAAAAACTCCTTCCTGCTGGTGCGCAATTTCACTTGAAGGAACGCACCTGCTCAAGCCTTAATTTTTTCTTCGATCCAGACAGTCAAAATAGATGGCAGCATCCATTTCCGTCTGGTTCCGCTGTGCCTGCCAGATCATTTCCGCAAGACACTCCATGATCTGATGCACAGCGATGTGTTCATCGCCCGTTTTTTCCACCAGATGCTGGAACCGCTGTCGTATTCCTGCCGGTTGATCTATTGACAACTGCTCCCTGATGGCAATGTGCATACCCATATGGAGAAAGGGATTGGTATCGCCCGTCTCGGGCAGGTAATCCTTATCCTGGAAGCGTATGGGATCTTCCAGCATTACGTGATATTCTGGATGCAACAGGATCGTATCGAGCGCCATATTTTCCATGGCCGTAAGCATCTTTCGCTGCCTGTATTTGCGCCAGGTATCAAAAAAAAACTGACGCGCCTGTTCTCTGGAAGGATTAAACATACCGTGGACAAGCTTTGCGAAACCAATTTCTCGCGAATCGATCAGAGATTCTTATTCTTATACTCGCACAAATCATTGATAATGCATATCGTGCATTTCGGTTTCCGAGCCACGCATGTATAGCGCCCATGCAGGATCAGCCAGTGATGAGCATCATGCCGGAACTCTCTGGGTACACACTTTAAAAGTTTTAGTTCCACATCGAGTACCGTCTTTCCATGAGCGATTCCCGTACGGTTGGCGACGCGGAAGATGTGTGTGTCCACCGCCATGGTGGGCTCGCCAAATGCGGTATTCAAAATGACATTGGCGGTCTTGCGACCCACGCCCGGCAGTTTTTCCAATTGCTCCCGGCTCCGGGGCACTTCGCTATCATGATCCTCAATGAGCATCTGGCAGGCGGAGAGGATATTTTTTGCCTTGGTCTTGTATAACCCGATGCTCTTGATGAACTCCTGCAACCCCGCTTCGCCCAGTGCTATAATTTGCTCCGGGGTATTGGCGATGGGAAAAAGCTTCCTGGTGGCCAGATTCACGCTCTTGTCGGTGGCCTGGGCGGAGAGCGCTACCGCCACAAGCAACTCGAAAGGCGAGCCATACTCCAGTTCAGTGGTGGGATGCGGGTTGGCAGATCTGAAACGTGTAAATATCTCGCGGCGTATGCTCGAATTCATGATTCGCCCAGCAGAGAGTCCAACTGACGGACATCGATATCATGCCGCGTCCTGGCTGCCTTGGCGCGGGCGATCGCAGCCCGGATAGCCAAGTTCTTGCGCTCGATGCTGGGCGCCGGTGTAACGGCTGCCATCCCATCCTTTTCAGACAAATAATGCTTGCGCATCTGCCCCTGTTTTTCGCGCTCCAGCCTTTGCACCCTGAACTGATAACGAGCACGCGCGCGATCTGCGGCATTCCTGCTTTTTTCTTCTTGACTACGGGAAGCTGGATCCTTCCGGGCCGGAATCATGCTGATGCAATCCACTGGACAGGGCTCGACACATAATTCACACCCTGTGCATTCCACGCCCATTACGGTGTGAACCTGCTTTGCCGCCCCCACGATCGCATCCACCGGGCAGGCTTGAATGCACAACGTGCATCCTATACAGGCTTGCTCGTCGATGAACGCCGCTTCTTTCGGCACATACTGTTTATGTGCTGTACTGAGCGGCACCGGACTCATGCCCAACAGGGCTGCAATCCTGCGTAAGCCTTCTTCTCCCCCAGGCGGACATTGATCGATCTGCGCCTTTCCTTCCACAATGGCGGCTGCATAGGGCCGACAACCAAGGAAACCGCAGCGGCGGCACTGCGTTTGTGGCAGAACAGCGTCGATTTCCGCGATCAGTGGATCTTCCATCACTTTATCCACGTTCGTGAAGCGAACCATGTCCCACGCCGGGCACGCACAAGGCATGCGCAATTTCACGCACCAGCCTAGGCCCGCGATAAATCAATCCGCTGTAGATCTGAACGAGGCTCGCACCTGCTTCGATCTTTTCCTTTGCATCCTTCGGGGACATGATGCCACCCACTCCTATTATTGGGAGCGATCCCCTAAGGACAATGTGCAGCCGCCGTATCACAGCGGTGGCGCGACCGGCAAGTGGCGCCCCGCTCAATCCGCCCCGCTCGGATGAATGCGGCAATGCTTCGATCCCCGCCCGCGACAGTGTCGTGTTGGTGGCAATGACGCCATCGATCCGATGCCGCATCAGCGCCGCGGCAATTGAATCGATCTGCGCATCCTCGAGGTCAGGTGCGATTTTTACGGCCAGAGGCGTATACTTCCCATGCTCGTCAGCCAGCTTTTTCTGGCTCAGTTTCAATATTCGCAGCAAATGATCGAGTTCCTCGGCATTCTGGAGCTGACGAAGGTTGGGCGTATTCGGCGAAGAAATGTTCACGACGATATAATCGGCATGAGGATAAGCCTTTTGCAGACAGACGAGATAGTCGTCGACGGCACTTTCGACCGGCGTATCGAAATTTTTTCCGATGTTGATGCCAATTATACCGGGGTAATTTCTGCGTCTGACGTTTGTCAGCAAGTTCTCTATGCCCAGATTATTGAAGCCCATACGGTTGATGATGGCATTCGCCTGGGGGATACGAAACAGCCGTGGTTTCGGGTTTCCGGGCTGCCGTCGTGGCGTAACCGTGCCGATTTCGATAAAACCGAAACCAAGCGACCCAAGTGCGTCAATATGCGCGCCATTTTTGTCCAGCCCGGCCGCCAGCCCTACGGGATTGGGAAAATCAAGTCCCATGACCTTTCGAGCCGGACAATTGACCAATGAACCATTGAAGAGGCGCAGACGATGTGCCATCTCCAGTCCCTGAAACACTATAGAATGAGCTCTCTCCGGGTCGAGGCGGAATAACAGCGGGCGCAGCAGTAAATATGACATGAAGTCATTTTACCACCCCCTTATGCGGGGCCTGCGTGGTTTGGCATAATTAAGCTTTATCCATCTATCGCGCCCCGGCAATATCATTTCTCATGAATCCACTTCGCTTCACCCTGCTTCTGGTACTCGCTGCCTGCTGCGCGCCGATTCATGGCGCCACGGAATGGGATAGGCTGAACGACGAATTGCAGACCTTGTACCAGCAGGGCAATTATCCGCGCGCAACCGAGGTGGCAAAAATGGCGCTGCAGAAAGCGGAGCAATCACTGCACCCGAACCATCCGGATGTCGCGACAAGCCTGAACGGGCTCGCGCTGCTGCTTAGCGCTCAAGGTCAATACAAGCAAGCCGAGCCGCTTTTTAAGCGGGCGCTTGCGATTTTCCAAAGCGCTCTCGATCCGGCAAGCCCCGAAGTAGCGGCCACGCTGAATAATCTGGCAATGCTCCACAGGAATCAGGAAGCCTATGACGAGGCCGAGTCCCTTTACAAACGCGCGCTGGAGATCGATGAAAAGACAATCGGCCCGGAACATCCTGCCGTCGCCATCAGCCTGAACAATCTTGCGCAGCTATATCAGGCTCAGGAGCGATATGAGCAGGCTGAGCCTCTTCTGGACCGCGCGGTCGCCATACTCGAAAAAACACTCGGGCCAACCCATCCCGATCTTGCCATCAGCCTGAACAACCTGGCGTTGCTGTACAGCGCGCAAAAGGAATATGGGCGGGCGGAGCCGCTTTACAAGCGGGTAATAGCCATCTCGAAAAATGCCCTCGGCAAGGATCATCCAAACGTAGCCTTGAGTCTGAATAATCTGGCAGGCCTATATAGGGAGCAGGAGAAGTTTCCGTACGCCGAGCCCCTGTTCAGGCGTGCGCTGGCAATCTTGGAAAAAGTATACGGACCCGAGCACCCGAATGTGGCAACGGGTCTGGAAAATCTGGCGCAGCTTTATCGTGATATCGGCTATGCGGGTAAGGCAAGAAGCCTGGATAGACGCGCATCCGCGATAAGGGAAAAGGAGAAGAAGAGGCAATGGGCTCAAGGAAATTAATCCTGACCTCCAAAGAGCAAGAAGCGCTCCCGCAGTTGAGGTAAGACAAAGTCATCCTACGCTCGACATAGATTGTCGACCGCCTGCCACTGTCCGTCAATCAGACCCTGCAAAGGCCGGAATCCTGCTTTGTATGCCATTTTCCGGCTTTCCCTTATCCAGTAGCCGAGATACAAGTATGGCAAATTCAGTGCGCGACACAGTTCCACTTGCCACAGGATGTTGTAAGTGCCAAAGCTGGCGCCCGGTACGTCAGGGTCAAAAAACGTATAGACAGAAGATACTCCATCCGGTAGCTCATCGATAATGCTGACCATGCGCAACCGGCCGTTTTCATGAAATTCGAGCAACCGCGAGTTGACGTTACTTGGCAGAAGAAAATGCCGGTATTGCTCCCGGCTGTCACGGTCCATGCCCCCGCCGCTGTGGCGTTTGGCCTGGTAACGTAAATACAGCGTGTAATGGTCGGGATGATAATACAGGTCGTGCTGGGTGGCGACCAGGTTCTGATGACGCTGCAAGGAACGTCGCTGTGAGCGCCTGAGAGTCAATTGATCCACTACGATTCGGACCGGCATGCAGGCTTGGCAATTATCGCAGTGCGGACGATAGGTAAACGCGCCGCTACGCCGAAAACCTGCCTGAACCAGGCGCCCGTAGGTACCTGTATCGATCAGGTGGCTGGGAGTCGCCACCTGGGATCGTGCCAGTTGCTCAGGAAGATAGCTACAAGGATAGGACGCAGTCGTGTAAAACTGCAACGCGGATGAAGGAAGATCATTCAACTTGCTCATGATCGGAACACCATTTTCTACTTGGTCCCGGGTAGTTTACCAATTCTTCCAGTTTTTGACTAAATTCCCGTCGGGGAATTTCTCGCGCGCCGAATGAGACAAGCAGTGGGGTTTTCATCTGGCAGTCGATCAGGCCGAACCCGCGGCGATCGAGCTGTTGAACGAGGTGCACAAAGGCGATTTTCGAGGCATTGGAAGCTCGCGAAAACATGGATTCTCCAAAAAATGCTTTTCCCAGTGCAATACCGTACAGACCCCCCTTCAAATCGCCATCCCGCCAGGTTTCGACCGAATGCGCCAATCCCATTTGATGCAGGAGGCTGTAGGCGGAAATTATCTCCTTGTGTATCCATGTCCCTGGACTGCCTTTGCGCGGCGCGGCGCAGGCGTGCATGACTTGATCGAAAGCAGTATCGATTCGTATCTCGTAGTCTTCCTTTTTCATAGCTTTCCCAAGCGATCGGGATATCTTGAGTTCACGGGGGAAAAGCACCGTGCGGGGATCGGGGCTCCACCATAGAATGGGCTCGCCCTTATTGAACCATGGAAAGATTCCGCGACGATAGGCTTCTATCAGTCGCTGTGGCGAGAGGTTCCCGCCTGCGGCGAGCAGCCCGTTCGGCTGGGTGAGCGCCGTGTGCAGGGAAGGAAAGGGGGATTCAGGAGCAAGCCAGGGAATCACGCGGATTGGGCATCGTGTTCATTGGTATGAAAAAGATGACGTGGCACGGGAGGCTCGGGAAAAAATGCAATGAAATCACCAGGCGCGATAGCGGGTCACATCCGGGACGCCAGCCACCTCAAACCCTGCCTTGCGCAGCCGGCAGGAATCACAAGTTCCGCAAGCATGGCCCTCGTCGTCTGCCTGGTAGCACGACACCGTGAGACTGAAATCCAGGCCCAGCCGATTACCCTGTCGTATGATATCTGCTTTCGACAGATACATGAGCGGCGCGTGAATGCGCATCCTTGCACCTTCGAGCGCGGATTTCGTGGCGAGGTTCGCCAGTGCTTCAAATGCTTCTATATATTCTGGGCGGCAGTCCGGGTAGCCAGAATAGTCCACGGCATTCACCCCAAGAAAAATATCGCGACCGCCGAGCACTTCGGCCCACGCCAGCGCAAGGGACAGCATGATAGTATTGCGCGCAGGCACATACGTGACAGGGATACCCGTCTGGATACCACTGGTTGGCACCCGGATTGATTCATCGGTCAGCGCGGATCCTCCGAATGCGGACAAATCAACGCTGACGATCTTGTGTTCGCGAACCCCAAGCGCGTGCGCCAGGCTTTCTGCAGCAAGCAGTTCGGCTTCATGCCGCTGGCCGTAATTCAGGCTCAGCGCGTAACACTCGTATCCTTCGTCTTTGGCAAGTGCGAGGGTGGTGGCGGAATCCAGTCCGCCAGACAGCAGCACTATGGCAATTGCCATTAAACTGAAACAAAAAATTGGATGGTCATCTCGTCACCGTCCCGGACGTTCGCCCCATAGAAGCTTGTGCAATTGTACCTGCATACGCACCGGAAGACGATCGCGAAGTATCCAGTCGCTGAGCAATGCTGGATCCAGCTTCCCATAAACCGGCGAAAATAAAATGGAACAGATGCGATCAAGCCGATGCTCCTTCATCACTTCGATCGCCCAACGATAGTCGCGCTCGTCACATAGTACAAATTTCACTTCATCGCGCGGATTCAGGAAGGATAGGTTGGTCCACCGGTTCCTCTGCATTTCATCAGAGCCGGGTGTCTTGATGTCGAGAATTTTGGCAACGCGAGGATCCACGCTTGCGATATCCATCGCGCCACTGGTTTCAAGCGAGACGGAATAGCCGGCCTCGCATAGCGAAGTGAGCAAAACCGTGCACTCTTTTTGGGCAAGCGGCTCGCCGCCTGTCACCGTGACATAGCGAGTCCCGTAACTCGCCACTTCGGCAAGTATGGCTGCGACTGCCATGACCTTGCCCCCTTGAAAAGCATATTCGGTATCGCAATATCCACAACGCAGCGGACAACCGGTGAGACGAACGAATACCGTAGGCAATCCCACCCGGCTTGTTTCGCCTTGCAGGGAAAAAAAGACCTCGGTCACGCGCAGTCTTGCTGTTTCAGATGCAGACCAGATTTGAGACACAGGAGGGGAGAGAGCCTGAATCATGCTTAGGATAAGAACCAGCCAGCTCTTCTCTTGTTTGCTACCTTACGTAATGCAGCCGTTGCCGGGCTTTCTCCGCAGCCTGGGTACCCGGATATCGGGCAGCCACATTGTCCAGAGTCTTTCTGGCTGCAGCTTTCTGATTCAACTCCTGCTGGCTGCTGGCAATGTTCAGCATGGCATCGGGAACCTTCGCGCTGTTCGGATAATTTTTGATAAGCTTTTCCTGGGCGCTGATCGCATTCTTGAAGTCTCGCAGCGCGTAATAGGAATTTCCCATCCAGTATTGCGCGCTTGGAGCAAGAGCGGACTCGGGATGACTCTGGACAAACCTGCTGAAGCTGGATGCGGCCTCCTGGTACTTGCCAGCCTTGAACATATCGAAAGCCGCCTCGTAGGCTTCTCTTCCTTCATTTGCCGGGGTGCTGACTTCAGGAGCAGGTGACATGACGGTCGCTGAAGCAACGTCATGCGCTGCCGTCGAATCGGCATTTAATTCTCCGGCGCCGCCTTCAGCGATAGCCGCTACAGGCGCAGATCCCGCTGATTCCGTAGCGCCGGATGAAGGATCCTGCGCAACAGCGCCGCCTTGCTCGATTCGCCGCAAGCGCGTATCCAGATCAACATAAAAGTCCTTCTGTCGCTTCTGCATCGTCTCATTCTGATTGAGCAGCACTTCGATCTGGCCTTGCAATTTGTTCAGATCCATCCTCAGCGCCTCGATCCTGCTGTGTAGTTCCAGTAAAGATTGGGTGCTAAGTGTTTCTTCAATGGTACCCAAGCGTGCCTCAAGAGCCTGCCCCTGGTTGCGCAGATCGCCGATCGAATTCTGCTGTGCAGCGATCAACTGACGCGCCTCTTTGTCATCGAACAATCCTGCGTAACTGAAATTACAGCTAATCAGCAACAATAATCCGCAAGCGCGCAAGTACATGATCGTACGTCCTTATTCTCCCTGATAACGAATATCCACACGGCGATTCTCCGCCCACGCAGCCTCGTCATGGCCTGCCGTCCGCGGTTTTTCCTCGCCCAGGCTGACAGCCTCGATTTGTGCTTCTCGTGCACCGGATAATGTCATTGCGTACTTCACAGCGTCGGCCCGGCGCTGACCCAGCGCAAGATTGTATTCGCGGCTGCCGCGCTCATCGGTATTGCCCTGCAGCAACATCCTTTTGCTGGAATCGTCGCGCAAGTATTGCCCGTGAGCCACAACGAGCGGACGAAACTCATCCTTTACCACGTAGCTGTCGAAATCAAAGTAAATACTGCGCCTGGACAGAACGCTCCTGGGATCGGTGAGTGGATTCAGTATCGGGCCACCGGCATCGCCCATCCTGCTGCTCCCTTCGCCCGGTTCCATCGTTGTGGTCCCTCCGCCCATGGATCTGTCTTCCACGTCGGCGCCCGACTGCTTGGTCTGGCTGGCACAGGCAGTCAACAAGCTGATCAGAAGTATGCCCATAACTTTTTTCATTTCCATTTCCTTTTTCAGTTAACCAAAAATAACATACTGTCTACTGAGACCTTTTCAAGGGTCCCCAGGCTGGCTCTCTTACGTCCCCGGCCTGCGTCGAAAGCTGCTGTCTTGTTTTTCCGTCGCTTGACACCGCTGACAATATACCACGGCCTCTTATTTCAGTTGCATAAAGGATGATCCTCCCGTTAGGTGCAAAGCTGGGAGATTCATCGAACTGGGAATCGGTCAGCAATTGCACATGGCGGGTTGCCATATCCTGTATCGCAACATTGAATCTGTCGCGATTGCGATGAATGAAAACAAAACTTCTGCCATCGGGGCTGTAGCGCGGACTCACGTTGTAGCTTCCCTCGAAGGTCAGCCTTTCAGCCGTGCCGGAAGCGCTTCCCGAAACAGCCATACGATATATCTGAGGACTTCCGCCGCGGTCGGAAGTAAAAATGATGTATCTCCCGTCGGGAGAAAAATTGGGCTCCGTATCGATTCCGGCACTCTGGCTGAGCCGCTGCAATCCGCTGCCGTCCGCGTTGATCAGGTAGATCTGTGACCCTCCCATTATGGAAAGAACCACTGCAAGCTTCCTGCCATCCGGGGACCAGGCCGGCGCGCTGTTGCTTCCGCGGAAATTGGCCACGGCCTTTCGTGTCCGGGTTGCAAGCGTCTGCACATAGACAACGGGTTTTTTGTTCTCGAAGGAAACGTATGCCAGCTTGGTCCCATCCGGTGACCAGCTGGGAGAAATGATCGGCTCGGTGTATTCGATGACCGGCTGGGAATTGAATCCATCTGCGTCGGCTACTTGCAGCGAATACTTCTTCCCCTGCTTCACTACGTAAGCAATCCGGGTACTGAATACACCCGCGTCCCCTGTGAGTTTTTCGTAGATCAGATCAGCGATCCGATGCGCCGCTCCCCGCAGCTGGTCGGTGGAAACCGTTTCCGTAAAAACTGCCAATTCCGCCCTTCTGGCCACATCCAGCAGCCGGACGTGAAGGGAAACCCGCCCCCCACCCAGAACTGTAGTGCTTCCGATAACCAGCGCGCCTGCCCCCCGCTGGATCCAGTCGGGAAAAGAAACCTGTGCGGGCTCGTGCGGGCGAAGATGGCCCGGCTCGATCAGCCGGAAGAGCCCGCTGCGGTGTAGATCAGCAGAAATGACCGGTGTAAGGCCTTGCGGAAGACTCTCTTCACTGGCAAAGGGTACGATGGAAATGGGAATCTGCGTGGCGCCACCACCGAAAATTTCGATATTGAGCGCCGCGTGCAGAGGGATACTGAACAGCCACAGCATCAGGGCAACGACGTGACCGGAGAACCTATGCAAACGAATCTGCATGGATAGCATGTAAATAGCTTTCAATGTGTTCATAAAACAATGAATTATAGCAGTCATTCGCGATAATGCACTTTGACGTTCAAGTTGCGGAATTTCGCGAACATGGCCGGATCAGGTGGCAAAGGGAGCGGCTGCGCCAGCGTGATGCCACGTTCAACGGCGCTGTCGAATGCCGGAATCCCGCTGCTTGCGCGCAATCTGACATCAAGGATGTCTCCCCCTGGTAGCAACGTCACGTCGAATTCCACCACCGGGTTATCCATTATATCGGGAGGCATCGTGATATTTCTCCTGATCTTGGCCAGAATTTTCGCCTTGTACTCCGCGATTTCATTCGCAACACGTGCTTGCGCGGCGATCGCCTCCGCCTGACGCTTGTCTGACGCCTCCTGTTCGCGCCGAAGCTGCTCGACTTCGGCGAGAATCCGGGCCTTCTGCTCCTTTTCCCGCCGCTCTTTCTCCCGTTGTTCCTTTTCCTTCCTCTCCTTCTCTTTCTGTTCCTTTTCTTTTTGCTCCTTTTCCCGCTGCTCTCTTTCTTTTCTCTCTTTCTCTTTCTGTTCCTTTTCTTTTTGCTCCCTTTCCCGTTGCTCTTTTTCTTCCCTTTCTATTTTTTCCTGGAGTTCCTTCTCTTTGTCTATCTTCGGTTTCTTTTCGACAGGCCGCTTTTTTTCATTCTTGTCCTTCAGCGCAATGTCCGGCTTCGGCTGTGGCAATGGCTCCGCCTTACGAGGGGGCTCGGCTGGCGTGGGCTCCTCGGGTGGAGCAGGCGGCGTGGGCCGTTCTACCGGCTTGGGCTTTGGAGCCTGCGGGAGCGCAACCGGCGGAGGCAGACTGCCCCATAGATCCACCGCCATCCCCTCCGGCGGTTCTGCTTTCCAGTTGAGACCGACAACCAGAAATGCAAAAAAAAGTACGTGAACCAGTATAGCCAGCACGCCTGCGAATGTGCGTCCCGGCTCGGTATGCGCGGATTTTTTCGAGGTCGCCCGGCTCATCGGCTGCCTGGACCATTCATTTTGGCCTGGCCAGCAACCCGACTTTTTTTACCTGTTGCTGTTGAAGGAGATCCATCACATTGATGACTTCTTCATAACGGACATTCTTATCGCCAGCAATGACCACGGGTTGTTCGGCATTCACCATCTGTTTCTGTTTGATCGCATCCACCAGTTCCGTCCGGCTCACTTTTTCTTCTTTCTCCGAGACGGAACGATCGCGTAAAGCAAGCGCGCCTTCGGCATCGATAATCACCTCCAGAGGGGCTACTGGCGGCGTCAGCGATTTCCCGATCTGGGGCAGTTCGATTTCGCCAGGATTGATGAGTGGCGCGGTGATCATGAAAATCACGAGCAGCACCAGCATGACGTCGATATAAGGCACGACGTTTATTTCGTTCATCAGGCGGCGGCGCGCGCGGCGCTCACTCATGAGAACACCTCCTGGAAATGGTCGTCATCCACTGGCCTGCCGCTGCAATACATTGGATAATTCTTCCATGAAACTCTCGAAGCGGGTCGCCAGCCTGTCCATGTTGCTGGCGTACCGGTTATAGGCGATCACGGCCGGAATCGCGGCAAACAACCCCATCGCCGTTGCGATCAGCGCTTCCGCGATGCCCGGAGCGACGTGTGCAATAGTTGCCTGGCTGACATTGGACAAGCCACGGAAAGAATTCATGATCCCCCAAACCGTCCCGAAGAGGCCCACGTAGGGACTGACCGAACCTACGGTCGCCAGAAACGACAAATGCGACTCAAGGTTATCCATCTCGCGTTGGTAGGTTGCGCGCATTGCCCTGCGCGTGCTGTCCATCACGGAACTGATATCGGTTCCCGCCTGGCGCTTGTGCTTGATGAACTCGCGAAAGCCCGCCTCGAAGATACGCTCCATGCTGCCTGCGGTGCGCCGGGAACTGATGGCGCTCTGATAAAGGGCGTTAAGGTCCGTTCCCTTCCAGAAGACGTTTTCGAAATCGTCGCTCTGCCTCTCCGCCCGCCGGATGACGAAGAGCTTGCGGAATATGTACCACCATGACAGGAGAGAGGTCACCAGCAGCAGCAGCATGACCAGTTGTACGGGCAGGCTCGCACTGCTGACGAGATGGAAAAAGGACATATCCTGCGTGAGGGCTGGTGTCATTGCTGTTCCTCGAGCTTCTGACGCAGGAATACGGGTACGCTCACCGGCTTGAGGCTGTCGGAACCCACGCACACAGCCTGGACGGTGGCATTAGCCAGCGTTGCTGTTCCCCGCAGCACCTGCTGTGAGATCGTAATGCGGCTGCGGCCCAATTCCACCGCTCGTGCAGTGATATGAAGCACGTCATCCAGCAGCGCCGGCTTTAAGTACTCGATGCTAAGTGAACGAATCATGAAAACCACCTTGTGAATCTTAACCAATGAATGAATATCGAATCCCAGTTCCCGCAACCACTCGTAGCGCGCACGCTCCATGAAATCCAGATAGGTGGAATGATAAACCACCCCGCCCGCATCGGTATCCTGATAATAGACCCGGACCGGAAGGGAAAACCGTACCTTATCCGAACTAACGGACGAACTGTCCATTACTGTTGCATGCATAACGAAACAGGCGATGGAAGCATCGTGCATTTAAAACTCCATTCCCTCTACCGTTCCTGAAATGAGTCATCTCCCCACAGCTCTCCGCTCAATCCGTTTTTTGGCAGCGCCAGGCCAAAATGCTGATACGCAATAATGGTCGCCATGCGGCCGCGCGGCGTACGTTTCATGTATCCCTGCTGAATCAGATACGGTTCCAGAACATCCTCGATTGTGCCCCGCTCTTCGCTGATAGCCGCGGCAAGATTATCCACTCCTACCGGACCGCCGCCGAATTTCTCCATTACCGTGAGCAGCAGTTTTCTGTCCATGATATCCAGTCCGATAACGTCCACATCCAGCATGGCCAGTGCGGCGTCAGCCACCTGCCGGGTAATGCGTCCATCCGCCCTGACCTCGGCGAAGTCCCGTACGCGCCTCAGCAGCCGATTGACAATGCGCGGCGTACCGCGCGAACGCTGCGCGATCTCGGTGGCGCCGTCAGTGGAGATTTCCGCATTCAGCAACGCGGCAGAGCGGGTAACGATGCGGGTCAACTCTTCCACCGTATAAAACTCCAGGCGCGAGATAATGCCAAAACGGTCCCGCAGGGGGTTGGTGAGCATGCCTGCCCGAGTGGTAGCACCTACCAGCGTGAAGGGAGGCAGATCAAGTTTGACTGATCGCGCCGCCGGTCCTTCGCCGATCATGATATCGAGCTGGTAATCCTCCAGCGCCGGATACAGGATCTCTTCCACGACTGGCGACAGGCGATGAATTTCATCTATGAACAGCACATCGTTGGGCTCGAGATTGGTAAGGAGCGCAGCCAGGTCGCCGGGACGCTCCAATACCGGTCCCGAAGTCTGGCGTAGGCTCACGCCCATCTCCCTGGCGATGATGTGGGCTAGCGTCGTCTTGCCCAGGCCGGGCGGACCGAACAGCAGTACGTGATCAAGCGCTTCCCGTCGGCGACGCGCAGCCTCGATGAATATCTGCAGTTGTCCGCGAATTTTCTCCTGGCCGACATAATCCGTCAGTTGCTTGGGACGCAGCGCGCGCTCCAGTTCTTCCTCCCGGGATGAGGCCGGGATGGAGGTCATGAGACGGTCGGTTTCAATCATGGGCAATCTTCCAGCCTCAGCCCGGCGTGCAACTCGATTGCCGGGCGGATGGAGTCGGAGTCATTCTCAATGACATGATCCGGGCTATAAGGACTTTATATGAGAAGCCTTTGGCTCCGCTATTCTTTCGACAGAAGCTTCAGTGCCTGCCGTATGCCCTCGGAGACACTAAGCTCGGCGGATAGCTGCCTGACAGCCCAGTTGGCTTCGCGATCATTATACCCTAGGGACACCAGGGCATTGAGCACGTCGCTCGTACTCGCGGCCTCATGCCCGACCCCTGCAACGCCTGGGGTTGTGGCGCCGAAATCAAGCTTATCGCGCAGTTCCAGCAACAGGCGCTCTGCCGTTTTTTTGCCGATACCAGGAATTCGGATCAGACGCCCGCTATCCTGGGTGTCCACGGCATGATGCAACTCGGCCACGCTCAAACCCGACAGCAGCGCCAGGGCAATACGGGCGCCTACGCCGGTTGTCTTCACGAGCTGGCGAAAAGCCTGCCTCTCCGCTTCGGTGGCGAAACCGAAAAGCAGGTGCGCGTCCTCACGCACGATCAGGTGGGTGTGGAGCGTCACCTGAGCACCAATCGCCGGCAGATTGTAGAACGTGCTCATCGGCACGTCGATCTCGTAGCCGACGCCTTGTACGTCGATTACGACCAGCGGAGGAAACTTTCCCAGCAACAGACCGCTGACGCGTCCAATCATACGAGCCGCCCTCGTTTCACGCGATAGCTCGCTGTGGAGATTCTGCCGAGGCCCAGGCCCCCGTGGGCGTGGCAGATCGCGCAGGCCAGCGCATCCGCGGCATCCGCCCCCGGGCTGCCCGTGAGCTGCAACAACCGGCCGACCATTTCCTGCACCTGCTCTTTTTTTGCGTGACCATTCCCCACCACCGCCTGCTTGACCTGGAGCGCGGTATATTCGGCTACCACGAGGTTGTTCAGCACCGCCGTGCAAATCGCCGCCCCGCGCGCTTGTCCGAGCATCAGTGTCGATTTCGGGTTGACATTGACAAACACCTGTTCCACAGCAACCTGTTCCGGTCGATGCGACGCGATGACCTCATTAAGATGATCCATAATGGATTTGAGACGCAGAGGCAGTTTTTCTTCCAGCGTGCGGATACAGCCGCTGCCGACGTACATCAGCCTGCCACCGGTTTTGTCGATGATCCCAAAGCCAGTGACGCGCAAGCCTGGATCGATGCCGAGAATACGGATGTTCTTACCTCTCGCCGCCTTAACCGCCTGGTGGCCGGATTACCGGATAAAAAGACTTATGCATCATCCATCACAGCGGTCGTATAGACTTCTTGCACATCATCGATGTTTTCCAGCGCATCGAGCAGTTTCTGCATTTTCATCGCATCATCGCCGATCAGTACGGTTTCATTCACGGGTTTCATGATCACTTCCCCAATTTCCGCTTTGAAACCGGCTTTTTCCAGGCCCTCCCGGACTTCGACAAACTCATACGGCGCAGTGATGACCTCGATACTGCTGTCGATATTGGAGACGATATCTTCCGCGCCTGCTTCCAGAGCCATCTCCATCAGCTTGTCTTCGTCCGTGCCCGGGGCAAACAACAATTGCCCGCAATGCTTGAACAGGAAAGCGACCGAGCCGTCGGTTCCGAGATTGCCGCCGTATTTGGTAAAAGCGTGGCGCACATCCGCGACGGTACGTACGCGATTATCGGTCATGCAATCAACCAGTACGGCCGCTCCTCCGATCCCATAGCCTTCGTAACGGATTTCTTCGTAATTCACTCCTTCCAGATCTCCGCTACCGCGCTTGATCGCCCGTTCAACATTGTCCTTGGGCATATTCTGTTCGTAAGCTTTGTCAACAGCCAGGCGCAGGCGCGGATTACTGTTGATCTCGCCACCGCCAAGCCGCGCCGCAACGGTAATTTCCTTGATGAGCCGCGTGAAAATCTTGCCGCGCTTCGCGTCCTGTGCCGCTTTCTTGTGCTTGATATTTGCCCATTTGCTGTGCCCAGCCATAATGCTTACGTCCTATATTCCGGATATTTTGAACGCTGCAATGTTATCACCCCGCGCCTCCTGCATAAAGAAGGTTTCAGACAGCATTCACGAAGATGAATGAGGGTCCGCAATTGCACCGGACCCCCACCGGTAAGGTGCAACTTCCAGCGGCTGAGGCTCGTTCAAAATCAGATTGGCAGCAAGCTGAGCGCTGGCGGGCGCCATCGTTACCCCGTAACGATAGTGACCACCATTGAGATAAAGGTTGGAGAGAGCAGGATGCCGATCGATGACCGGTATGTTATCTATCGAGCCGGGACGCAATCCGGCCCAATGAGCCACCAGCGTCTCTTCCCGCAGGCCGGGCACCAGCGCATGCGCCTGGGCCAGCAACGTTTCGCGGGCCGGGCTAGTGATCCTGTTGCCGAAACCGGCCTGCTCGACGGTGCTCCCCGCAAGAACATGTCCGTCCCGGCGGGGGATCAAGTAAAAATTCTCCCGATCCCTTACCACAATCGCGCGCATCAGCCCTTCCTGCGCCTTGAACAGCAGAATCTGACCCCGGACCGGCCAGATTTCGAGCTTGTGCGCGTGCTCTCCCAGAAGCACCCGACTCCATGCACCAGCGGCAACCACATATACGGCTGCAGCATGTTTTTCTCCGCGGCGCGTCGTAACCGACTGCACACGGCCGTTCGCGGTCTCCCAATCGATGACTTCGGCATTTTCAAGAATGATCCCGGACTTTTTTACTGCCGTCAGCAACGCGCTCAAAAGACGGGGATTTCTCACCTGGCATATGTCAGGCAGCCGAAGCGCTGCCTGGTCACGCGCAAGCGCAGATTCGACTTCACGGGAGCGCACCTTCTGAAGCGGAAAATCACGGGACATGCACCAGTGTTCAGCGATAGCAGCGCGGCGAGTGCCCTCTGCTTGCCCCTCTGGATCCTCGGAGTCGGTTGAAGGCTCCAGCACCAGCATGCCACTGGCCTCATATTCCGGATCAATGCCCGTTTCTGCCCGGAGCGTCTCGATGAACTGCGGATACAACCTGTTGCTCAACCGGGTCAGTTGCGTTACGGGATCGGAATAATCCCACGGAAGCAGCGGTGAGAGTAGGCCCGCACCCGCCCAGGACGCCTCGCGGCCGCAGCGATTGCGCTCCAGCAACGTTACCGTCGCCCCCAACCGCAGCAGTTCATATGCCGTGGAAAGCCCGATAATTCCGCCGCCTATTACGATAACGTCACTGCTCAAAAATTGATCCTTTGACGGGCCGCCAGGTCAAAGGCGGATTCTCAAGCGGAATGGAGAGGCGGGCAATCTGCTGGAGATGAGTTGTTTCAAAATGCTTTATATCGGTGGGGTCAGCCGTTATAATGCACGTCCCCTGGCAATATGGGCCGTTAGCTCAGCCGGTAGAGCAGCGGACTTTTAATCCGTTGGTCGGCAGTTCGAATCTGCCACGGCCTACCATAAATTTCCTTTCTTCAGGGTCTTACGCTAAAAAGCGCTAAAAATTGATACGCGAACTGATCGTTTCGTATATTTTTGTACTGAACTCGGTCGCCTGCTGCACAATTTCCCGTTCCGCCGGGTCCTTGATCTTTCCGGCTTTCGTCAGCTTTTCTCCGATTCTGAAACCATTGTCCCACGCCGCCTTGCAGATAGGCTCGCCAAAAACATGCTTCTTGCCGGCAATGTGACCAGCCAGCCCGCTCAGAAATTTGTCATTGGTGCCGGAGAAATAACCGCCTATTGTGCACAACTTATAATCCTCCTCGGTTCCAAAACTGCAGGTGGAGAAGGCCAGGAAAAAAAAAGTCAAAAACCATTTCATATTCATAATCCTTGAGGGTGAGTGTAAACGCCGCTGCCCGGCTCCGCATATGGGAATTTTACGAGGCAATGGCGTTGCTGCACAAATGTGTTTTCATAGTGACGCACGATGAAAGGATAGCGTGCCAAGCAGATGGAAGTTGCATACCGCTCCTGGGACTTCCTTTGCATTTGACGTGGCCCAAGTTTTTTTTGTTATATTTGACTCGACCGGAGCATTGTTTTTGAACTTGCAGCCGCCGGTTCCACCCGACTCGAACAGATACATCAAGGGCTTGAACATTGAGCGCGAAAGCTTTCCATTTCTCTTTATTACCTAGTACTTACTCAGCACCCGTCTGGCTGCGTGGGGGCCATGCGCAAACCATCTACCCCTATCTTCTTCCGCGGTCCCTGGTCGCATACAGACGGGAACGATGGGAACTGGAAGATGGCGATTTCGTCGATGTCGACTGTCTGGACAATGACGCGGCTGCTCCGCTGGTGGTGTTTTTTCATGGCCTGGAAGGAAGCTCGGGCAGCCATTATGTCGTAAGTGCCATGAGTCTGCTGCAGGAATTGGGGTGGCGCGCGATGGTGGTACACTTTCGCGGCTGCTCCGGTTTACCGAATCGTCTTCCACGAGCATATCATGCAGGCGATTCGGCTGAGGTGGGTTGGATACTTCGCCGCGTAAGCATTGACAATGCTCTTTCCAACTCCAGTGCGCCTGTTTACGCTGTGGGGGTATCATTGGGAGGCAATGCGCTATTGAAATGGCTGGGTGAACAGGGGCGGGAGGCCTGCGGTCTGCTCGATGGAGTAGTGGCCGTATCCGTGCCGCTGGACCTGGCCGCAGCGGGAAAGGCGCTGGCTTCGGGGTTCAATCTGCTTTATACACGTCATTTTCTGGATACATTGAAGCGCAAGGCCCTGGGAAAACTCGAGAGCTTTCCCGGCCTGTTCGATGGAACGGCAGTCGCCATGTGCAACACGCTGTATGAATTCGATAATCTTGTTACTGCTCCTTTGCATGGCTTCCGCAATACCGAAGACTATTGGTTGCGATCAAGCAGCAAGCAGTGGCTCAGACACATTGAAGTTCCCACCCTTGTTATCAATGCGCTCAATGATCCTTTCATGCCGGTGCATGCCCTGCCAAAACCGTTTGAGGTTTCTTCTGCGGTTGTCCTGGAGTTTCCTGAAGAAGGCGGTCATGTGGGGTTTCTGAATTCACCCTTTCCGGGCAGATTGAGATGGCTGCCGGAAAGAATTGTCAGTTTTTTTGGTGAGCAGGGAAGCCGCACCGCGCATTCGACGGACGGGTTGGCCACGCTGCAAATTTCCTGACAGCCCCTTCAAGCAATCCTCGACCAAGTCCTGGTACACATGCCTCCGCCTCCTGTCTTCGTACATCTGCGCCTGCACAGTGAATACTCGGTTGTGGATGGCATTGTGCGCATCGATGAGGCAGTGGAGAAAGCAGCAGCGGATGCCATGCCGGCTCTGGCGCTGACCGATCTTTCCAATCTGTTCGGACTCGTCAAGTTTTATCAGGAGGCACGCAACAAGGGTATCAAACCCGTCGTCGGTTGCGATGTGTGGATCAGCAATGAAAACGATCGCGACAAACCGGGACGAATTTTGCTGCTGTGTCAGTCCTACGCGGGTTATTTGTTGTTATGCCGCCTGCTATCGCGTGCATTTCGCGAAAACCAGTATCGTGGACGCGCTGAAATTGCGAAATCCTGGCTGAAAGAAAGCGAAGCCGGAACAAGCGGATTGATTGCCCTGTCGGGAGCCCACCTGGGAGATATCGGTCAAGCGCTCATGCAGAACGATTCCATTCAGGCCGGCGTGCTTGCGCGGGAATGGGCTACCCTGTTTCCCGGCCGCTTCTACATTGAAGTCCAGCGCGCGGGACATGGCAATGCCGAGCCTCTGCTGCAGAGAGCGCTGATGCTGGCCTCCGCCTTGCAGCTACCCGTGGTCGCAACCCAGCCGGTGCAGTTTCTGAATCCGGAGGATTATCGCGCCCACGAAGCGCGGGTGTGTATCGCGGAAGGCTATGTGCTGGGAGACCGCCGCCGGCCGAAGCACTATACCGAAGAGCAGTATTTCAAGACTCAGGTGCAAATGGCAGCGCTTTTTGCCGATATTCCTTCGGCGCTGGCCAATAGTGTCGAAATCGCCAAGCGCTGCAATCTCTCTCTTGAGCTGGGGGTGAACCGGCTTCCACTGTTTCCCACGCCCGCCGATGAAAGCCTTGAAAGCTACTTGCGCAAGCAGGCGGCAGCGGGTCTGACGAAACGCTTGCAGGCTCTTTATCCCGACCCCATTCAACGCGAGGCAGTCGGGCACAAGTATCGTTCCCGGCTGGACTTCGAGGCCGATACCATTGTGCAGATGGGTTTCGCAGGTTATTTCCTGATTGTTGCGGACTTCATCAACTGGGCCAAACAGCACCGTGTGCCCGTCGGGCCCGGCCGGGGTTCGGGCGCAGGGTCACTGGTCGCATATTGCCTGGGCATCACCGATCTGGACCCGCTGCGCTACGACCTGCTGTTCGAACGCTTTCTCAATCCGGAGCGTGTTTCCATGCCCGACTTCGACATCGATTTCTGCCAGGATGGGCGCGAACACGTGATCGAGTACGTAAAACTGAAATACGGGGTAGAGAGCGTCTCGCAGATTGCGACTTTCGGCACCATGGCGGCGAAAGCGGTCGTGCGCGACGTTGGAAGAGTGCTGGATCTACCCTATACCTTTGTCGATCAACTGGCGAAACTGGTGCCTTTCGAACTGGGCATGACACTCAAGAAAGCGCGGGCAGAGGAGCCGCAATTGAACCAGCGCGCACAGGCGGAAGAGGAGGTCCGCAATCTTCTGGAATTGGCCGAACGACTCGAAGGAATCACGCGCAATGTGGGCATGCACGCGGGCGGCGTACTGATTGCGTCAGGGAAGATTACCGATTTCTGCCCGGTCTATTGCACCGATTCGGGTGAATCCGTGATCAGCCAGCTGGACAAGGACGATGTGGAGAAAATCGGCCTGGTGAAGTTCGACTTCCTGGGATTGAGAACATTGACCATTCTTGACTGGACCGTACGTTACATCAGGCAGCGCCAGTGGATCAATGAGGTGGATGCGATGGCGCATGCATCCTTTTCCCTGGAAGAACTGGCTCTCGACGACCCTGCGACTTACGCGCTGTTACGTAATGGAAACGCAGTGGGTATTTTCCAGTTCGAATCGCGCGGCATGAAGGATCTGCTGCAGAAAGCCCGGCCCGACCGTTTCGAAGACATTATTGCGCTGGTGGCCTTATACCGCCCTGGTCCGATGTCGCTGATTCCCGAGTTCATCGATCGCAAACATGGCAAGCGCAAGGTGGAGTATCTGGATCCGCGCCTGCAGCCGATACTCGAGCCCACCTATGGCATCATGGTCTATCAGGAACAGGTGATGCAGATCGCCCAGATCATAGGGGGATACAGTCTCGGCAGCGCCGATCTGCTGCGACGCGCGATGGGCAAGAAGAAGCCCGAGGAAATGGCCCTCCATCGCGATACATTTGTTGCGGGGGCGGTTGGAAACGGATTGACGCAAAGTGCCGCGATTGAACTCTTCGATCTGATGGAGAAATTCGCTGGATACGGGTTCAATAAATCGCATGCGGCCGCCTATGCCCTGATCGCCTTTCAAACCGCCTACCTGAAGGCACACTATCCTGCAGAGTTCATGGCGGCTACGCTGTCTGCGGATATGGACGACACTGACAAGGTACACGCTTTTTTCGAGGATAGCCTCGCCAATGGGCTCACCATGCAACCACCGGACATCAACCTTTCCGGTTACCGGTTTGTTCCTACGGACGAAAAAACGGTACGGTACGGGCTGGGGGCAATCAAGGGAACAGGCGAGTCCGCGATTAACGCGATTATCCGGGCGCGTGAGCACCAGGGACCCTTTCTTGATCTGTTCGATTTCTGCCACCGGGTGGATAAACGCATCGTAAACCGACGCGTAATAGAATCGCTTATCCGCGCGGGCGCGTTCGATTCCCTGGATCGTCACCGCGCCGGATTGATGGCTTCAATCGGGCTGGCCCTCGAATCCGCGGAGCAGGCGGGCCGCGCCGTCAATCAGGTGAGTCTGTTTGGTGAAGCTGGGAGCGCCATGGCGCAACACGATCTGATCAGCGCGCCGGCATGGCCGGAAAAGGAGAAATTGAAAAACGAGAAAGCGGCGCTGGGATTCTATTTGAGCGGACATCCCTACCATGCCTACATGGAGGAATTGCAGCATTTCGTCCGCACACGGCTCGACCGCCTGCATCCCCAACGGGAGCCGCAGCTCCTCGCCGGCATCGTGTATGCCATACGTACTCAGGTTACACGACGAGGCAGAATGGGCGTAATCGTGCTGGACGACGGCAGCGCACAGATCGAAGTGGTGGCCTTCAGCGCATTATTCGAGTCTGCCCGTAGCTGGCTGAAAGAAGATCAGCTGGTGATCGCGGAAGCCAAGGTAGGCATCAGGGGCGGAGATGACGAGTATGGTGGTGGCCTGCGGATCACTGCCGAGCAATTGTATGACTTTGACAGCGCGCGCGCCCGTCATGCCAAATGCCTGGAAATCCATTGTAACGGACTGGCTGACGCGAGAAGGCTCGGGGAACTGTTGACGCCCCACCTTGCCAGTGGCAAAAGTGACAATGGCAGAATGAATCAGGATTCCTGCCCGGTGCGGGTGGTCTACCGCAATCAGGACGCGTTATGCAAGCTTGAACTGGGTGAACAATGGCGCGTGTGCCTTCCAGATACGCTGCTGCAATCCTTGAGCGCACATTACAAGACAGAAAATATCAAGATTATCTACTGATGCGCCCTAAAGAGGATATCTCGCTTCAGTCCGGGGCGCTTGACCGCCAGGATGAGTAGCTCTACTATTCTTGTGCTCCTCCGAGCGGGCTATCCTCGTGAATGCCTGGAGGCGATTGCAATATAAAGGCGGAAAATTGGAACCGAATACCACAACTATCGCAGCAGGTTTGCAAAAAGTAAAAGATCGTATCGTAGAGATCGCCCGCGGGGCGGGGCGGCAGCCAGAGGAAATTACGCTTCTGGCTGCAAGCAAGACCAATCCTGCGGAGCGTTTGCGCGAAGCCTTCGCTGCGGGGCAGACGATATTCGGGGAAAACTATCTTCAGGAAGCCCTGATGAAAATGCCCGAACTCACCGATCTGCCGATTGAATGGCACTTCATCGGCCCCATACAGAGCAACAAGACCCGCCGCATAGCGGAAAATTTTGCGTGGGTGCATAGCGTTGACCGAAAGAAAATTGCCGATCGGCTGTCGAAAGACCGCCCGGAATCATTGCCCCCACTTCAGATCTGCCTTCAGATCAACGTCAGCGGAGAGGACAGCAAGAGCGGTGTTGCACCCGAGGAAGTAGTCGACCTGGCTGCCTATGTGGCGACCCTGCCTCGGCTGAAGCTGCGCGGAGTAATGGCTATTCCGGAACTTACCAAGGCCACTGCGCTGCAGCGCAGCCAGTTCCGCATGCTGAAAGAAGCATTCGATCGCTTGAAACAATCGGGCTACGATCTGGATACCATATCGATGGGCATGACCGAGGATCTGGATGTTGCTATTGAAGAAGGGGCCACGACAGTCCGGATAGGAACGGCGATTTTTGGACCCAGGCGCTATGCCATCCCCGAAGAGATCGCTGCTGCCAAACTAAAAAATTCCGGCAAGGCGCCTGGAACAGGTTAATCCATTCGCAGCGCAAGTGCCCTGCTCATCAACGCGTCAGGGCCAGATATTTCTCGTACAGCTGCTCTTTCGTCTCTGCTACGTCCGGGTCGAGAATGATGCAATCGACGGGGCATACCTCCATACACTGCGATTCTTCGTGATGCCCTACACATTCGGTGCAGAGATCGGAATTGATAACATAATATTCCTCACCCTGGGAAATGGCATCATTGGGACACTCCGGCTGGCATACGTCACAGTTGATGCATTCGTCGGTAATCATTAAAGCCATTTCGACCTCGATATCATGTTTCGATCATCGTTCCTGTTTTGACCCGTAATCGGGCAGCGATAACGGGGTGCACGAACTTGTCCACGTTTCCTCCCAGCTGGGCGATTTCCCGCACGATAGTGGCAGAAATGAACATGTATTGCTCCGATGGAGTCAGGAACAAGGTTTCGACATTGGGATAGATGCTACGGTTCATGCCAGCCATCTGAAATTCATATTCGAAATCGGATACCGCACGCAAGCCGCGCAATATCACACGGGCGTGCTGCTGCTGCGCAAATTCCATCAACAAACCCGAAAATGGCATCGCCTCGACGTTGGGATAATCGTCCAGCACTTGGCGCACCATATCCACACGCTCTTTCTGGGAAAAAAAAGGCTTTTTTCCGCTGCTTGCTGCCACGGCCACGACCACGTGGCCGAAAAGACTCGACGCTCTTCTAACCAGATCCTCATGGCCGCGCGTTATCGGGTCGAATGTGCCCGGATAGACTGCCTTATCCATTTTCAAGTGACGTTAGCAACTGGTAATAAACGTTTCCAGCCCGGCCACGGCGCCACGTCTCCCACGCGGGACCTGGCTGCAACGGTTTGTCATTTTCTGTATACACCACTCCTCCGCGAACAAGATGGCCGCCCACTTGGGAGAGCAACCCCGGCAGCAAGTTCAGCCGGTACGGCGGGTCAAGAAAGATGACGTCAAACCGGCGCTGATTCGATTCGAGAAACTTCAGGGCGTCCATGGTCACAAGCTGGATTTTCCCTGCTTGCAGTTTCCCCATGCTGGTTCTGATCGCCCGCGATATCCCCGGGTCCGGCTCCACCATGATCACCTCGTCGGCCCCGCGCGATGCTGCTTCGAACCCCATTGCGCCGCTGCCGGCGAAGAGATCGAGGCAGTGCCTGCCACTCATATCCTGTCCCAGCCAGTTGAACACGGTTTCACGGACCCGGTCGGGCGTGGGCCGCAGGCCCGCATCCATGGGAAACGTCAGTATCCGGCTGCGCCAATTACCGCCAATGATGCGAACCTTGTTTCTCAACAGACCAGAGGAAGATCGGTGGACGCGGTGCCGCCAGCTCTTCTACTTTCCATTCCCGGTACCTACTACCACGGCAACCATTCCGTTGGGATCGATACGCCGTTTGAAGGACTCCCTGACCTCGGATACCGTTACGCTTGCCACCGCCTTCACGTAATCATCCAGCCAGGTAAGCGGGAGACCGTAGAAACCGATCATGGCGAGGTAGCCGATAATTTTCCTGCTGCTGTCTATGCGCAATGGAAAACTGCCAATGATGTTTTGCTTGGCTTCCCTAAGCTCTTTTTCTGTCGGGCCTGTCGCCACAAAACCGGCCAGTATTTTTTGGGTAAGCGCTAGCGCTGCCTCGGCCTGATCCTTCTGTGTCTGCAAACCGATTTCGAACGGTCCGCGTCTCCTCAGGGGCAAAAAATGGCTGCTCACACTGTATGCCAGCCCGCGCTTTTGCCGAATCTCTTCCATCAGGCGCGAAGTGAATCCCCCCCCGCCAAGTATGTGGTTGCCGACCAGCAATGGAAAATAATCGGGATCATCGCGGCTGAGCCCCGGATAAGCCAGCAGGATATGGCTTTGAGCCGCTGGATGGGAAATTCTTTTCGTCTCCGGTACCGGCGTGGTGACCGGAGGAACTTCGTCTTCAGACAAGCTCCGAGAAAGATCTTTCGTCAGCGACTCGGCAATGGACGCTGCTTCCGCCCTGCTCAGATCGCCCATGATCGACACGACCGCGCTTGGGGCGGAGTAGTGAGAGCGGTAGAAATTCGTCAGATCTTCGCGCTGCAAGCGGCTCACACTGTCAACTTCGCCGGAACCGCGCAGGCCGTATGGATGGTCACCGTACAGCATTTTCATCAGCGCTCGGTCAGCGATGGTAGCGGGCTTGGTATCGACTTCCTTCAAACCGGCAACCACGCGCGCCTTCTCACGTTCCAGCACGGTTTCAGGGAACGCAGGATGCTGTATGACGCGCTTCAGTATATCCAGGGCCTGTGTTCGTTCGCGCATATTGCTCAAAGTGCGCAGCGTAACGCCGGCGCGATCCTGATCAAAATGAGCCCCGATCTGGGCACCGACATCGGCCAGCGCCTTCGCAATCTCATCTTCGTTCAACCCGCCCGCGCCCAGGCTCAACAGATATAGCGTCATTCCGGCGCGGCCGGACTTCTCGCGGGTATCGGTACTGCTGCCAGCCATGAAATCGACACTGACATCCACTATCGGCAGGTCGCGGCTTTCGATGAAAAGGACACGGGCGCCTGAATCAGCTTGCCAATGCTGAATCGGCAGGGTCGCCAAAGCGTCACGGGTTACAAACGCCAGAAAAAGCAAAAAAATGAAACGCATTACAAGCATTGGAAAACCTTTCAACAAGGGCCCGCTCAATGCCGCAGTCCGGCAGGAGCGGGAGCAGGCGCTTTATCTTCCAGCGGCTGCGGATCGAGTACGGCAACGGTCAGACTTTCATCCTTGAGATACTTTCTTGCTACGTCGCGCACCTGCCCGGCGGTCACCGCCTGCAACCTGCTCAGCATGGTATCCACATCACGGTGGGACAAGCCTATGCTTTCCATCTGGCCGATCTGCATGGCCTCCGCGAACATGGAGTCGCGCTGAAAAACATGTGCTGCCACAACCTGCGCCTTGACGCGGGCAAGTTCCTCCTCGGTCACGCCATCGCGCACGAGCTTCTTCATCACCTCCCGCAAGGCGGCCTCGAGATCAGCCACGGACTTGCCTTCGCTGGGCGTGCCATCCAAAAAAAACATTCCCGGACCACGCGCGGTCGAATCGTAGCTTGCGCCTGCCGAGCTTGCAACACGCAGTTCGCGCACCAGTTCCTTGTTGAGCCGTGCGGATTCATTACCATCCAGCACTCCGGCCAGCATTTCCAGGGCATAAGGTTCCCAGTCGGTAGCTGGGTCGCGTACTACCGGCGCATGGTAGGCCATGGCGATATAGGGCAGCTGTGCCGGTGCTTTGACCGTAAGCCGCTTGATGCCAAGCTGCTGCGGTTCGGTTTGCGGCTTGCGCTCGTCCAGGGATAGCACTTTGCGCGATTTTATGGAGCCATAGTATTTTCGCGCCAGATTCAGAACTTCGCCAGGATTCACGTCCCCGACTACAACCAGCACTGCATTATTCGGCGCATACCAGCGGTCGTACCAGTTTCGCGCATCGTTCACGCTCATGTTCTCGAGATCGTTCATCCAGCCGATCACGGGATGGCGATAGGGATGAGCCTGGTAGGCGGTGGCCATCAGTTTCTCGTACAGGAGCGAGCGCGGCTGATCGTCGGTACGAAGCCGGCGTTCTTCCATTACGACCTTGATCTCCTTGCTGAAATCCTCTTTCGTCAGAACGAGGTTGCGCATGCGATCGGATTCGAGTTCCATTGCCAACTGCAAGCGGGACTTGTGCAGCTGCTGAAAATACCCGGTATAGTCACGGCTGGTAAAAGCGTTTTCGCGTCCGCCTGCGGCCGCGATGCGCCGGGAGAATTCCCCCCCCGGCACTTTCTTCGTGCCTTTGAACATCATGTGTTCCAGCACATGGGCAACGCCGGTCAGACCGTTTACCTCGTCAATGCTTCCCGCCTTGTACCAGATTTGCGAGATGACGACAGGAGAGCGGTGGTCTTCCTTGACGATCAGCTTGAGGCCGTTTGCAAGGGTAAATTCCTGAGTAGCGGCGAACGCCGCGGGCGATGCCAGCAAAACCAGGATCATCGCCGCAGTGTGGAACGCAGCGGCGACAGACAAGGAAATCGTTCCGTTTTTCAGACCGGACGGATGAATGGCGCTTTGCCTCAGCCGTTTATCGTATGAACCGGATAGAGCTTTTTTTACAGGCATATTATTGATAACCCAAATTCGGGCAAACAGAATAAAATCAGGAATACTTGCAATTTTCGTTCGTATTCAGATCATGTGCTTCACTCATGTTGACAGCCTACCAGAATGCCCAGTTTCTTCAAATCCAAAAATAGCCCTGAGTTCACTGTCGCACCCTCTGCAAACTGGCAGGAAAGAGTCAGGCAGGGGCTTTCCCGCACGCGTAATAGCTTGGGGAAACGTCTGTCCGGCTTGCTCGGAAGTGGCAGGATAGACGAAACCCTTTATGAAGAAATGGAAACAGTGCTGCTCATGGCCGATGCAGGCGTGAATGCCACGACATGGCTGCTTGCGGAGTTAAAAAGAAAAGTCAAACGGGAGGGATTCACCGACGCGTCCCAGTTGAAAGGGGCGTTGCAGGAAGCGCTGGTTTCTCTGCTCGAACCGCTGGCGCAACCTCTCGATACCACAACGCACAAACCCTTCATCATCATGCTGGCGGGGGTGAATGGAGCGGGCAAAACCACGTCCATAGGCAAGCTTGCACACTATTATCAGCTTCAAGGAAAATCCGTGCTGCTGGCGGCGGGTGATACTTTTCGGGCGGCGGCGCGCGAGCAGCTCATGGCCTGGGGCGAGCGCAACCATGTGGCAGTCATCGCGCAGGAAACCAGCGGGCAGCATAAGGCTGATCCGGCTGCCGTCATATATGACGCCGTCAACGCCGCGAAAGCGCGCGGCAGCGATATTGTGCTGGCGGACACCGCCGGCCGGCTCGCGACACAGACGCACCTGATGGAGGAGCTTAAAAAGGTAAAGCGGGTCCTCGCCAAAGCCGAGCCGGACGCTCCGCACGAGATACTGCTCGTGCTGGACGCCAACACCGGTCAGAATGCGGTCAGCCAGGTGCAGGCGTTTGACGAAGCGCTCGGCCTCACGGGACTTATTGTCACCAAGCTTGACGGCACGGCCAAAGGAGGCGTGATTGCCGCAATTGCCCGCCAGCGTCAGCAAAAGCCTCCCTTGGCTATTCGATTTATCGGTTTGGGTGAAGGTCTGGACGACCTGAGGCCATTCGATCCACGGGAGTTTGTGGAAGCGCTGTTTGAATGAATGCAATGCTACAGTTACTGTCCTAACGTGGAATGATCAGTTTCAGTCAGGTTTACAAACGCTATCCAGACGGTTTCAACGCGCTCAGGGATATCAGTTTCACGCTGGAGAAAGGCGAGCTGGCCTTGATCACGGGACATTCAGGCGCAGGGAAGACCACGCTGCTGAGGCTTGCTGCCGCAATCGAACGCCCGACCTCGGGCAGCGTGATCATCAATGGCCAGAATGTAGCCGCTCTCAGGCAGGGCGCGGTCCCTTTTTTGCGACGCAATATCGGACTGGTATTTCAAGATCAGAAGATCCTGTTTGACCGCAATGTCTTCAACAATGTACTGCTGCCGCTACAGATCAGCGGCTTCGATTTGAAAGCGGCGCCCAGTCGCGTGCGCGCCGCCCTCGATAAGGTCGGTTTGCGCGACAGGGAAAAAGCGCTTCCCATTACGCTCTCCGGCGGAGAGCAGCAGCGCCTTTGCATTGCGCGGGCAATCGTAAACCGGCCTTCCATCCTTATTGCGGATGAGCCGACCAGCAATCTGGATGACGAATATGCCAGGGACATCATGGAAATGTTCAAGGCGTTTAATCAGGTGGGCGTCACGGTACTGGTAGCCACTCACAACGCGGAACTGCTTCATCACATGCGTCCGCGTGTCTTTACGCTCAGCCATGGTGAACTGACAGCATGAATACCTGGCTTACTTACCATCTTCATGCGCTTCGCCTTGCCACCAACCGGCTTTCCGCCACGCCGCTTGTGAGCCTGCTCAGTATTGCCGTGATAGGAATCGCCTTCAGCCTGCCAGCCGGGATATATGTGCTACTCGAGAATCTGGAGACACTGTCGGGTCACGTTCCGGCAACGCCTCAACTGACCGTGTTTCTCGCGCTGGACGCAAACGAGAAGACAACGGCTGAAGTCGAATCTCTTCTGAAGGAACATAAAAGCATCGCCAGCTTCCGCTATGTTCCGAAGGACAGCGCGCTTGAGGAGTTTAAACGGGAGACAGGCCTGGCTGACGTAATGGAAGGGCTGGAACGTAACCCGTTGCCCGACGCTTTCGTAATCGATGCTCCCGGCGCTCCGCCCGAGGCACTGGATGAGCTGGGCGAGGAACTTCGGAAAATGTCTCAGGTGGAGCACGTACAGCTCGACTCGGCGTGGGCGAAGCGTCTGGAGGCACTGCTCGGACTGGGCAGACTGGGTGTATTATTGCTCACGTCGTTGTTGAGTTTTTCGCTGGTGGCGGTGGCCTTCAACACTATCCGCCTTCAGATCCTGACCATGAGGGATGAAATCGAGGTCGCAAAGCTCATCGGTGCAACCAATGACTTCATCCGCCGTCCTTTTTTATATTTTGGCGCCATCCAGGGCGCAATCGGGGGTGCCGCGGCCTGGCTCATCATTTTCTTCGGAATTCATCTGACGGATTCTCAGATTAAGCAGCTGATGAGACTTTACGAGATCGATTTCCGGTTGGACCATCTCTCTCTGGGAGACAGTCTGAGCCTTCTTTTGTTTTCTGCGTGGCTTGGCTGGATGGGCGCCTGGCTATCGGTAGCCAATCATCTCTGGCAAGCAGAATCATAAGAATTCATGCGCTTACACATTTTCGGCATACCCTGCGGAGGAACTTTTATCCGTGGTTGACGCTCTCACGGGAAAAGATTAAGTTTAGGAATCACATGGAGGATAGATGACTTTTGCTTTAGCCATACCTTCGGCCAGCAGCCTGGAAAGCTATATCGAGTCGGCTAATCGCTTTCGCATCCTTTCACAGGAAGAAGAAGTTCGTCTGGCCCGCTCACTGCGAGATGAAGGTGATATCAATGCAGCCCGGCAACTGGTGCTCTCGCATTTGCGTCTGGTAGTCGCCATTGCCCGTGGCTATAAAGGTTATGGCCTGCCCCAGGCCGACCTGATTCAGGAAGGCAATATCGGACTGATGAAGGCGGTCAAACGTTATGATCCGGAACGAGGTGTACGGCTGGTGTCGTTTGCTGTCCACTGGATCAAGGCTGAAATTCACGAATTTATTCTGCGTAACTGGCGCTTGGTAAAAATCGCCACCACAAAAGCACAACGCAAGCTGTTCTTCAATTTGCGCAGCATGAAGCCAGTCCTGGATACGATGAACCCGGAGGAAGTGAATGCCGTGGCGACGCAATTGGGTGTCAAAGCGGAAGAGGTTGTCGAGATGGAAACCCGCTTCAACGGACGAGATATCCCATTCGAGCCTTTGACTGAAGATGACGAGGATGAGACATTCAGTCCCGTCGCCTATCTTACCGATGGGTTGGAGCCATCGCGCGTACTGGAGGCTGAGCAGACGACCCGTCTGCGCGGCGAGGGCTTGGAACGTGCCTTGGACAGTCTGGATTTGCGCAGCCGGCGCGTCATCGAAGCCCGATGGTTAAGGGAAAAAGACACTGCGACATTGCATGATCTTGCCGGAGAATTGGGTGTATCCGCCGAGCGCGTCCGCCAGATTGAAGCCAAAGCGATGCAGAAAATGCGGGCTGCACTGGCTCCATCCTCGTAAGAATCCTGGAGGCCGGCGGTTCCTTATTTATCTGTGCCGATAGCCTGTACGCGCCTTTTGTTGAGCGCGAGGAGCAATGGTAAAGCTGCGCCGCCTATCACGCTGCGGTTTTACGTCCGATATATCAGCCGGGGTTGTTTTCAGTCCACTGCTCAGGGGTCAGCGTTTTCATGGAAAGAGCGTGAATTTCACTTTTCATCCTGTTGCCTAGTGCACGATAGACCAACTGGTGCTGTTGCACCATATTCTTCCCCCGAAACTCGGAACTCACGATGATGGCATTGAAATGATAGCCGTCATCTCCCTCCACCTGCACGAGTTCGCATGGCAATGAGGCTTCGATATGGCTCTTTATGCTTTCAGGTGTAACCATTTTCTTTCCTTTCCGCTCAGGATCCTTCAGATCGAAAGTTGGGATGGCAGTTTTGATAGACGAATAATCAATGCCGGATCTTGTAGCCTGTCTTCAGCATCCGCAATGTGATCCATGATACCGCCAGGAAGCACGTTGCTACAATCCCCAGGCTGATGTAAGGGGAAATATCGGATTTCTGAAAAAAGCCATAGCGAAAGCCGTCAATGATGTAGAAAAAAGGATTCAGATGAGACATTCCTTGCCAGAGGGGCGGGAGGGAATGTATCGAATAAAATACGCCGGACAGAAATGTCAGCGGCAAAATAAAAAAATTCTGGAAGGCGGCGAGTTGATCGAATTTTTCTGCCCATATCCCCGCAACCAGACCCAGCGCGCCAAGCAGAGCGCTACCCATCAAGGCAAACACAACCACCCAGGGAACCGAAAACAGGGTGCCCTCGAAAAACACAAGTGTAACGATATACACACCCGCGCCTACTGCAAGTCCTCGTATGACGGATGCCAGTACGTATGCCAGGAATATCTCGCCGTAAGAAAGCGGGGATAGCAGGACAAAAACGAGGTTGCCCGTGATCTTGGACTGAATCAGACTGGATGACGAATTGGCGAAAGCATTCTGCAATACTGCCATCATGACAAGACCCGGAACAAGAAAAACCGTGTAAGGCACACCCGAATAGATTTGGACGTGATCGGCCAGTGCGTGGGAAAAAATCATGAGATAAAGCAGGGTCGAAACCATTGGCGCAAACACCGTCTGAAAGCCGACCTTCCAGAACCGTAGCAATTCCTTGTAGAGAAGGGTGAGGAAACCGGTCACGCGGCTCCACCCGGCTTTACGGTATCCGCTGCCATCAGCCTTACAAACACTTCTTCCAGATCGGGCTGCAACACCTGCATCTCCAGCACTTGACTTGCTGCGTTACGCAGCGCCGCGAGAACTTGCTCTATTTGGCAATATTCGTCGAGCAGCAGAACATGGTACCCATTTTCGCGACTGCTCAGCAACGGTTGCAGGGCTGGAGGCAGCGTGTCGGGAAGCAGCCGTAATTGAACCGCACACCCTGAGATGCTTTTGACAAGATTTCTGATGGTATCGAGCGCAACGATCCGCCCTTGCTTCAGCATCGCGACTCGACCGCACAGCGCTTCCGCTTCTTCAAGGTAATGCGTGGTCAGAACAATTGTGTGACCGTCGTGATTCAATTGCCTGATGAAACGCCAGAGGCCTTGTCGCAACTCCACATCCACCCCGGCGGTGGGTTCATCCAGAACGATGACCGGGGGCTTATGCACTAGAGCCTGGGCTACCAGCACGCGTCGCTTCATTCCTCCGGATAGCGTCCGCATGTTCGCATCCGCTTTATCAGCCAAATCCAGTTGATGAATGACCTCTTCTATCCATTCAGCATTATTCTTCAGCCCGTAATACCCGGACTGGATCACGAGTGTTTCCCGGACGGTAAAAAAAGGGTCGAATACCAGTTCCTGCGGAACGACGCCCAGCATGCGGCGCGCTACCCGATAGCTTCTCACCGTGTCGTGGCCCATGATGAGGGCGTTGCCGCTACTGGCACGGGTGAGCCCAGCAATGATGTTGATGAGCGTGGTTTTGCCAGCGCCATTAGGACCAAGGAGCGCGAAAAATTCGCCGGCTTCTATTTCAAGATCGATTCCTGCCAAGGCCTGCAGTTTGCCAAAACGCTTGTACATCTGCCGGATCTGGATTGCGGGAGTCATTGCGAACGAAAGAGAGGAGAAGAACATGACCCCTGCTTACCAGCCCGGCAACTACCGGAACAAGGCATCGTCAGGAGAATGACCGTATCGCTGCGCCTGTCGCGGGCTTCACAGATACCAGGATACGGCTTGAACCGGGATATGGCTTGACCTTGCCCCCACTCTTATGCAAGCTTCATCAATTCGGACACTCCATATAACTGCATCAGGCTCTGCAGGTTTTGTGGAACATTGATCACCGACACTTCGCTATTGCGACGGACAGCTTCGCGCTGCCATTGCAACAGCATGCTGACTGCAGTGGAATCAACCTCCGTTACCCGCGCGAGATCGATCACCATGTTTTCGCGGCCAAACAGTCCAATGCCGTGCGTAACCACCGAAGCGATACTGTCGATGGTGAGCGGTCCTTCCACTTCCAGCTTGCCGTTTTCACGCAGAGTCACCTGGGCCATCACTATTACTGCGCTGCCATCGCTTTTTTTTCAGTCCCCGCTTTTTTATTATCGTTATCGGCCAGAGAGCGATTCTTGTCGCTCAGCGTTTTTATGAGCTTTTCCACTCCTCCTTCACGTATCTGATTATTGAAGGTACTGCGATAATTCGTCACCAGGCTCACCCCGGCAACGATCACATCGTATACTTTCCAGCCTTCCCCCTTGTTCTCCATGCTGTAGTCGATATCCACCGGCTGCTGACCGTGATCCTGTATTACCTTGGTCTTGACGGTGGCATCCGTATCGTTCGACGAGCCTCTCAGGGGTTCCACACGAATTTCGTAGTCGCTGTAAGTGCTCAACGCGTTGGAATAGGTCCGCACCAGCAAAGTGCGGAACTCTTTCACCAGTTCCTGCTGCTGCTCGGGCGTGGCCTTGGACCAGTTCTTGCCCATAGCCAGCCGGGTCATGCGGGTAAAGTTGAAATGCGGCAGCACTTTCGCCTCCACCAGATCGAGGATTTTAGTCGTATTGCCAGCACGCAACTCCTTGTCCTGGCGCACGATAGACAGCACCTCCTGCGCCGTGTTATCCACAAGCTTATCCGGACCGATTTCCGCAGCCTCGGATGAAAATGGCAACAACCCGGCTACCAACATCAGAACGACGCCAAAATACGTTTTCATCATTTCCTCACCAAAATTTGACCAGACCAAAATGTGAATATATGCCTTTATACACGGGGCAAATGATCAGTCTATGTTATCTCCCTTTCCGCTGGCCTCGGACGCCTTGCTGAACAGAAATTGTCCTATCATTTCTTCCAGTACGAGAGCAGAATTGGTTTTCATGAGCTTATCGCCGTCTTTCAACATCACTTCCTCGCCGCCGGCCGCAAGACCGATATATTGCTCTCCAATGAGCCCCGAGGTAAGAATACTGGCAAATGTATCCTTTGGGAACTGGTAGCGGCGGTCTATATTTATGATCACCATCGCGTCGAAATTTTCGGTGTTGAACTGGATATCGGTTACCCGTCCCACCACAACGCCTGCGCTCTTCACCGGAGCCCGGACCTTCAATCCTCCGATATTTTCAAAGCTTCCCGTCAGACTGTAGCTCTCCGCAGCGCTATAGGTGCCGAGGTTCCCAACCTTGAATGCGAGTATGAGCAGCGCACCGATTCCTGCGATGACGAACAATCCTACCCACAAATCCATTGTTGATCGCTGCATCAGCTCATTCCTCTGAACATGAAGGAAGTCAGAATAAAATCAAGTCCCAGAATCGCGAGTGACGAAGTCACGACGGTGCGGGTGGTAGCTCCTGAAACCCCCTCCGCCGTAGGCATCGCATCGTAGCCCTCGAACACGGCGATTGCTGTCACGGCCACTCCGAAAACACAGCTTTTGATGACTCCATTGACCACGTCAAACCGGAAATCCACTGCATTCTGCATCTGCGACCAGAAAGATCCCTCGTCGACGCCGATCAGTACGACCGCCACCAGATATCCGCCAAATACCCCGATAGCGGAAAATAATGCCGCCAGAAGCGGCATCGAAATCACTCCGGCCCAGAAACGGGGAGCAACCACGCGCGCAATCGGATCCACCGCCATCATTTCCATGGCGGCTAACTGCTCGGTTGCCTTCATCAGGCCGATTTCGGCGGTAATGGCGGAGCCGGCCCGGCTGGCAAATAACAGCGCGGCGACGACCGGTCCCAGCTCCCGCAGCAGGGATAAGGCGACCATTGTGCCGACGGCCGATTCAGCCCCATACCTCTGCAAGGTTTCGTAGCCCTGCAATCCAAGCACCATCCCGACAAAAAGCCCGGACACCACAATGATGATCAGGGACAGTACGCCCGTAAAATAAAGCTCGCGGATGGTCAGGCTGAAACGCCTGAAGCTGGTGCCGGACTTCAGCAGGACCAGCAGAAAGAAGCGGCTCGCGTAGCCCAGGCGCCAGATACTATCGATTACCCGATGACCGACATCACGAATGCCGATGACGATACGTCTAGGCAAAACCGCTCTCCAGGTTCAGATCGCGTGCGTAAGGATCCGCCGGATAATGAAATGAGACGGGACCGTCTTCTTCGCCATGTACGAACTGATGCACGAACGGGGCAACGGACCGACGCACTTCATCTGGCGTGCCATGCGCTGCGATCACGCCCTCCGAAATGAAATACACATAGTCGACGATCTTGAGTGATTCCTGCACATCGTGCGTCACCACGATTGAGGTAATGCCTAAGGCATCGGTCAGGCGACGTATCAGGCTGCCTATCACCGTGAGCGAAATCGGGTCGAGCCCGGTAAAAGGTTCATCATACATGATAAGCAGCGGATCGAGCGCGATGGCGCGGGCAAGTGCGACGCGACGCGCCATTCCACCGGAGAGTTGCGCCGGCATCAGAGCATGAGCGCCGCGCAGTCCGACGGCTTGCAGCTTCATGAGCACCAGATCGCGCACCATGGACTCCGGCAGATCGGTATGTTCGCGCATCTGAAATGCCACATTGTCGAAAACCGAAAGATCGGTAAACAGCGCGCCGAACTGAAACAGCATGCTCATCTTGCGGCGAAGATGAAAAAGTTCATCTCTTTTCAGCTCATGCACGACCTGGCCTGCGAAATTGACGTAGCCGGCCGAAGGCCGCACGGCTCCGCCGATCAGACGCAGCAACGTGGTTTTTCCGCTGCCGCTGCCTCCCATGATGGCGATGACTTTTCCGCGCTCCATGGTCATGTCAATTCCTTTCAGAATCGCACGTGCCCCGTAGGAGAATTTCAGATCCCTGATCTCGATCAGTGTCTCGGATGACATATTTTGGTGATGCCGCGCTAGCAGGACCCTGATTTTAGTGCAATTGCACTTTTAACACAGCCCGGAAATATCGCTTGCCCGGAATGGGACTGTAGTACAAGGAATAAACAGGTGCAATGGTGAACGCAGCGCTGTCCTCAGGAAGCTGGATAAAGCAGCAAGAGCCGATAACCCGCGGCGTTCAGATCGCCGCTGTCGATGTGGAGTCCTATGTTGAACTCTCCATTGGGCGCAACGGGTTCAACAAAGTCGACATCCCTCTCGAGATAGGCCGGAGGAGGAAAGGTACGGCTTGCAAGAGGCCGATCCTGCGCGTCGATCAGAGTAAGCTGAACCAGCGGATATGCCTGCGGATAGGAGGCATAGTTGCGCACGAGAGCGGTGAGGGCGTTGATGCCCTGACGCTGAGGATCAGCCTGCATATCGGAGGATTCGATGTTCAGCAATTTTGCATACTGCGGCGCCGACGGAATACCGCATTGCAAGAGCTTGCAATACTGTTCGATATATAGCCGCGCACCCGGTGCCATTGCCGAAATCTCTGCGCGGTAAGCGTAGACAGTCTGGGCCGCTAGCGTGAAAAGCAGAAAGATGCTTGCTATTCCCCAGGCGAGAAAATCCGGAAGAGGGTGAGCAGGATTGTAGGCATCGTCTTGGGGCGCAAGGTATTGCTTGTCGAGGCTTTCCGGTGTCGCGCCCTGCACCTCGTCGAATGGCGGGGAAAGTTCTTCTTGCCTTGTACCGTAAAATGTTTCGCTACGCTCCGCTGTATGCACATCGGGGGATGGAACCCATCCAGCGCCAAGGTCCTCGGTGCCAGTTTTTTTTTCACCTGCATCCAGACCGAAGTGCCCGGATGATGCCGATGCAAAGGGGGATGCCGAGCCTACATCCTCCTCAGGAACGGTTTGAGCTGCCCCGGCCGATTCCGGATGCCCGCGACGCTCAGGATGCCCGGAAACCAGAGGCACTTCCAGATTCCCGGAAGGGGCCGTCGTTTCTGCCGTTGTAACACGCTTTTCCGCGTTGGAAGTATCGGGCTCTTCAACTACGGGGGACCCGGGCGCCAATGCCGCCTCCGCTTGTCCGATCTCTTCGGTCTCTTCGTTTTCTGCGGGCCCGGCTGATTCAGGCTCCCGCACCTTTGCCAGAGAGGCGTATCCGCTGAATATGTGCGCGCAGCGTCCGCAACGCACATCGCCGCCATGGGCCTGCAAATCCAAAGGAGTGACGCGAAAAGCGGTGCCACAGCCTGGGCAACGGGTTATCAGCGCCATTATGATGAATGCTTTGTTGAAATTGAATTCACTTTCTCGTTCCTGCGAGGAGAACCCAGCCTTTCAGATTGCCAGCGATATGCATGCTGAATCCATCCTGATAGGCTTCCATCACCTCTTCAGCCTGCTCCGCAAGTATGCCGGAGAGCGCGATGCGGCCACCCTGACGGACCACGCGATGGAAAATGGGTGCCAGCACGATTAACGGATTTGCAAGAATATTTGCAATGATCACATCCACGGAGGTAATTGCCCTCCGACCCACCCCAACTGCAGTCTGTGGCGTATGAAATTTCGCTTTCGTGCCGTTGCATTGGTTGAGAATCGCATTCTGTCGGCTTGTTTCGACTGCCCGGGGATCGATATCAATACCTGTCACCCGGACCGCGCCCAGCTTCAGTGCGGCAATCGCCAATATGCCTGAACCGCAGCCATAATCCATTACATCTTCGCCTTCCTGAAGATTTTCGTCAAGCCATCTCAGGCAGAGCTGCGTCGAAGGGTGGCTGCCCGTACCGAAAGCCAGTCCCGGGTCGAGTATCAGGTTGATCGCGGCAGGATCGGGTGGCTCATGCCAAGTGGGCACCACCCATAATCGGTTCGAGATTTGAACCGGGCTGAACTGGGATTGAGTCACTCGCACCCAATCCTGCTCTTCGATATAGGTGACACGATAGGCAGGCGGCTCTGGCAGTCCGGCTGC
>CAYXQR010000107.1:0-13523 GCA_964466955.1 uncultured Nitrosospira sp.
GAATACATCATGGAAGTCCAGCCTGATCCTTCGTGGCAGGGAGCGAAGATTGAGAATGCCGAACAGTCTTCCGATGCCCGGCTCGAATCTGGGAAATTGTCCCCGTTGGATTTTCAGATGAAATTCCCCGGCCAGCGTGGAATAGTCGATCGATTCAGGGGCGCCTTCCCACGACAGCACGCCTTCGAGTATCCCGCTGCCGCGCGTGAGGCGCTGCGGATGGCCGAGACGAGTCAGAAATTTGCCGATGTCATTCGATTGCAGCGTGACCGTTCCCTGAACTCGCGGAGTCACCCCGTTTCGCCATATGCCTCGAGCCGCTATGGAGCTGTCCGGATTGCTGATGCGCAGCGTATCCAAGAACCAGTTCCGCTGATCCTGGTTCGCGATCAGTTCCAGGCTGCCCAATTCTTTTCCGTCGACAACGAGATTGTCCGCCCTGATATCCAGTGCCGGAAGGTTTTTTCTTCCTTGCCAGGACTGTGCCGCACGGTCTGGTCCGAAAACAGCGGGAATGACCAGTCGGTTCAGGCGGCCAATAATCTTGCCGGCACCGGAGGGGTCAAAGCTGACCCCTCCGCTGATTTCGTCTCCTGTGATGGTCGAATACCACCACCCATTCTTCCTGTCTGCCTTCAGCATGATGCCGTTGTAGCGCCTGCCGCTGAGGGTGAGTTCATCAACCTGAAGCCGGATGCGGGTTACGCCTGCTAAATTCGCGGGCTCGCCATTTTCGAATTCGGTCAGCACGCGATCCCACCGATCCAGGTCGATAGAGGGCAATTCGACATTGATCGATACCTTATGGTCCTCGGCTGCCGAAGAGGGAAATGTGTGCGGTGAACCCAGATTGACGAAGCCATGCCGCAGTTCATAATGCCCGCTATCCGCTCGAATCCGTTCAATTTTTGCGTTGACAAGGCTGCCATACTCCAGTCGCAGGTCGTCGCGGTCAGCGCCGACCACTTTTCTCTCGAAGTGCAGTGGTACCGCATCCTCGGCTTTTTTGGAAAAAGGTTCGGGCAATTCCGATGTAATCCCTCGCAGCGATGAATGAAAGGACATATCGGTCAACTGGTTGTGCTGTATATGGAATTTTGCCTGCCATTCGGCGCTGCCATGCAGTTGTCCCATCCATGATGGCGCCACATGTTTCGCGCCGGCTAAAATCGATTCCCTCGTTTTGTCGAAGTTGGCTTTTCCAGTCGCGACCAGATGCAAGCCGTCATCCGAGGCATTGGAAGAATGGATGACGGTCGGACCCCCTAAAAGCCAGCCCTTTACGCTTGCGGTTTTAATTCCTGCCTCATTGAATGTCAGGCGGCCATTGATCTGGCTCAGATCAGGAAAATGGGAGCCGGGATCAATCTGGTTATCAATAAACCGGTAATCGCCCCTCAGCCGTATCCCTTCCGGCTGGTGGAGGGGAACATCGAGTCTGAGGAACAGCTTTCCGTTTCCATGGATCCGGATATTGTTGATGAGCTCATTGTCGTGGCTATCCGCCGTCCTTGCGACGGCAAACTTGAGAAATTGCATGGTGGCGCCGCTTGCTTCGACTTCGCTTGTGAGCGTGGTCTTGGGCGCGGTCATATCGGCGATGCCGATCTTTACCCTGTTTAATCGGGTATCCAGGACGAAGCCTCTGGTTCCCTCGATCTCCATGCGGTTGCCGTTAAACTGCAGGTTGCCCGCTGCCCCTGTTATACGGGGCCAGCCGGGAATGTGATCCATCGTGACATTCTCTGCTTTTAGCTGGAGCTTGAATATACCCTCGTCACTGCTGGCAAAAGGGAATTGTGCGAGGCCCCCCTTGAGATGGAGTTTTGCATCCATGACCTTTCCCTCGACAATGGAGTGCACAAGCCATTCGGGAAACAAGCGGGTTGCGGCAACAGGCACATAGCGCATGATCCGGGATGCGTCGGCGCGTGTCACATGACCTGCCAGTTCGATTTTGTTCCTGCCATCCGCTGCCAGGTGATAATTTCCATAAACCATTCCGGCGCCGTCAGAGTTGGAGAACGAAACATTGCTGAACTTGAAGGTAACGAAATCCCCGCCAGCGGACGCCCTCCAGCTTACCTGGGCCGTCAGGGCGTCCAGGGCCAGCGACTTAGCCAGCATCCCCGGCACCGCCAGTGCGGCATTCTGCGCATTCAGGTTCAGGACACCTCCCTGCTGGGTCATATCAAGATTGCCGCTCATTCCCCTGAATGCCGGAAATAATTTCCATTTTCTGGCGCCAAGATTGATAAACCTGCCCTTGATGCTGAATGATGAAAGCGTCGGCCACTCCCCGCTCCATTTCGCGCGCAGTGAATGAATGTCTCCCCGCGGCGAGACAGCAGCGAGCTGCTTCCGTATTGCCGCGCCGAGGGGCAGATATTTCGCCATATGGCCGAGATCATCGAGCCTGAGGCTTCCAATCTCCAGTTTCACGCTGCCGGAACTGCCGCCGAGGGGCGCCATTTTTCGCAGCCGGAAGTTCGTCGGAAGCATATCTTTCTCGCCTCGGCGGACAGCCCGCAGATTCCGGGCAAAAATCTCCGTTTGCACGTTGGGTCCGCTACCGGCTTTCCCCCATCCTATCCGGCCCGCCACGCGGCGCAGAATTAGGTCGGGAAGATCAGGCGCCAGCCGCGCCCTGACGTCGACCAGCCTCATGTCCGCCGTCAGCTTCTTCAGCTCCGTTCCTTCCAAGCCTGCCCACATGCGGAGCACGCCAAAGCCGCGATACAGCTCCATCTCCTGCGCTTCTTCAGGAAACGGAAGCCAGATACGCCACGCAGCCAGGTCCGCCTGGCGTATCTGCATGAAAAGCCGGCCTTGCCACTGCTCGGGTGCATTCAAAGTCTCTCCGGTGAAATCGCCGCGCATGTCCAGCTGTCCGGCAAGCCCTGCGCGGGAAATGGCGCGCAGGCCGAAACGATGACGGCTCCCCCGATTCTCCAGTCCAAGGCTGATCTGCAATGGCAGCCCGGGAGCAGAATGCCGATCATCCCGCCAGAGTACATTGGCATTTCTGATCGTGACCCTTCTCTGATCCAGAAGCCAGTCGGAAAATCCGCTGTCGCTTCCGCCCGATTCCTTGTCGAGAGCAAACCCGGCAATGTGGATTCCCCCCCGAACATCGCGGCGAATGATGAGATCGGGCTGCTCGATCGCAATATCGCGAAAGTGGAACTTGCCATGAAGCAGCGAACGCCATGAAAGCGTCCCCTTCAGGCTGTCCAGCAACAGCATGACATCGCCCTCCCTGTCATGCACCCGGACAGTGCGCAGTGTCACGTGAGGGCGAAGACCATCCCAGTTCGCACGGATGCCGCCGATAGTGACCCGTTGTCCCGAAGTGCTGCTGATGGCGGCGGCGATGCTTTCACGGTGCTGCTCGATATTGGGCAAGACCCAGTAGCGCAGCGACAGCAGCAGCAGGGAAAAGGCTGTTGCAGCCGCTATCAGTGTCCATGCCAGTAACCGGAACAACACGCCACCTTGCCGCGCAAGGGGTAGAATCGCCGAAAAGTTCAATACGCGGTCCAGTTGATCATGAGTTGGGAAGTGGAAGCTTACTTGCTCCTGAAGCGGGATTTCTGCAAAAGCGATATCGTGCGAACGATGATACGGATGAGGGTTCAGGCGGTGGTGTCAGCGAGACGAAATCGATTAGATACAGGCAGGCGCATTTTGTTCAGACCCGACCTCATTCGTGCCTCGCATGCCAGGCCGCTGAGCTTATTGTAAACCCGAATTTTCTGTCATGCATGACCATACGACAGCCCGGGAAACGATCTCGGCCATTCTTCCCTTCAGCCGTTATTTGCAGCGTTTGCTGGAAAGCGAGCCCGAGCTGCTGACGGAGCTCGAACAAAATCTGCGCCATCCTTTTTCCCGCCGGGAGATGCAGCGGTTCCTGGCCAACCGGGTGGAGGCCACCGCCGACGAAGCAGGTCTGAACCGCGCGCTGAGAAACCTGCGAAAGCGCGTGATGCTGCGCGTGGCGGCACGTGATTTGAGCGGCATGGCCGGGCTCGCCGAAGTGATGACGACCATGACTGATCTGGCGGAACTTGCAATCGGCTTTGCACTCGAGCGTCATCAGTTCTGGTTGGGGAACCCTGGCAGATTCGGATTGCCGAGAGGTGCGGACAAAAGGGCGCAGGAACTGCTGGTTGTCGCCATGGGCAAGCTGGGGGGCGGCGAACTCAACGTGTCGTCGGACGTGGATCTGATTTTTTTCTATCCGGACGAAGGTCAGACGGACGGAGCACGATCGATTTCCAACCAGGATTTTTTTGTACGCCTCGGACGGAAGCTGATCGCCACTCTCAGTGATATCACCGAGGATGGATATGTCTTCAGGGTGGACATGCGTTTGCGTCCTTATGGGGAGAGCGGTCCGCTGACCATGAGTTTTGCCATGCTGGAAGAATACCTTATGACGCAAGGACGCGAATGGGAGCGGTATGCATGGATCAAATGCCGTGTCATCGCGGGCCCGCCGGCGGAAAGCGCCAGTTTGGCGGAGCAGATTGCGCGGCCGTTCGTGTTCCGAAAATACCTGGATTTCGGCGCTTATGAATCCATGCGGGCACTGCATGGACAGATACGCAAGGAAGTGCACCGGCGTGAAATGCATGAAAATATCAAGCTGGGACCGGGAGGCATTCGCGAAATCGAGTTCATTGCCCAGGTATTCCAGCTGATTCGGGGCGGGAGGGATCCAGGTCTGCGTCTTCGCCCCACTTTGTCAGTATTGCGGTTGCTGGAGGAAAAGGGGCATCTGTCCGAAAATGCTGTCCGCGAACTGACAGAAGCTTATCGTTTTCTGCGCAAGCTGGAACATCGCCTGCAATATCTGGACGATCAGCAAACCCACGTATTGCCCGAAAACCCCACCGATCAGTCACTGGTGGCGATTTCCATGGCGTATTCCTCCTATGAGGAATTTCTGCGGCAGCTCGATCGTCATCGCCACGATGTAGGGCGTTATTTTGACACAATATTCGCTCCGCCGCGGGAATCCGAAAATAGGGATTCGCTTGCATGGCTGCTGGCGCAGCGGGAAGGGGATGCGAAAGGCGAGGCGGAATGTCGCCTCGCCTCGATGGGATTTGTCTATCCGGAAAAAAGCCTTGGACGGCTGCAGGAATTTCGCTATGGCGCACGTTATCGGCAATTGTCCGCATCCGGTAAAAAACGGATCGATGGGCTCGTACCCGTCCTGATAGAGGCGGCTGGCAGGTCCGGCGCCCCTGATGTGACCCTGGCGCGGCTGCTGCAATTACTGGAGAGCGTAAGCCGTCGCGCCGCCTATCTTGCATTGTTGCGGGAGCACCCGCTTGCATTGGAGCGTGTAGTCAAGCTTGTCGGAGCAAGTCAGTGGGCTGGCGACTACCTGGGACGTCATCCCATCCTGCTGGACGAACTGCTCAATCCCGGAAATGGCAAAGGTGTGCCGGACTGGCCTCGATTAAAAGCCGGATTGACGCAGCAACTTGCTGACATTGCGCATTCCGGTGGCGGCGATGTTGAGCAGCAAATGGATGTGCTGCGACATTTTCACCATGCCCAGATTTTTCATCTGCTGGCCCTGGATGTGGAAGGGTTGCTGCCCCTGGAAACCTTGAGTGATCATCTGAGCGCCCTCGCGGATCTGGTGCTTGAGACCGTGTTGCAGCTTGCCTGGGCGGGGTTGAGAAACAGGCACCGGGAGCAGCCGGTCTTCGCGATTATCGGATACGGCAAGCTGGGCGGAAAGGAACTGGGCTACGCTTCGGATCTCGATATCATTTTTCTTTACGACGATGACCATCCCGATGCGCCGGAAGTATATGCACGGCTGAGCCAGCGCATCAACTCGTGGCTGAGCAGCTATACATCTGCCGGCCTGCTCTACCAGACCGATCTGCGTCTGCGTCCCAACGGAAGCAGCGGCCTGCTGGTGAGTTCCATTCAGGCGTTCGACCAGTATCAGCGAAATCAGGCATGGGTATGGGAGCATCAGGCCCTGACCCGCGCTCGCTTCGCAGCCGGGAACGTCGGTGTGGGAGCGGCCTTCGAGCATATCCGGCAGGAGGTTCTCCGTCAAAAGCGAGAGCCGGTGTTTCTCAGGCGCGAAGTGCTGGCGATGCGCCAGAAAATGGCGGATGCCCATCCTAACTCAAGCGGGTTATTCGACGTCAAGCACGATCGTGGCGGTATCATCGATGTCGAGTTCATTGTGCAGTATCTGGTTTTGCTCCATGCGTGCGATCATGAAGTGCTGACAGGCAATATCGGAAATATCGGGCTCTTGCGACTTGCCGGTAAGCTGGATCTTATCGACGGGATTTCCGCCGTGCGGGTGCTCGATGCCTATCGTGAATTCCGGCGCACACAGCATCGGCTGCGATTGAGCGGAGATTCCGATCTGTCGGGAATCGCCTCGGCGGATGCCGCGTCGCAGAAGTTTGCGCGGGTGGACAAGGATTGCCTGAAAGAGGAGCGCCAAGCGGTGCTACAGTTGTGGAACGAGATTCTTGGGCCTCTGCCTGCATAGATCAGATAAGCGAAAATGAAAAGGTTGCCTTTGGCAGCCAGCGGCTTTTATCTGGCCGGGTGTCCCCCGGCGTGTTCATTCCGTGAGTGAAAATAAGTTAGAATATGCGGGTTTGATTTACCTTCCGGGGAGTTTTCTGAATGTCCATGGCTGACCGCGACGGCGTGATCTGGAGCGATGGAAAAATCGTTCCGTGGCGCGACGCCAACACTCATGTGCTTACCCACACCCTGCATTATGGCATGGGCGTATTCGAAGGTCTGCGTGCTTATGAAACGGCTCGGGGTCCGGCGATTTTCCGCCTGAAGGAACATACCGATCGTCTTTTCAATTCGGCACACATCTTCATGATGAAGATGCCCTATGACAAGGCCACGCTGATGGAGGCCCAGTGCGATATGGTGCGGCAGAACAAACTGAAGTCGTGCTATATCCGGCCTATCGTCTATTACGGCTCGGAGGCCATGGGCATTTCAGCCACGACGCTTTCGGTGCATGTCGCCATCGCGGCCTGGCCGTGGGGCGCATATCTCGGGGCGGATGGCATGGAAAACGGCATCCGGGTCAAGACTTCCTCGTTCTCGAGGCATCATGTCAACGTCAACATGTGCCGCGCCAAGTCAGTCACGACTTACGCGAATTCCATACTCGCGCATCAGGAAGTCGCCACTGACGGCTATGACGAAGCGCTGTTGCTGGATGTCGACGGTTATGTGGCGGAAGGGGCGGGCGAGAACATCTTCATCGTGAAGCATGGGAAGATCTACACGCCGGACATGACCTCCTGTCTGGAGGGGATTACACGCGCTTCCATCATCGAACTGGCGACGGAAATCGGCATTCCGGTGATCGAGAGGCGTATCACGCGTGACGAGGTATATTGTGCCGATGAGGCTTTTTTTACCGGTACCGCCGCGGAAGTGACCCCGATTCGCGAACTGGACAATCGCATGATTGGCAGCGGTAAAAGGGGACCCGTCAGCGAAAAGCTGCAAGACATGTTTTTCGAATGTGCCACAGGCAGGAGCGACAGGCACGCAGACTGGCTTACCCATGTTTGATGCAGTTTGACTGATATTGTTACGACCGAGGAATCAATCCATGCAAAACCCTGCCGCCGCGAACAAGGAGCGTCAGATCGAAGTGACCGCCGACGACCTGCCCCTTCATTGTCCGATGCCATCCATGCTCTTGTGGAACTCGCACCCGCGCGTGTTTTTGCCCATTACGGATACGGGAGAAGCCCTGTGCCCATACTGTGGGACGCACTACACGCTCAGGGGAGGCGCAGGGGCAGGGCACCACTGATCTTCATTGCTACGCTCGTTCCGGCCGGGCATGAGATGAGAGCCGCGCTACGCGGCCCTTTTTATCGTTCAACCAACTCAGAGCATGTAAATTGACCCTCGCTGATCCAATACAATCGTTTCCAACGGAGATTTTCAAGGCGTACGATATTCGCGGCATCTTCGGGAAGACGTTGACCACCGAAATTGTCAGAGGAATCGGCCAGGCTATCGGTTCGGAAGCGCGGGCGCGCGGGCTGACATCGCTGGCGATAGGGCGTGATGGCAGACTGTCCGGAGTGGAGTTGGCGCAGGCGCTGGCGGAAGGCCTGCAGAGAAGCGGCATTGATGTGATCGACGTGGGGATGGTGGCAACGCCCATGCTGTACTTTGCTGCTCATACGTTGTGCGCTTACTCGGGCGTGATGGTGACCGGAAGTCATAATCCGCCTGAATACAACGGCCTTAAGATGGTGTTGGGAGGCGAAACCCTCGCAGCTGACTCCATCCAGGCGCTGCGCCTGCGCCTGGAAACCGGCGATCTTGCGGAGGGAGAGGGCAGTTACCGCAGGCACGACATCGCAGAAGCCTATCTTCAGCGTATCGTCGGTGACGTCAAGCTTGCCCGGCCATTGAAAATCGTGGTGGATTGCGGCAACGGTATTCCGGGCAAATATGCGCCCGATCTGTATCGCAGGCTTGGGTGCGAGGTCACGGAGCTTTTTTGCGAGGTGGATGGCAATTTTCCCAACCATCATCCCGATCCATCCGTGCCGGACAACCTGCGCGACCTGATCCGGACATTGGAAACAGGCGATGCCGAAATAGGCCTTGCCTTCGATGGAGATGGCGACCGCGTGGGGGTGGTGACCAGGAATGGCTCCATCATCTACCCGGACCGTCAGCTCATGCTGTTCGCCGCGGACGTTCTGTCCCGTCATCCCGGAGGGCGTGTCATTTTCGATGTGAAATGCACGCGCAACCTGGCGCCGTGGGTCGAACAGCATGGTGGCGAACCCATTATGTGGAAGACGGGCCATTCCTTTATCAAGGGCAAGCTGAAGGAAACCGGAGCGCTGATGGCAGGGGAGATGAGCGGGCATATCTTTTTCAATGATCGCTGGTACGGGTTTGACGACGGGCTTTATGCCGGGGCGCGCCTGCTGGAACTGCTCAGTTCCAGGATGGATATCGATGCCGAACTGGCCGCCATACCGGATGCGGTCAGCACACCCGAATTGCAGATCAGGCTGAAGGAAGGGGAAAACTACGCGATAATCGCCCGGTTGCAAGAGACGGCCTGTTTTGACAACCCGGAGCGTATCATCACGACTGACGGGCTGCGGGTGGAGTACAAGGACGGGTTCGGTCTTGCCCGGTCGTCCAACACCATGCCGGTGATCGTGTTGCGGTTCGAAGCGGATAATGAGACTGCATTGGAGCGTATACAGCAGGATTTCCGCCGGGCAATCCTCCAGGTCATGCCCGATGCCCTACTGCCCTACTGATTACGTGTGATTACATGGAGAAAGATCGCCGCAAGGCAGGCGCAGGATAGAACAGATTAAATCAATATATTTCGACGAGATGAACAAGGATAAAAGCAGCACGACGAATGTTCTGTTTGTGTGCATGGGAAATATCTGCCGCTCTCCCACGGCAGAGGCTGTGTTCAGGCATCAGGTACGAACTGCCGGCTTCGAGCATGCGATCTATATCGATTCAGCCGGTACGCATGATTTTCATGCGGGAGAAGCGCCGGATGACAGGGCGCAAAGAGCAGCCGAACGTCGTGGTTACGACACGAGCCGATTGCGGGCCCGTTGCGTGGAAAAAAGGGACTTTGAATTTTTTCATTACATTCTGGCAATGGACCGTGGCAACTTGGCCCTGCTGGAGCGGGAATGTCCTCCCCACCACAGTTACAAGCTGGGCCTCTTCATGCAGTATGGTGAAAGATTCGCCGAAGGGATACAGGAAGTGCCGGATCCCTACTTTGGAGGAAGCCTGGGATTCGAGCATGTGCTGAATATGGTGGAGGAAGCGGGAAAGGGCTTGCTCAATCGCATCCGTAACGAGATGGCATCGATGGATTGCCTCGATGTGGATGACCGGATCTGATCGAAATCGTTCGGTACGTCTACGGTAAGCCCTCGCAGCTATCGGGATCATTATTGCATAGTCATCCTGAACGGTGGCTATTTGCCAAAGTCCCGAGTTCGGGACGACATAAGATGCGCGACGGACGCCGAACGGACGAACAAGGCAGCATGTATCCAAAAATCAAAAAGCGGGGTGATTTACCCCGCTTTTTTTGAAACACAGGAACCCGCACTTATTTCTGTGTTTCCACCTGTACCAGTGGCTCCTGCTGGTCCAGGACCGCTGGTGGCGTTTGTCTCCTTCGCCGTGGCGGGAGCGCGGTTTCCGCCTCTTCATCGTTTGAAGCGGGCTTTATTTTCTCCGGAAGCGTTTCGATCATGATCAGACCGTTTTTGCTGAGATCCAGGGGTTCAGGCTCATGCCGGGCTGCGGCCAGGCGACTTTTCTCCTGTTCTGTCATGGGTACAGTTGTTTCCGTCGCTGGATTTGCTTCAACGGGAACCGTTTCAGCGCGATGTTCCACTTCTTCTGGTTCCGGAAGCGTGGCCGCGGGTTCCGGAGAGGATTCCATGCTGCGTTCCTGAGCAGCCTCGGACTGGATCGGTTCAATTTCCATATCCATATCCGGAGATACTGGATTTGCCGATGCTGTTGCGGGTTCCTCGGTCGCCTCGCTTTCTGAAACGGAAGCAGAATTCTGTGGAGGCAGTACAAGCAAAGGTTCGGCAGGGAGTTCTTCTCCAGGCTGGAGCAGGTCATGCGCCTCAAAGGCGGAAGACCCCAGCACCAGCGCGGACGTTTCCACTACTGCTGCGGCAGTGATATCCGGCACTGGCAGCGGTTTTTCGCCACGCGCTTCCTCATCCGCCGCTTGTCCGGCATGAGCCTCCTTTGTCGAAGTTTCCAGTACTTCGCGGGGTGTTCGTTCGCCACGTTCGCGATCGCGATGCCTCCCACCGCGCCGCCTTCTGCGCCCACCTTCTTCCGCTTGCGTCGGCTGTACCAGTTCCTCGGACACGACCTGCTCATCCGGGGTAGACTTGACGGCAGACCGGATTTTTTCTTCGCGCGGAGGCCGGGGATGTTTTTTCTGCGCGGCCCGCTCGCCCTGAGATTTCAAATCGCCTCGTTCCGGACGCTGAAGAGTCGTCTCCGATGGCTGATTCGATGTGCCCGCGGTGCCGATAGCCTGAACGCTGTCTCGTGTCCGCGGAACAGGGCGAGGGGTCTTTTCATGTTCTCCGGTGTACGCCTCGCGTCCGCGATCCCTGCGTCCATGCGTTCGCTCAATCCGCTGGGTGCCGGGGCTTGTCGGGGCAGGAAGGACAGACTGTTCCGGTCTGGGCCCCTGCTTGAACCAGTTGAATATCCTGTCCAGGAGAGAAGGCTGCACGGGCTGTTGCGCGAGCTGTTCACGTACCGGAGCAGGTTGTGACGGCGTTATGCCTTTTACCGCGGCTTGCGGACGCGCCGCCTTGTTTTCCTGTACGCTTACGGGAAGAGGAATCTCCTGAAGCGGTTTCTCCACAAGATGATAGCTGGTCGGTGCTTCGCCCGGCTTTACATCGTCATGGCGCAGCCGGGTAACGCTGTAGTTGGGGGTTTCCAGATAGACATTCGGGATCAGGATGATGCTCACCTTCAAGCGTGCCTCGATGGCGTGAATTTCCGAGCGCTTTTCGTTCAGCAGGTAGGTAGCCACATCAACCGGTACCTGAGCATGAAGGACGGTAGTATTCTCCTTCATGGCCTCTTCCTGAATAATTCGCAGAATATGCAATGCCGATGAATCCGTGCCGCGTATATGACCCGTACCGTGGCACCGGGGGCAGGATATATAGCTGCTCTCTCCCAGAGAAGGACGCAGGCGTTGCCGGGACAGTTCCAATAGGCCGAACCGTGAAATCTTGCCCATCTGCACGCGGGCACGGTCGTAGCGCAAAGCATCATGCAACCGGTTCTCCACCTCACGCTGATTGCGGGCGACTTCCATATCGATGAAATCGATAACTATCAGTCCTCCCAGGTCGCGCAGACGCAATTGACGCGCAATTTCATCCGCGGCTTCCTGGTTCGTGTTCAGCGCTGTCTGCTCGATATCGGAGCCACGCGTGGCCCTTGCCGAATTCACATCGATCGAGACCAGCGCTTCCGTATGGTCAATCACGATCGCACCGCCCGAGGGCAGCGTGACCTGGCGTGAATAAGCAGTTTCGATCTGGTGCTCGATCTGAAAGCGAGAAAACAACGGTACATCGTCGCGGTAAAGCTTGACGCGACTGACATTGGCCGGCATCACATGGCTCATGAACTGGCATGCCTGTTCAAAGATGCTTTCCGTATCGATCAGGATCTCGCCGATTTCCTGATTGAAATAATCACGTATGGCGCGTATGACCAGGCTGCTCTCCTGATAAATCAGGAAAGCGCCACTCTGGCTCTTGGAGGCGTCTTCAATGGCTCGCCATAGTTGCAGCAGGTAGTTGAGGTCCCATTGAAGCTCGTCCTCGGCTCGTCCTATTCCGGCAGTACGGGCAATAATGCTCATGCCTGAAGGGATGTTCAAATGGGACATCACGTCACGCAACTCGGCGCGTTCTTCCCCTTCTATGCGGCGCGAAACCCCGCCCCCGCGCGGATTATTGGGCATCAGCACCAGGTAGCGGCCGGCAAGAGAAATATAGGTTGTAAGCGCGGCGCCCTTGGTGCCGCGCTCATCCTTATCCACCTGAACGATGAGCTCCTGACCTTCGCGGAGCGCATCCATTGCCCGGGCGCGAGCGGAGTCCGCGCTATCCTTGAAATAGGAACGGGAGATTTCCTTGAATGGGAGAAAACCGTGCCTTTCACCGCCATACTCGACGAAGGCGGCTTCCAGGCTGGGTTCGAGACGTGTGATGACGCCTTTATAGATGTTGCTTTTGCGTTGTTCCTTGCCGGCGGATTCAATGTCGAGATCGATCAGTTTTTGACCATCGACAATGGCGACACGCAATTCTTCCGGCTGTGTCGCATTGAATAACATGCGTTTCATTTTATGCCTCCCGCGCTCTGGCCACGGGCAGACAAGCCTACGCGCGAAAGAACGACTCTTGCGCAGCGTATACGAGCTTTAGTCAGACAACTTGATCATGGTTATGGAGCCTGCTGCTAAGTTTAAGATGACTATTCTCTGGCGTGTCACAGTGACCCTGCTTTTCGCCTTGCGAGCAGGATCAGAAAATTTTAGTGTCAATCAGGTTTCGATCAGGACTGCATCCACGCAGACGCTACGAAACTGAAAACTGAAATCGACGTGTGCTTTGAGCGCGCAAATCCATTACTATCGCTACTTTATTATTGGTGAGCGACATTAACCAGATCCTGGGGTCGGCCTCCATCCTTCGGGGAAATCCCATCGACAGCGCTACCCTGCACTGGATAAAGGACATGCTGGGACCTTGAATTGGCAAGTATAAGTAGACTGAAGGATTTACGCAAAGAATTTCATTTAAACCCTGCTGTCACCGAAGTTGTCGGTGAGGACAGCGAGGGTCAGCGTATCGACAATTTCCTGATCAGACGCCTGAAGAATGTGCCGAAAAGCCATATTT
>CAYXQR010000108.1:0-10435 GCA_964466955.1 uncultured Nitrosospira sp.
TGGACTTCCATGATGTATTCAGTGAGGGTTTCGGTTTCGACGAGATCACCGGGGATATCAGAATCAACGACGGCGTCGCAGCCACCGAAGGGCTTCGCATCGATGGGCCCTCGGCAAAAGTCGTCATGCAAGGGGAAATGAATCTGGCGGCAAAAACCCAGCGGTTGCATATCGAGGTCACGCCGTCTTTCGGGCTGGTCACCCCGGTGGTCGGCATGGCTTCAGTAATTGCACGCCCCGCGCTGAAGAAGCCTCCCAGCACTCCGAACGAATACGATATCAGGGGAACCTGGGCAGACCCGATCGTAATCAAGATATCGGACAAAGCGCAGGGGCAATGGGCGGAAAGGCCTGATCAGCGAGACGAGTGATCCCCGCAGCGAAACCATAAGACGCATGAACGCGGCTGCATTGGTTTCAACCACAAACGATCATTCCCGAGTTGCATGACTAATGATTATTCAGGACGAATTGAGTGACAAAAAGTAACGAAGGGTTTAAAGGCACATCGTTTTACGTTACTCTTCCATTTTGAGGCATTTGTCCTGCCCCTCAAGGCCGATTCGCTCGTATACCCTTCCCGGGGACGGAATGAAACCACAAACATGAAAACGACATTATATCTATAAGCGGGCCCAAACGACGCATGGATATGTCCGATAATCCGACTGCCGGCAACGCTCAGACGCGGCAAAACTCACGCAAGGATCCGGTTCGTGTAGCCGCCATCCAGATGGCAGCCGGGCCCAACGTCACAGCCAACCTGGAAGAAGCGGGGCGGCTTCTCGACATCGCAGCTTCGCGCGGCGCCCGGCTCGCCGCCCTGCCGGAATATTTCTGCATCATGGGAATGGAGGATGCCGATCGGGTAGCGGCGTGCGAACAGGATAATCACGGCCCTATACAGGAATTTTTGAGCAGGACCGCGAGGCGCCTTGGCATATGGCTGGTAGGTGGATCCGTGCCCCTGGTTTCATCGCGACCGGACAAGGTACGAAACAGCTGCCTGATATACGATGATAACGGTGACCAGATTGCGCGCTACGACAAGATTCATCTTTTTGGCTTGGAACTTGGAAACGAGCGTTATGCCGAGGAGGGAACCATCGAGGCGGGCAACGCGGTGGTCGCCGTAGAATCCCCTTTTGGCCGCATCGGCTTGTCCATCTGCTATGACCTGCGCTTCCCGGAACTCTATCGGGCCATGGGGAGGGTGGATATCATTTTTGCCCCTGCCGCTTTCACTGCAACTACGGGCAAGGCACATTGGGAAACGCTGATCCGGGCGCGGGCGATCGAGAATCTCGCTTATGTGGTCGCGCCTGCCCAGGGGGGTTATCATATTAATGGACGCGAAACCCATGGAGACAGCATGATCGTGGACCCTTGGGGCGTGGTGCTCGACCGTTTGCCGCGCGGACCAGGCGTGGTCGTAGCCGATATCGATCCGGAGTATCAGGCCAGCCTGCGCAACAGCCTGCCCGCCCTGAACCACCGGACGCTGCGGCAGTGCTGAACCCGCGCCGGGTCCTGCCGATTTTTTCATAGGAAAGCCATTATGGAACAAGCCACCCAGACCAGTGACCTTTTCGCAACAGCCAACAGCTGTCTGCTTGCGCCTTACGAGATCGACAACGCTGGATTGCAGAACGTTTTCGGCCAGATGCTCTCGCATCACGTCGATTATGCTGATCTGTATTTTCAGTACAGCCGCGCTGAAGGCTGGTCGCTGGAGGAAGGCATCGTCAAGTCGGGCAGCTTCAACATCGATCAGGGCGTGGGTGTAAGGGCTGTCAGCGGGGACAAGACGGCATTTGCCTACTCCGACGATATCAGCATGCCGGCGCTGGTCTCGGCTGCGCAGGCCACGCGCGCCATCGCACGCCATGGCCTCGCCCAGTCGGCGCCGATGGTCAGACACAGCAAGGGGCGCGAGCTTTACTTGCCGGACGATCCGATCGCCAGTCTTGCCGATGCCGAGAAGGTTGCTTTGCTTGGAAAACTCGAAGGCTATGCCCGCGCGCTCGACAAGCGCATCATTCAGGTCATGGCGTCCCTTGCCGGAGAATACGAGGTGGTCCTGATCGCGCGCAGCGATGGTCTGCTGGCGGCGGATGTAAGGCCTCTGGTGCGGCTCTCGCTGCAAGTCATCGCGGAAGAGAATGGCAAGCGTGAGCAAGGAGTGGCGGGGGGAGGCGGGCGCTTCGACTATGCCTACTTCACCGATGACATACTGCGGGATTATGCAGCGAAAGCGGTGCACCAGGCGATCATCAACCTTGGAGCAAAGCCCGCGCCTGCGGGAACCATGACGGTCGTGCTTGGTGCCGGCTGGCCCGGCATACTGCTGCATGAGGCCATTGGACATGGGCTCGAAGGCGATTTCAACCGGAAAGGCAGCTCGGCATTTTCCGGCCGTATTGGGGAACGCGTAGCAGCGGCAGGTGTCACCGTGGTGGATGACGGTACCCTCGCCCGGCGCCGTGGATCGCTCAACGTCGATGATGAGGGAAATCCTACCCAATGCACGGTATTGATCGAAAACGGCATACTCAAGGGGTACCTGCAGGACAGCCTTAACGCGCGCCTGATGAATGTTCCCGTCACGGGCAACGCCCGCCGCGAGTCTTTCGCGCACATCCCGATGCCGCGCATGACCAATACCTATATGCTGAACGGGGATAAGGACCCGGAGGAAATCATTGCTTCGGTGAAGCATGGCCTGTATGCAGTAAATTTCGGCGGGGGCCAGGTGGATATCACCAGTGGGAAGTTTGTTTTTTCCGCTGCGGAAGCGTATATGATCGAGAACGGAAAAATTTCCTATCCCGTAAAAGGCGCCACCCTCATCGGCAACGGACCCGATGTGCTGACGCGCGTCTCGATGATCGGCAATGACATGTCACTTGATCCCGGCGTCGGCACATGCGGCAAGGAAGGCCAGAGTGTACCCGTGGGCGTAGGCCAGCCTACCTTGCGAATAGACGGTTTGACGGTGGGCGGCACAGCCTGATGGGAAAAAACGGCTACGCGCCCTCGTTGCCGTGGTTCTCGGGCTCTTCTGAGCCGCGAGACATTTCCTCCCGTTTTTCTATTCCTATCACCCGGGTACCCGCCAGCCGATCGTGCAGGAACAGACGCTCACGGTCGAATAAAGCCCAGAATATCCCGCATCCCAGCAAAAAAATGCCGATCACGGCAAACAGGTAACGTGCTATTGCCTGCTTCGGAGAAATCGCGCCGCCATCCGCGTTCACCACGCGAAGCTTCCATGTCTGCATGGGCAGGGTCTGCCCCCCATGCGTCCAGAACCATGTAAAGTATCCTCCCGCCACGACAAGCAGATAAAGCTGGAACGCCGGCCGGAAATAAGGAGAAGCCGTATCGCGAAATACAAGATGGAAAATGAACCCGGCAATAAACAGGACGGCGAACAGAATCAGCGATTCATAAATCATGCTCAACAGTCGCCGCCATAAGCCGAGGGCGGAAATGCTCATCATTGCATAAATTCATTCGATAGGAAGAGGCCGTTCCTGCCGGGATGGCAGGGCGGTAAATTCATCATTGGGCGGGGAAGGAAGACAGGCGACAGGATCGCCAGGCAGGGCCGACAAAGACTAATGCTCTCTCCCGGCTTCATGTTGTTCTCGCCATTTCCGCTTTATTTCCTGCCGTTTTTCGGGTGGCAGCTTCTTTATCGTTTTATATTTCTCTCGCGCCAGCTCACGCTGTTCCGGAGTCAGGGAATACCAGTCGCGCATGTGCGAGCGGGTGCGTTGCTGCTCCCCCGGCGTCATCTCCGGATAGCGTTTGGCAATACCCAGCCATTTCTTTTTCTTCGCGGCATCCAGGCTGTTCCATTCTTCCGCCAGCGGAGCCAGAACTTCCCGCTGCTGCGGATTCAACTGTTCCCATAAGGGCGGGCTCGCGTGCACGGGCCCCCAGATCAGGAAGCATAGCGCCGTTGCTGCTAGGAATGATCTAACCATGAACCGAACTCGTCGTCGAAATAAGCGTCTATCGGCAGCTCGTCCGCCAGCAGCATGATCTCGATTTCCTCATTTTCGTCGCCTTGCTGAAGAGTCTGCCAGTAGAGCATGCCTGTCAGGGCAAATAACAGCGCCAGTGCCGCAAGCACTGTTCTTGCTCCTCCCCTCCAGTAAAAAAATCCCCCCCGCAAGGAACCGTCAGAACCCACCGCTACCGCCTCTGCGCGCACTTGATAGCTTTCCACGGCCGTTCGGCGCACGGTCTGGAGCTTGCCCAGAATATCACTGTCGATATCCTCCAGGCCCTGATCCAGCAGCCCTGCCACTTTTTTCCCCGCCTCACGTTCGTTCATAGCTCGATTCCGTTTTTTCTCAGCATTACGGCAAGTGCATGAGTTGCCCGCGAGCAGTGTGTTTTTACGCTCCCCTCAGAACATCCCATGACTCTTGCCGTCTCCGTCACGTCCATTTCCTCCCAGTAACGCAGTAAAAAAGCTTCCCGTTGACGTGCCGGCAGGGTTTTAATCGCTTCTTCGATCAGATGGATAAGCTGAGATTGCTCCAGTTGTTCATGTGGGTTGATAAAGTTGGAGGATGCATCCGCCTGCAAAGTTTCCAGCACGTCATAATCTTCGTTTTCCTTGCCCTGCGCGGGCGCAAATGAGGAAAACAAGGTCGTCCACAAAGAACGCGTCTTCTGCCTCCGATAGAAATCCCGTATGGTATTTTGCAGGATGCGCTGGAACAGGAGGGGCAATTCCTCTGCCGGCTTGCCAGCATACTTTTCGATGAGCTTTGCCATCGCGTCCTGAACGATATCCAGCGCGATATGTTCATCGCGCACCGCGAATAAAGCCTGTTTGTAGGCGCGCCGTTCAGTTTCAGCCAGAAATCTGGAAAATTCCTGTTGAGTGGCCAGGATGATTTGCCTATGAAAAAGGAACGAAACGGTAACGCCGATTCGATGCTTGAGCAATGTTAGCAAATTTTCCTGATTTTTCGAAAAAGTTCGCGCAGAAAATCAGGCTTTTACTATGCGTGGCAGCGAAAAAATCAGGCTTGTTGCGACGGACGATTTAGAGAGCAGGTTAAAATCGGGGTGAAGACCGGGTTTGCGGCAATGCCACCGCCTCGGGGAAGAAATAAAAACCCGCTTTCCCCGCTTGCCACCCGAATTCCTGCGACAATTTGTCGCATTGAGATATTGGCGCATCCCGCCTATCATCCTTACCAGGACAGGTTTATGGGATCCAATCGGTTCGAAGTTTGTTCTTGTTTGAAAAAGTGACGAAAAATCTGATATGAGGCTATGTAGATTGATCCGATTGATGATAAAATTCCGGCCTGAATTGCAAGTGATTCTTAATTAGATTTGCATTACCCATGCTGAATGCCTAGTATTTCTGGATTGAAATCACATCTTCCCGGCCGCGCCGGGACCGCGCATCCCCTGACGCTCAAGCCGGGCGGGTCACGCTGCGTGCATTGGCTGCAAGGAATTCGTCTGATGCTTTTTGTACTGGCGCTTGGTCTGACCCCTCCTGCCAGCGCCACTGAAATAGTTCGCTCTTTTACAAGCGGCAGCCTTGGACAAATCCTGGCGCCGCGGGAACGAAAGCCATTTGTCCTTGTATTGTGGTCGCTCGATTGCCAGTATTGCCCGACCGAACTGAAAATGTTCAGCGAGCTCAAACGCACTCATCCTGAACTAGACGTCGTCCTGATTGCCACCGACACGGCCAATGATATTCCGCAACTCGTTGCGAGGGTGGAAGGGTACGGTTTGAGCAAGGCGGAACAGTGGGTCTTTGCAGAAGATATGCCGGAACGGTTGCGGCTTGAAATCGATCCGCGCTGGTACGGCGAAGTGCCGCGAACCTATTTCTATGACGATAAGCACCAGCGGCAGGTCAAGACTGGCGTCGTCAGCCGTCAGTTCGTGGAAGAATGGCTTGCGCGAAATACCGTACCGAAATCCGCTTCTTCGAAAAACCCATGAGATTCCAGAACATTTCCCTGCCTGGGCTCATATTCGTCATTGCGCTGCATGGCGGACTGCTGTATTTCCTCTTCAAGCAGAAATTGATTCCCCCGCCTCAGCAGCTGGCGACATTGATCGTGAACTTCATTCCTTCATCCGTGCCGAAGGAAGAGCCCAAACCCGCCCCCCCTCCCCCTCCGCCCAAACCCAAGCCGGAGAAGAAGCCGCCTGCGCGCCAACTGGTGGCAAAGGCGCCTGTCGTCACCGAGAGCGAACCGGTCGCACCTCCCCCTCCCCCGGAACCCGCACTGGAACCATCACCGGAACCTCCCCCCGAACCGGTGGTTGAAGCACCGCCCGCGCCGCAAATGCCGGCGGGTCCGGTAACGCTTTCGTCGGAATTGTCCGTCGCATGTCCGCATCTGAATGCGCCCGCATATCCGCCGCTGTCGCGCAGGCTCGGTGAAGAGGGGAAGCTGGTTTTACGCGTGGAACTGGATGAGCAAGGACATGTCAATGTCGCGCAAGTGGTCGATAGCAGCGGTTTCAAACGGCTCGACGAGGCTGCCATGACCGCGGTAAAAACTTGGCGCTGCAACCCGCCGCTGCGCAACGGGCTGCCGGTACGCGCCGTCGCCCTGCAACCTTTCAATTTTGTACTCCAAGGAGATTGATTCCCATGCAAACAAATCTCGGATTTGCCAATTTTCTGGCGCAGCTCGATGGCGTCGGCATTACCGTGCTGCTGCTTCTGCTCGCGTTATCGGTGGCAAGCTGGTACCTCATCCTTACCAAGAGCATATCGAATTACGTTGCCGGCAAGCGCGCCGACGCCTTTCTCAAGCGGTTCTGGAGCGCGGGCTCGCTGCATGAAGTCGATTCGACACTCAAGGAAAGCCCCGAGGACAACGCCTTTGCCCAATTGGCACGACAGGCCATGGACGCAGCCGATTCCGAAAAGCACAGCCTGCAGAAACTCGCGGCATCGGGCGGAGCCAGCGAATTCATTACGCGCGTGCTGCGCAACGGCCTGCATCAGGAAGCAAACCGGGTTGAAAGCGGCCTTACAGTAATGGCGTCGGCAGGTTCGGCAGCGCCTTATATCGGGCTGTTCGGAACGGTATGGGCTATCTACCATGCGCTGGTGCAGATCGGTTTGTCCGGTCAGGGCACGCTGGACAAAGTTGCCGGACCGGTGGGCGAAGCATTGATCATGACAGCGCTCGGGCTGGCTGTCGCCATTCCCGCGGTCCTGGCCTACAATACGTTTGTGCGGCGCAACCGCATCTGGCTGGCACGCCTGGATGCCTTTGCCCACGATCTCTTCGTCTTGATCACCGTCGGATCAAAAACCAACAGTTCGGCGGGGGATGAGCGCTCGCTGCGGGTGGTCACACCTCTGGCCGCGCCAGTGGCCGCACCCGGTGAAAGGAGGTCGTAATGGCATTCGGCAGCATGGACGGAAGCGACCGTCAGATGCCGACGGCGGAGATCAATGTGGTGCCGCTGGTGGACGTGATGCTGGTACTGCTGGTCATCTTTATCATTACCGCGCCGTTATTGACCCATTCGGTTAAAATAGACCTTCCCAAAGCATCGAGCAGCCCCAATATCACGCAGCCGGAGCATATCGAATTTGCTCTTCAGGACGATTCCACTCTATACTGGAATGGTGAACCCGTCACAATGGATCAGTTGGCGCCTCGTTTTGCCGCAGCGATACAACAGAATTCCAATATGGAACTCCATATCCGGGCCGACAAGCACGTTCACTACGAACAGGTGGCGAAGGTGATGTCCATTGCAGCGAAAGCCGGACTGGTACGAATCGGGTTCGTGACTGATCCTTCCAGGGAATAACCTTTTGGAGAAGCCCTGGGTCGTGATCGGGTGGTTCGTCGATAGCCGGCTCGGCAGAGATATTGACATGCGTATTGCGATCCTGACGTCCGTGATCACCATTCCCGGACTCCCGATAACTTGTGTCTGCCATAGTTCGTAACCGCTGGTGGCGGCCCTTCGTCGTGCACGGCTCCATCGTTGCCACCGCCGTGAGCCTGGGCCTGGCGTCCTGGTTCATCGCCAAGCCGCTGAAGATACGGCTCCTCGAAACGGTGTCAGGGCAGCGCCAGACCTTTGCAGCGACACCGGAAATCGACGTCAGCCTTGATGCCGACAGCAGTGTTGCAGTAAGTAATACCGAGCCTCCCCAGATCGAATTGCTCAGGGGAAATGCTTTTTTTAGCGTCAACGGCGAAAGACCTGATAAATTGCAGGTCAAGGTGGGTACCACCTATATCAGGGATACGGGAACCCGCTTCAGCGTCAGCAAATGGCCTGAAGGCGGCAGCGTGGCCGTCGCCAGCGGCCAGGTGGAAATTCTAGTGAAAACGGGCACGTATCTTGTTGGCGCTCATGAGCGAGCGGATTTTGACGGTGTGCGTGTCATGAATCAGCGGATGATCGGCGATGCGGAAATCGCTCCCTGGCACGTTGCCCGCTAACACTTTACTCCCGCCTTTGGTCGAGCACTGACTATCTCCTGCGCCAGCCATACTGAATGATCCGCTTCCCGATCGGATACTGCTTGCCCCGTTCATGAAACCAGTGGCTATTTTCAGGCATTTTCCTGCCGAAGGGCCTGGTTATCTCGCCGCATTTCTTGATGCCCGCGCCATTCCCTGGCAACTCATCAGGATAGATTCCGGAGAAGCCGTCCCAGTCAACACTGAACCATTCAGCGGGCTGGTCTTCATGGGTGGACCCATGAGCGTGAACGACGATCTGGAATGGATAGCCCCGGAACTGTCACTCATCCGGAATGCCATCGAAAAGAATATCCCCGTACTGGGCCATTGCCTGGGAGGGCAATTGATGGCAAAAGCCCTTGGCGGCAGAGTATGCAATGCGCCCTACAAGGAACTCGGCTGGGGGGAAGCCAGCGTCGCCGATCATCCTGGCGCACGATACTGGTTCGGGTCCATACGGAAATTCGAGGCGTTTCACTGGCACGGAGAAGTTTTCACCATTCCGGATAGCGCCACGCTCCTCCTCTCGACCCCTTATTGCAAAAACCAGGCATTCGCGCTGGAGAAGCACCTGGCCTTACAATGCCACGTTGAAATGACGGAAGAAATGGTAAAGAACTGGTGCGAAATCGGTGCCAGCGAAATTGCGTACAGCACCGGACCGGCCGTCCAGTCTCCGCAGGCAATGCAAGCCGATTTGCCGCGGAGGATTTCCGCGCTGAACGAGGTCTCCCGTCAGTTGTACGAACGGTGGGTATCAGGCTTATAGAAGAAAGAACCGGACGTGCCCCTTCGTGCGACCTACCCTGTAGCCGCGCCTCATTGATCCAACTCCGTCTCTGCCACCCCTCAGAAGAGTTCGTCCTGCGTAAAATCTACGAAATCAGTCGCGGAAGTTCTGGAATTGCAGCGGAAATTCGGTGATGGATTTCCTGATCAGCTGAATCGCCTCCTGCAGCGTGTCACGCTTTGCCCCCGCAACACGCACGGCGTCACCCTGGATGCTGCCTTGCACCTTGAGCTTGCTGTCCTTGATGAGCCTGACGATTTTTTTTGCCAGCTCACTTTCCACTCCAGTCTTGACCGTAACCTGCTGCTTGACCTTGTTGCCGCTTATCTTTTCCACCTGCCCCCTGTCAAGACAGCGGACATCCACATTGCGTTTGGCAAGTCGCGCAGTCAGGATGTCCAGCACCTGATCCAGCTTGAACTCATCATCGGCAAAAACAGTCAACGTGTAATCCGCCTGCTCCACGCGAGCATCCGATCCCTTGAAGTCGAAGCGAGTGCTGACCTCCTTGTTCGTCTGGTCAACCGCATTTCTCACTTCCTGCTTGTCCACTTCCGAAACCACGTCAAATGATGGCAAGGCTCATCTCCTCAATCTCTCAATCTCATCGAATGGCTTATTATCGCCTGTCACGGCACATTCCACCAATTACGGCCAGGCAGCCCCTTCCGGATCCATTGCCCGGCACGGTCGCGAGCGTGAATGCAGGCTTCGAGGCCAGGTTTTGAGCCGGGCACGCCAGCCGAAAGTGCCTGTGAAAGAGTTGGATAAAATCCGAATCAGCCGTGCTTTGCTGCCTGAGGGATGGCTACTTTCAAATAATAAACCATTGACCATAGTGTAAGGACGGCAGCCAGATAGATCAGCCACGTCCCGATTTCCTGCGGATCGAAACTCTCGCCTATTTTTTCATGATAAAGCAGCAGCGGAATAGCAGCCATCTGAGACAGGGTTTTCAGCTTTCCCAGAAAGGAAACAGCCATGCTTTTTCCTTTCCCGATCTGTGCCATCCACTCCCTCAGGGCGGAAATGGTGATTTCCCGGCCGATGATGATAAAAGCGATCAGGGCATCCAGTCTGCTCAGGTAAACCAGGACGATCAGCGCTGCCGCCACCATCAACTTGTCCGCCACCGGATCGAGAA